>JBGCFS010000011.1:0-48712 GCA_045107035.1 Hyphomicrobiales bacterium
CTCGAACCCCCGACACGCGGATTATGATTCCGCTGCTCTAACCAGCTGAGCTACTCCGCCCTAGTCTTCATAAGACCTTGAACGTAATCCAACATACTGTCGAATTACGCGCATATAAGAGAGCGCACACATTGGTGTCAAGCGCTGTTGGTGATGTGTTTCAAAATCAATTCAAACGCCGTCCAAAAGGGGTAGTTCTTTCACTAAGCAATCAGGAAATCTTCGACAGAATTTTGCTTTAGCGCTTTGCTGGCGTCGCTTGCAGAACTGCCTCCCTGATCGGTGGATGTTATCCACCCACCACCAAACACTCGTGTGTCGTCATTCTCGTCTTCATAAATTACACAGGCTTGCCCGGGCGAAATGCCATCTTGTGGTTCGGTGAGTTTACACCACACGAAATCTGAGTCAGCAAACAGGGTCGCAGGCGTTGGCGGGCGGGTGCTGCGTAGCCTTGCGTAAACCGGAAGACCTGCCTCTGGGATTGCATCAAGACTAGGAGTGCCTAGCCAGTTTACATCACGCAAAAACACTGTTTCGGTGGCAAGAGCTCCGCGCGGGCCAACAATAACTTCGCGTTTTTTCGCATCGAGCCGCACCACGTAAATGGGATCGGATGATGAGATGCCCAAGCCGCGTCGCTGACCGATAGTATAGTGGATGATGCCCTTATGGGTTCCCAAGACCGTTCCATCAAGATGCTTGATTTCGCCATGTTCGGCGGCTTCGGGTTTTAAGCGCGAAATCACATCTGCATAACTTCCATTTGGAACGAAACAGATATCCTGGCTGTCTTGTTTCTTAGCGACATGCAGATTTAGGTCTTCAGCTATCTGGCGAGTTTCTGCTTTGGTGAGGCTTCCAAGCGGAAAGCGAATAAAATCAAGCTGTTCCTGTGTGGTCGCAAACAGGAAGTAACTCTGATCCCGGCTATGATCTACTGGTCTGAACAATTCCCGATGTCCATCTTCCCGCATCCTGCTACCAATATAGTGGCCGGTTGCCAGCGCTGCTGCTCCAAGACTTTTTGCAGTTTCCAGCAGGTCAGAAAATTTTACTGTCTGGTTACAAGCCACACATGGGATCGGCGTTTCGCCCGCCACATAACTTTCCATAAATGGATTGATGACTTGCTCACGGAATTTCTGTTCGTAGTCGAGCACATAATGCGGCATATCCAGCATATCAGACACGCGCCGCGCGTCATGAATATCCTGCCCTGCACAGCAAGCACCTTTGCGGTGTGTCGCTTCGCCATGATCATAGAGTTGCAATGTCATGCCAACGACTTGGTATCCTTGACGTTTCAGCAAGGCTGCTGTGACAGAGGAATCCACGCCGCCAGACATAGCGACAACGATCCGCGTGTCTTCAGGTTTTCCTGGTAAATCAAGACTGTTTAACATTTTAACGCTTCATGATGCTCAATTGGGGTCGCCAAATAGCCAGCGACAGGACCTTCATATAGGCAAATATGATCAAAAACCAATTCAACCTTGAGAATTATTGGGTTTGTATCGATCACTTTTATCTAGCAGTGGGATTTCATCTTCATATTTGTCCAAATTCCTACTGGCCAGAATTGCCGATGTAGTAGGTAAATCTTTCCTCCTGTTGCCACTAGTGTGGAGGCTGAAATTTTAAGTGGCTGTAATATATAGATAAAAATTGTGGCCCACAGTTTGCATACACATAGGTGCCGAACACGTCTCGGCATTTTGGAGTATGCAATGATCGTTTCGCCGCTTCAGCAGTTGTCAACTGTAGATGCACCATCGAATGGACTGACCAAGCCGCCAATCGCCGGCTCGCCACTTGGCGAGGGGGCGTTTTCTGCCTTGCTTGCTGTCAGCACGAGTTCGGCGGCCAATGAAATTGCAAATATCGCAACAAACACGTCATTGCCTGAGGCGATCCTCTCAGGTGCAGTAATAGGTCTTGGCGCTGAAGGTGAAGCCGAAGCGGCACCGTCCCAAGAAACCCTCGACTTACTTGCAAGTAGTGAAAGCCAACGACCTATTGTCCCCACTTTAGACAATCCAGTTGGAGCAATGAAACCAGTCACACCTTTGAACGCCACGAACCAACAAAGTGCCAAGATTGGTTTCAATCCGCTTCAACAAGCGGCTATTGCCGTTGCAGACCTGTTGCCGGAAAATGCCGCTCTTGAAAAACAGACAACGAAGAATAACACGACGCAAACGCTGCCAAGCGCAAATTCAGCGAACCAAACCAATGTGCCAATTGCAAAGCCGCTGGAATTGTCGAATACAATTCTAAATCAGATGGCTGTTGCAAAGGATGCATCTCAGAACGGTAGTCAGGCAAAGCAGAACACGCAAAACACCGCGACCTTGCTTTCGAACGCACCAGGCTTAGATGCGGGCGTGCAGCTTGCTGAGCCAGCCGCGCAAAGCACCTCTACAAGCACGACCAATTTGAACGCGTCAGCTCCGCTGGCAAATGGTGCTATGCGCCAACCGATAAAGATGGAAGGCCAAGGCAGCTCGGCTCCCCGTGGGACGCTTAACCCAACGATTAATACGGCTGACATCGCGGTGCAGATGGCGCGGCAAAAAGCTGATGGCAATAATCAGTTCACAATTCGCCTTTCTCCAGAATCTATGGGGACGGTGACCATACGATTAAACGTTGGCGACAATGCCAAGCTGACGGCACAAATGCAGGTGGAAAAACCTGAGACACTTGCTCTTCTTCAAAAAGACTTGGCAGGCTTGGAAAAAGCCTTGAAGGCCCAGGGCTTCAATACAAGCACCAGTGATCTCACCATCGCGCTCAAGTCAGCGAGCACCGCTATGCGCATGGGCGATGTCATGGGAGATAATGTCGGTGATCAGCGCCCAGGTCAGGGGCAAAATTCCCCGCTAAATCAGCAATCTGCTCCAGCGAACCAAAACAACTCCAATTCCACTGCTCAATCTACCGCTGCGCAAACCGCCGGCAATCAAAACACGCAACCTGGTGGGGTAGATCGTGGTGTAGCCACAAATAACCTGCCCTCAAGCGACATGGGAGGGTTTCAGCAATCTTCTCAAGGTCGTGGAGAGCAGTCTCAAACAGCATCCGATCAAGAGTATCAAGGACATCCTGATGCAGCAGAAGCCGATGACCAAGATGCTTCAACACCGGATATTATGGAGAATATCGCAAACGCCTATCGCGCCAGCAATATTCTAGTTGGAATGTCTAGCCAGATAGATTTGTCGATATGACAGTAGGAAACAAAAAATGGACATAGCAGCAATCAGTGCCGCGCAAACCGCGACTACTGGCTCAACGACGAGCAGTGACCAAAATGAACTCGTCCAGAATTATGACCAATTCTTGCAAATTCTCACGGCTCAATTGAGAAATCAAAGTCCATTGGAGCCAATGGATGCGAATTCGTTCACGGAACAATTGGTTCAATTTTCTTCAGTAGAGCAGGCAATCAAGACAAATGATTCTTTGGCCTCGCTCATTGCGTTGAGCGCTTCAAATGAAGCAACCAGTCTGGTTGGATATCTTGGAAAAAGCATAACTGCTGAGGGCGCAGCCACCACACTGAAGGATGGCGCAGCTACCTGGAATCTAAATACTTCAGCAGCTGCTGCTGAAACAAGTGTGACTATCCGCAATGCGGCAGGTACAATTGTATACAGCGATGAGGGGTCACTACCAGCCGGCCAAACCGACTATACGTGGGATGGGACTACCAATGATGCTACAGTGGCCCCGGACGGCCTCTACAGCATAACGGTTGAGGCGAGAAACGCGGCTGGTGATCTTGTTGATGTATCAACAGAAATTTCTGGTCAAGTGACGGGTGTCGATTTCAAATCTTTCCCATCCGCCTTGTTGGTTGGAGAGACGCGCGTGCCAATTACCTCTTTGACAGCAGTTGAGCTCAATCAATAGGCGCCGTTTTCGCCCTGCAACCGCATGGTAAATGTTTCATTCAATTTATTAGCAAATCCTTTCAGCCACCTTAGGTAAAATTTAAGGCGTTGGGGGTATGGTCTTCGTGTCTGGTCACATCAGATTTGAGTGTGAGAGTACTGATGACCGATCGCATAAAACCGCGTGTAAAATACGTGATTGGCCCTGACGGGTCGCCGTTAACTGTCGCTGACTTGCCACCTCCGTCTACTAGACGTTGGGTGATACGTCGTAAGGCAGAAGTGGTGGCTGCTGTTCGAGGCGGTCTATTGAGCTTGGAAGAAGCCTGTACCCGTTACACCCTAACGGTTGAGGAATTTCTCTCATGGCAACTATCGATAGACAGCCATGGATTAGCAGGATTACGTACAACACGAATACAGCAATATCGATAAGATATCGCTTCAGAAACTAAGAAAACCGGCGGAAACGCCGGTTTTTTTATGCCTGCTGAAGCGACCTGGCTCAGTTTCGCCTACTTTAGAACAGGTGTGTCAAAATGCGCGAATTCACACAATCTTAATTCTTGTTAAGAAGTTGTTTACTGTTCGGTAGGTAAATTTTTCCTACCAGAAGCGATTCCGCATCTGGGACTTCATTACTCTTGTAGATGAGCAATTTGTGCCGGAACTAGCCCGTTTTTTTCAATCAATTGGTGTCGTGCGTTTGGCGGCAATGGGTGTTGTGGCAGCTGTTCTGGTTGGCTTCTTTGCGTTAATAATTTCACGCGTGACAGCACCCTATATGGTGCCGCTGTTTACAGAGCTTACTTTCCAAGACTCTTCGGCAATTGTTGAACAACTGGAATCACAAGCAATTCCATACGATGTGCGCAATGAGGGCTCTATTGTCTTGGTTCCTAAAGACAATGTTCTCCGACTGCGCATGAGCCTTGCGGAAAGCGGCCTGCCATCTGGTGGAAGTGTTGGATACGAGATTTTTGATCGTGGCGATACGCTTGGTGCAACCAGCTTTGTGCAAAATATTAATAGATTGCGCGCCTTGGAGGGCGAGCTGTCTCGCACAATCCGTTCGCTGCAAAGAGTTGTCCAAGCCCGTGTGCATCTGGTGATTCCAGAGCGCCAGCTTTTTCAGCGGGAGATTGAACTCCCAACAGCCTCGATCGCAATTAAAGTCCGCGGAGAACTAAGTGTAGGGCAAATACAGGCTATAAAACATTTAGCAGCATCCGCTGTGCCTGGTTTGAAGCCTTCAAAAGTTGCAATTGTTGATGAAAATGGTCAATTGCTGGCAAGCGGTGAGGGCGACGAAGTTGGAGCTGGAATGCTTAACTCTTTGGATGAACGCCGTTCATCCAAAGAGTTAAGGCTGCGTCGTGCTGTAGAAGAGATTGTCTTTCAGGTTGTAGGCGACGGCCGCGCAAGGGTTCAAGTTACCGCCGAGCTGGAGCGCAATCGAGTTACACAAACGGCTGATATCTACGATCCTAACAGCCAGGTTGTTCGCTCATCTCAATCTCGTTCAGAAAATACCACCGCGGCAGAAAAAACAGCTGATGGTGGCGTGACCGTCGGCAATGAGCTGCCTGGAGCAGGTGCCGCAGACGGAGAAGCCGGTTCCAATTCAGCTAGGGAAACGACCGAAGAAGTTCTGAACTACGAAATTTCCCGCACTACCACGACTGAGATTACCGAAGCCGGTAAGGTCAAAAAACTATCTGTGGCAGTGCTTGTTGATGGAATTTACACTCAAGCGGAAGATGGCGCCCTCAGCTACGAGCCTCGGACGGAAGAACAGCTTCAACAAATCGCTACGCTCGTGCGCTCTGCAATTGGTTTTGAAGAAGCCCGTGGTGATTTGGTAGAAGTTGTGAATATGCGGTTTGTTGCAAACGCTTCGTCTGAACCAGGCACACTCGCTGAAGCTGGTTTCTTTGACTTTACAACTTCCGACATGATGCAAATAGCAGAACTTGTTGTCATGCTTCTTATGACATTGCTTCTGGTTCTCTTCATCCTACGTCCGCTTGTGAAACGTATCCTCACACCTGAAGAACAACCAATTCTAGCTGGAACAAGTGACGCTGATGGAACTGGAGTGGTTGATCCAGATAATCCAAATGCTGGCCCACGTGATCCACGCTTAGAAGACGCACAAGCGGCCGGAGCGGCACGTGCCGATATGGTGAAAAAAGTAAGTGAAATGGTTGATAACAGCCCTGATGAAGCAGCAGCAATCCTACGTAACTGGTTGCAGGAGGCCGCATAGTGAACGCTCTTGCAGGTGCCCCTGAAGTAGAAGTTTCCGACACCGCGCAGCATCGCAATTTAAATGGTGTAGACCGTGCTGCACTGCTTTTACTGTCCTTGGGCGGCGAACACGGCGCAAGTGTATGGGAACGATTGGATCAGGTTGAGATAAAAGAAATTTCCCTAGCCATGGCGCGTCTAGGCCCAGTTTCTCCATCAATGATGGAAGAGCTTTTGGTGGATTTCGTTGCAAAACTGTCTTCCAAGGGTGCGGTCATGGGCAACTTTGAATCAACCGAGCGTTTGTTGGGTTCCATGCTTCCCAAGGAACAAGTTGCGTCAATCATGGAAGAGATTCGCGGCCCAGCTGGTCGGAACATGTGGGAAAAACTTTCCAATGTTCAGGACACCTTGTTGGCAAACTTTCTGAAAAATGAATATCCGCAAACTGTTGCCGTTGTGCTGTCTAAAATCAAATCTGACCACGCTTCCAGGGTCCTGAGCCTGTTTCCAGAAGAGTTTTCACTCGAAGTGATCAATCGGATGCTGCGCATGGAATCTGTGCAGACAGATATTTTGGACAAGATTGAAGAAACGCTCCGCGTTGAATTTATGGCAAACCTATCACGCGGCAGCAAGCGCGATCCACACGAATTAATGGCGGATATTTTCAATAGCTTCGATAGGCAAACTGAGAGCCGGTTTATGTCCTCGCTTGAGGAGGAAAACGAAGAATCTGCTGAAAAAATTAAAAATCTCATGTTCACATTTGACGATCTCGGGAAACTGGATGGAACCGCCATTCAAGGTCTGCTGCGGTTTGTTGACAAGGTTCAGCTCGCCCTTGCGCTCAAAGGTGCGGGCGATGCGATGCGCGATCTATTCTTTGAAAATATGTCTCAACGCGCTGCAAAAATGCTGAAGGACGACATGGAGGCTCTCGGCCCAGTGCGCTTGAAGGATGTTGATGAAGCGCAAAGCGGAATGGTCAATACAGCTAAGGATTTGGCGGCTAAAGGTGACATTGTGATTGCGACGAACCAGGCAGAGGACGAGTTGGTCTATTAGGTTTTAGCCTGATCCAATGGAAATGCTCATGAGCCCTGTAAATGCAGATGCCGTACCATTCAAATTTGACCTCGACCTATCGCAGAATGCTCTGACTATGGAAGAGCGTTTATCAGAATTGCAGGCAGTTCATGCTACGGCATTGGAAAGACATAAAGTTGAATTGCAGACGGCTAGAAAAGAAGGCGAAGAGGTTGGGCGGACTTCTTCAGAAGCAGTTGCAGCTGAGGCGCTAACTGCGCATTTGAAGAAAGTGGTCAAATCTGTATCCGATCTGCTTTCTACCCGTACGCAACAACACAATCGCTTGGAAAAACAGGCATCTGCCATGGCATTTTCTATCGGAAAATTTCTTGCAAATGCCGCGTTGCAAAAAGCGCCTCATGCAGAAATCGAAGCAATGTTGAGCAGCGTGATCAGCGATCTATCCGACGTACCGCATCTAATTTTGCATTTGCCGCAAAACACTGCCGAAGAAGTCAAACCCAGACTAATAGAGCTTTTAGACGAACACGGTTTCTCCGGGCGTTTGATAGTAAAGACTGAAGCAGAGTGGACTGAGGCAGATATTCGGTTGGTTTGGGCTGATGGTGAACTTGTCAGAGATCTAAGCGCAGCAGAAGCCGTTCTGCAAAAAGAGATTTCGAATTATTTCGGAGATAAAGCATGAGTGACACTGAAAATGCCTCCGGCGAATCGGCAGGGGCGCTGCCCTTGGATGATCATGGAAGTGCAACGACAAAGGCGGTAGGCGACGCTTCTTCGACACCAAGAACGGCTGCCGATTTGGAGAAATTGTTCGATGTTCCGGTCAGAGTCTCTGCAATCCTTGGGCGGGCCCGGATGCCAGTGAGCGAATTACTTGGGCTTGACGAAGGCGCAGTGGTGGAACTGGATCGCAAAGTTGGTGAAGCGATCGACATTTATGTGAATGATCGCCTTGTGGCACGTGGGGAAGTTGTTTTGGTCGAAAACAAACTCGGTGTGACCATGACTGAGATTATTAAAATGGATAATTAGGGGCAACCAATGCGTATTCTTATAGTCGGGACCCTTAACGGTCAGTTGACCCTTGCAACGAAAATGGCCATGGCTGAAGGGGCAAAGGTCGTTCATGCGATAAGCGTTGGTCAGGCTTTGCAAGCGCTCAACGCTGGCACCAGCTTCGATTTGGTAATGGCTGATGTCACGCTCGACATTAAAGAGCTGATTGCAGGCTTAGAAAGAGCTCGCATTCACGTGGATGTTGTCGTTTGCGGGATTGATCCGGATGCCGACGCTGCCGTCGCAGCAATTCGAGCTGGAGCAAAGGAATACATTCCCCTGCCACCTGAACCAGAGCTGATTGCAGCGATTTTGGCAGCGGTTGCACAGGAAAACAGTGATCTGGTTTTTGAAGACCCCAAAACCAAAGCACTTATTGCAATGGCTGAGCAAATTGCACCTTCAGATGCTACTGTTCTCATCACGGGCGAGTCCGGTGTTGGCAAAGAGGTTTTTGCCAAACATATTCACGCAAAATCCCGACGCTCAAGCGCGCCATTTGTTTCGTTGAATTGCGCCGCCATTCCGGAGCAATTGTTGGAATCTGAATTATTCGGCCATGAAAAAGGAGCTTTTTCAGGTGCGACCGCGCGCAGAATTGGAAAGTTTGAAGAAGCAGATGGCGGTACGTTATTGTTGGATGAAATCAGCGAGATGGATTTGCGCCTTCAAGCCAAATTGCTTAGGGCTCTTCAAGAAAGAGAAATTGACCGTGTTGGCGGTAAACGACCGATTTCGGTCAATATTCGCGTGTTGGCCACCAGCAATTTAAACTTGATGCAAGCTGTTGAGGAAAAACGGTTCAGAGAAGATCTCTACTATCGTCTCAATGTCGTGAATCTGGCTGTCCCTCCTCTACGAGAACGGCCATTGGATATCGTGAAACTGGCAAAGTACTTTAGTGCAAAATATGCCGTCGCAAATGGATTTACTGCTCGGCCATTGAGTACGGACGTTGAAACAATTCTTTCGACCGCAAAATGGCCCGGGAATGTGCGTGAATTGGAAAACGCTATTCATAGAGCCGTATTGTTGTCCGGTGAGACTCCAATTACAGAGACCGTTTTGAATATGCCGCAACAGGGCGCTTTCGGTTCTGTTGCTTCTGGTACAAGCGCCCGTGCAGCTGAAGTGGCTGCTGCAGCCACCCGCACAATGGTTGGACGTACTGTGGCAGATGTCGAGCGTGAGTTGATCTTGGACACTCTGGATCATTGCTTGGGTAATCGGACACATGCCTCAAATATTTTGGGCATTTCTATTCGTACTTTGCGCAACAAATTAAACCAATACACTGAAGAAGGGCTGGCTGTTGCAGCGCCTGGAAGTCAGCGGCCCGTTCCGGCCATGATGTCTTAAAGGCAAAATTTGTGAGTGATGCGGCAGAAAATATTAAAGCTCCAGCAGTAGTAACATCCGGGTTTAAATTTCCAGGTCTAGAACAGCTGACCAAACGAGCAGATCTAGGTCTCGCGATTTGTGTGCTCTTCATCATAATGGTGTTGATCATGCCGCTGCCGTCAGCGGCCTTGGATATGCTGCTGGCCCTCTCAATCATTTTCTCAGTTTTGATTTTGATGACGGCGTTGTTCATTCAAACGCCTCTGGAATTCTCCTCTTTCCCTGCGATTCTGCTGATCGCGACTATGCTACGTCTCTCGTTAAATTTGGCGTCAACGCGTCTGATTTTGTCAAACGGGCATGAAGGAACAGGTGCGGCAGGCAAGGTAATCGAGGCCTTTGGTTACTTCGTGATGCAAGGCAATTTTGTTATCGGGATTATCGTTTTTGGTATTCTTGTGATCGTGAATTTTGTTGTGATTACAAAAGGTTCCGGAAGAATTGCTGAAGTTGCAGCGCGGTTTAATCTAGATGCGATGCCCGGCAAGCAGATGGCAATCGACGCCGATCTTTCCGCGGGTCTCATCGATGAAATGGAAGCCAAAACCCGCCGCCGAGAGTTGGAAGATGAAAGTGCCTTTTTTGGGGCAATGGATGGTGCTTCCAAATTTGTTCGTGGTGACGCAATTGCGGGCCTTTTGATCACATTCATCAACGTTATCGGCGGTATGATCATTGGTGTCGCACAGATGGAAATGTCCGCCGGCGATGCGGCACGTGCCTATACGCTTTTGACTGTTGGTGATGGTTTGGTTAGTCAAATTCCATCACTTATCGTATCCATTGCCGCGGGTCTTTTGGTGTCCAAAGCTGGGGTGAAAGGCGCTGCTGACAAAGCTTTGATCAAGCAATTGTCCGGTTATCCGAAAGCAATGGGCCTTTCTGCGACGGTTATGATTTCAATGGCATTTTTGCCTGGTCTGCCATTTATTCCATTCATGGCACTTGGCCTTGGAGCCGCATTCTTTGCGTATCGTTCATCTAAGAATCAAGATAATCAAGCCGCAGAAGAGGTTGCCGTAAAGGTGGCCGAAGCAGCTGACCTTGAGCCCAAAGATGAGCCGATCACCGATACGCTTAAAATGGACGAGCTGCGTGTAGAGCTCGGATATGGTCTTGTTCCGTTAATCAATGGTGCAGCAGGCCAAGATATGTTGAGTGATCAAATCAAGGCACTACGTCGACAAATGGCACTCGATCTCGGTTTCATTATGCCGTCTGTTCGCATACTGGATAATATTCAATTGACCGGCGGTGACTACGTTATCAAGATCCGGGAAATCGATGCGGGAACCGGGACTTTGTATCCCGACCATTTAATGGTAATGGATCCAGCCGGTGGTGAAATTAGCCTGCCAGGACATCATACAACCGAGCCAACTTTTGGAATTCCTGCGACTTGGGTCGAATCTGCACTTCACGATGATGCTGAGGCCCGCGGCCTGACGGTCGTAGACCCGGCAACGGTTCTGATCACTCATTTAACTGAGATCATCAAAACCAATATTGCAGAATTGTTCAGCTATGCGCATGTTCAAAAACTTGTCGATGAATTGCCCAGTGAACATAAGAAACTTTCTGATGATATCATTCCGTCACAAATCACTATGAGCGGACTGCAACGCGTGCTTCAGATACTTCTGTCAGAGCGCATTTCTATTCGAGATTTGCCAGCGATTTTGGAAGGTGTAGCAGAAGCAGCAGGCAGCAATAGAAGCCCTCAATGGATGGCGGAACAAGTGCGGGCCAGACTTGCAAGGCAGCTTTGCAATGTGAACCGGGCACCGGGCGGCTATTTGCCAATTCTGCCGATGTCTCCGCAATGGGAACAAGAGTTTGCAGAAGCAATGATTGGCGAAGGCGATAATCGCCAGCTCGCCATGGCACCTTCCAAGTTACAAGACTTTGTAACAGCATTGCAGGATCGTTATGAGGGGGCTGCCAGAGCCGGGGAAGTGCCAGTATTGCTGACATCCCCAGGCATTAGGCCATTTGTCCGCTCAATCATTGAGCGTTTTCGTACCCAGACCGTTGTCATGTCGCAGGCGGAAATTCATCCACAGTGCAAATTGAAGACAGTCGGTACGGTCTAAAGTCAGCCAAACTTTCTCAGCAAACGGATAACCCGTTGTACCCATTTGTTTTGGGCGGCACCCGACAGGTTGGTGACGGCTGCGCGTTTACTGATTTCTGTGACTGTTGGGTAAGGCGATATGTACCCGGAGATTGCACTGATATTCATTTTTTGCGAAATCGCCAGAGACCACATATTGATCATCTCGCCGGCTTGGAAACCAACAATTGACGCGCCTAGAATTTTGCCTTTTTTAGTGACCATTACTTTGATCAACCCGCCGGTTTTTCCCTCGGCCTGTGCGCGGTCATTCTCTGCATATGGCCAACGCAATACATTTATCGAGCGATGGCGTTTACGCGCTTGTTCTTCGGTCAAACCAACGTGGGCCATCTCAGGGTCAGTATAGGTCGCCCAAGGAATAATCTCGCGATTCTCCTTAACCGGCATACGGAACAATATTGCGCGAATGACAAGGCCGGCGTGGTAGTTTGCCATGTGGGTAAATTGAAGGCTGCCAGACACATCTCCAATGGCATAAACACGGCGGTTTGATGTACGCATGCTTTTGGAAACCTTAATGGCTCGATCGTAGCGAATGCGTGCATCTTTTAAGCCAAGGCCTTCCACATTGGGCTTGCGGCCTGCTGCGACGAGCAAATGGCTGCCGGCAATAATTTCTTCGCCATCACCCGTATCCAAAACAACTGCTACGCCACTGCCAGATTTTTCAATGCGCGCAATTTTTACTTCTTCGCGGATGACAATGCCATCTTCTTCCAAGCTTTCGATAACAATCTCGGTCAGTTCCGGATCGTCCTTCGCCAAGGCTTTGAAAGCTTCAAGCACTGTAACTTGTGCGCCAAGACGGCGGTGAGCTTGAGCCAATTCCATACCAATAGGGCCGCCACCAATAATAATCAGATGATCAGGTGCTTCGGTGCGCTCAAATATGTTTTCGTTGGTAAGGTAGGGTACATCCTCAAGGCCTTTGATAGGTGGCGTTGCGGCACTGGAACCGGTTGATATAACAAACCGGCGCGCTCGAATACGAATTCCATTTACTTCAACAGTTCGCGGATTGATGAATTTGCCAGCGCCCTCGATGACATGCACACCAAGAGACGTGAAACGCTCTACACTGTCATTTGGAGCAATGGCACCGATAACCGAGTGCACATAGTCGTGGACCTTTTGGAAATCGACCACAGGATCGGGAACATTGATCCCGAACTTGTCTGAATTTCGGATCGAATGCGCACTTTTTGCTGACGCAATCATGGCTTTGGAAGGTACGCAACCGTAGTTGAGGCAGTCTCCGCCCATTTTACCTTTTTCGATAAGGACTACAGATACGCCAAATGCAGCAGCAATTGCAGCGACGGATAGGCCGCCAGAGCCAGCACCAATGACGCAGATATCAGGTGTGAGAGTTTCGCCCATGACAAATTCTTTCTATGATTCTTAACGTTAAGCAGCGTTGCGGTTGCGCAGCCGTTTCAAAATTACAGGGATAAGTGCAACAACACCCAGAGCGGCAAAAGCAGCGAGGATTTCTGGTGTTACAAGACTGCTGACACTAAACTCGATCGCGCAGTCTGGATTGTTGATGCAATCTGCGTTGGCAGCGCGTTGTGCTTCAATCACACTGTTAAGACCGCTGCCGGTAAAGGCGAATGCAAAAGTGCCTGGAATAATGCCGAGGAACGTTGCACTGACATAGTCTTTCAGCTTCACACCAAGCATTGCTGGCGCAAGGTTGCAGAGCCAGAACGGGAAAACAGGAACAAGCCGCAAGAACAGAAGATAGTTAAATGCATCTTCTTCAAATCCTGCACTCAGTTTTTCCATCCATGGACCGGCCTTTTGACGTAGGACAGCACCAAAAGCGGTCTTTGCAGCGAGAAATAGGAAAGTTGCACCAATGGTTGCTGCAATTACTGTTGTGAGCCCGCCAACAAACCAGCCAAAGAGAAATCCACCTGAAAGTGTCAGTATGGCTGCTCCGGGTAGGGAGAGCGTAACAACCGCAACATACAGCCCTGCAAAACCTAGGAGCATCAATGCGAAGTTTTCTTCAACGAATGCGCCCAGAGCTTCCCGGTTTTCAATTAGAGTCGTTAATGAAAGAGCTTTGTGCCAACCTTGTGAAACCGCTACGACCATAAAGGCAGCAATGGCGATAAGTGGGAGCCAACGTTTCAATTTGGTTACAACCTCTTTTTGTTCTGCGGTGTTTGCCGGGGCATCAACCAGAGTGTTCGGTTTTTCTATTTGTTCGGACGTCATCATACTTGCCCCTTTTCACTATCTTCAAGCTTTGCGTTGATACAGGGTTTCTTTTGACTGAGCCGCTGTACATTGATCGCGTTGTTCATGTTGCTTAGATAGCGGTCTGGTGGCAAAACGAAAGGGATATTCGCGGGTCTCACCCATAAGTGAGAGAAGGGTCAAACAGGTCTCACGCGGCTGTGAATTTTAAAGTGGGCTTCGTGAACACGGCACATTTAATTTTCAGAGATTTATGACCTCCTATCAATTGACTTTTGTTGCCAATCTTGACTATAAGCCCGCTGACCTTGGCAAATGTTGGTCTTTTGACGATCAAAACTACGTTGCCATCATGAATCCCCGTCTAACGACGCAGAGATAGTATTTTAAGAGGGTCGCTCTTGTGGCGGCGATTGAATCGATGAAACGTACCTTCCAACCGAGCCGCCTGGTTCGTAAACGCCGTCACGGATTTCGCGCACGTATGGCTACAAAAGGTGGTCGTAGGGTAATTGCTGCTCGCCGCGCAAAAGGCCGTAAGAGCCTTTCAGCTTAAGAATGGCTTGCCAGCTTCCTAAGTTGGCTGCGGGTTTATGGACCGGCTAAAAAAACGTTCTGATTTTCTTCGCGTAGCGCGCGGGCACAAACAAGTGCGCCGTGCGCTTGTGCTTCAAGCTTGGCAACACCAAGTAGAAGAACATCGGCAATTGGCTGGGGAAGCGCCTCGCCTTGGATTTACTGTTACAAAAAAAGTTGGAAACGCGGTTGTTCGCAATCGGGTCCGAAGACGTCTCAAAGAGGCCGTACGATTGTTGGAGCGCGACAATTTGGCTTCAAACGCTCACGCGCCTTTTTCACTGTTTACAGATTACGTCGTTGTGGGCAGGCTATCTGCTCTTACCATGCCATTTGTTGATATTCAGCGCGACCTTGAGAGCGCTCTCAACAAAATTTCACGTCAGATATCGAGCCGTTCTCGAAGTACTTCGGGAGAAATCAGCAAAAAAGCTGAGATTCCTGAACGGAACCACTCGCCATCTGATCAAAATCCCCTTAAAGAGCAGGGCATCACTCCCAACGATGTCGCTTAACAGCCGGATCCTTCATGCAGGACAATAAAAATCTCATAATCGCCGTTGCCCTTTCTGTCATCGTTCTCATTGGATGGCAGTTCTTCGTATGGGGTCCGCAATTAGAACAAGAACGCATATTGGCGGAACAACGCCAAACGTCGACAGTTCAAAGCGACGGCACAAATGTGCCAGCGCCTTCAGCAGATAGCAGCGCCATACCAACACCGGGCGCACCTTCTGCCACACCAGGCGCTGCTGTTGCACCTGCTGCAGCAAGTGCTGCACGAGAGACAGTGCTTGAAAATAGTGTGCGGGTTGAAATCGATACTCCGGATCTCGCCGGCTCCATCAATCTGACTGGTGGTCGTGTCGATGATCTTTCATTGAAGAATTATCGTGAAGAGATCGATCCTGAGAGTCCAATTATTCAATTGTTTTCTCCATCTGGCAGCCCCAATCCATATTACGCAGAGTTCGGTTGGGTGCCTGGACAGGGAGTTGACGTTGCTCTTCCTGGTGGTCAGACGACTTGGAGCCTTGTTGAAGGTAAGCGATTAACAACAGATACGCCGATCAAGCTTTCTTGGGATAACGGCGCTGGTCTTCTGTTTCAGCGCGAATACTCAATTGACGAGCATTATTTGGTCACCGTGAGCGACAGTGTCGTAAACTCCAGTGCTGACGCAATTACGTTGTTCCCCTACGCATTGGTGACACGCCACGGTATCCCTGAGTTACAAAACTTCTTTATTTTGCACGAAGGCATGATTGGTTATGTCGGCGAACAAGGTCTGCAGGAAGTTGACTATGACGACCTTCAGGAAGAAGGCACGTTGAACTTTAGCGCAGAAACCAATGGCTGGCTCGGTATAACAGACAAGTATTGGGCGGCTGCTGTTGTTCCAACACCGGGCGAGAAATACACATCTCGTTTCCATCATCATGTTGCCAATGGTCGCGATACATTCCAGGCTGACTTCCTAGGAGAGGTCGTTGAACTCGCACCTGGTGCGACCGGTGATCATGTGTCACGCCTGTTTGCCGGGGCCAAAGAAGTAAACGTAATAAACAGTTACCGTGATGATCCGGGCATTGACCGCTTTGATTTGATGATTGACTGGGGTTGGTTCTATTTCATCACGAAGCCTTTGTTTGTCGCTCTGGATTGGCTCTTCAAACTCATTGGTAACTTTGGTTTGGCGATTTTGGCTGTGACCGTGGTTCTGAAAATTTTCTTCTTTCCATTGGCCAATAAGTCATACGCCTCCATGGCGAATATGAAGAAAGTCCAGCCACAGCTGACTGAAATTCGTGAGCGTTTTAAAGATGACCGCACACGTCAGCAACAGGCGATGATGGAGCTGTATAAGAAAGAGAAGATCAATCCGCTTGCTGGTTGTTTACCTGTCATTCTGCAGATCCCGGTTTTCTTTGCTCTTTACAAGGTTTTGTTTGTCACCATCGAGATGCGGCACGCGCCGTTCTTTGGCTGGATTCAAGATCTTGCGGCACCTGACCCCACATCAATTTTCAATCTGTTTGGTCTCATTCCATGGGACCCGCCACAGCTATTGATGCTCGGAATTTGGCCGTTGATTATGGGTGTTACGATGTTTGTTCAGATGCGTCTGAACCCAATGCCACCCGACAAGACGCAGGCCATGATTTTCACATGGATGCCAGTTTTGTTCACCTTCATGCTGGCGTCATTCCCGGCTGGTCTCGTTATCTATTGGGCTTGGAATAATACGTTGTCCATTCTCCAGCAGTCCTTGATCATGCGCCGTCAGGGCGTGCCTGTGGAAATCTGGAAAAACACCAAAGAAGCTTTCGGCATTGGTAAGAAAGAGGCAGACGAAAAAGCTTGATATTGACCGTTGTCAAATTTGGATGTGTTTTCCAAGCGTAATAAATAGATTGGGGTGGGTTGTCAGGTTAAGTGATAACCCACCCTTAGTTTTTTGAAGAGCTAGTTGAAGTTAAGAGTTACAATGTCTGGAAATGGATCAGATCGAAACTTGGATTTGCCTGTGCTTGGCCCAGACCCAAAATCTGCCATTCCGATAGCAGCATTTCCGCAACTTGGATTCTTGAAGCCACTGGTGGAGAATCCTCGAATTCAGATTGGTGATTACTCGTATTACGATGATCCTGATGGACCTGAACATTTTGTAGAAAAATGCGTCAAATATCATTTCGACTTTATTGGTGACAATCTGATTATTGGCCGTTTTTGCGCTATCGCGACCGGAGTCCAATTCATCATGAATGGTGCAAATCATCCCATGGATGGACTTTCCACCTATCCTTTTGCCGCTATGGGCGGTGGCTGGGAGTTAGGCGCTGAATGGCCAGACAATAGTCGCGGCGATACGGTCGTCGGGAATGATGTCTGGATAGGTCGCGAGGCGATGATATTGCCTGGCACAAAAATTGGTGATGGAGCTATCGTTGGGTCTCGTGCGGTGGTAACCCGAGATGTGCCGCCTTACGCTGTCGTGGCAGGCAATCCGGCAAGAGTCGTAAAACAACGTTTTGAACAACTGACAGTAGACCGCCTGCGCCAAATTGCGTGGTGGGACTGGGATGCAGAGAAGATAACGCGTAATCTTGACGCTATTCGCGGATTAGATTTAGACGCATTGGAACAGGTAGCAGGGGCATGAGCACGCAAGAGACGCCACAATCCTCGTCGGAAAATGAATATACGCTGGAGGATTTGGAAACCGGGCGTTTGGCATTTGCCCGACCTTGGCGGTTTGTACTGGGTGTCGCCAAAATTGTTCAACTTCCAGAAAATGATGGCCTCGAAGTCGCATTCGCTGGGCGTTCCAATGTCGGCAAATCAAGCCTTATCAATGCGCTGACGGGCCAAAACGGGTTGGCACGTACTTCCAATACGCCGGGAAGAACCCAAGAGTTGAATTTTTTCACAAACGACGACATCACCATCGTGGATATGCCTGGCTACGGTTATGCCAAAGCACCGAAGGGACAAGTTGAGACCTGGACTCGTTTGGTCTATTCCTATCTGCGTGGGCGCCCCAATTTGCGCCGGGCTTATGTGCTCATCGATAGTCGTCATGGGTTTAAAGAAACGGATACCAAAGCGCTCGATCTTATGGACCAAAGCGCAGTATCTTATCAAATCGTGATGACGAAGGTTGACAAGCCGAAACCGCAAGAGCTTGAGGCGAGTTTGGCAAAAACACGCGCTGCGATTGCGAAACGACCAGCCGCGCACCCAACAATTATCATGACATCTTCCGAGAAAGGCACCGGATTGGCAGAATTGCGGGCGGAAATCATACGTCTTTAGTCCTGAATTGGGCTCATAAACGCTTAAATTTTCGTCATAAAGCAACCTTTGCCCTAGTCGATTGCTCCTGAAGGCTTATAGAAATAAGGGAAGGGTTTACGGTGCGATCGCATTGTTAATCAAAAATACGGCATATGAGGAGATATGGCTTTGATGGGTATTGCGACAAGACGCGAAGTATCTGAAGCAGTAATGCAGCGAAATAGCTGGAGTACGCTTGCTACAAGAATAGGCGCGGCAGTCTTTTCGGTTTCCCTTTTAATGCCGTTATCAGTGCATGCAGATAGCGAATGGAAAAAGTCTACTGCTCTAGTAGGCGAACCCCAATACGCAGATAATTTTACCCATTTCAAATACGCAAACCCGGATGCGCCAAAGGGCGGCACTGTCAGGCTATCCACCGATGGTACGTTCGACACATTGAATATCGTCCCACAACGCGGAAATGCCGGCGTGGGTATTGGATTGATCTACGACACGCTGCTGACATCATCCCTTGATGAAATCTCTGCGATGTATCCGTTAATCGCTACGCAAATGCGTTATCCGGAAGATTATTCCAGTGTCACGTTCCAACTCCATCCTGATGCACGCTGGCACGATGGAGCCCCGTTGACTGCCGACGATGTGGCTTGGTCGTTCGCAACATTGACCGAGAATAACCGTGTTTATCAAAATTACTACAAACATGTGTCGGACGTTAAGGTGAACGGGCCACATGAAGTCACGTTTATTTTCGATGAAACAGGTAACAGAGAATTACCTCACATTGTGGGCCAGCTCACAATTATGCCCAAACATTGGTGGGAAGGCACAGACGCGAATGGCGAGGGACGTGATGTGACAAAGGGAACGTTGGAAATTCCTCTTGGAAGCAGTGCTTACAAGATTTCGCGCGTGGTGCCGGGGCGCACTATTGAATATGGACGCGTGGATGATTATTGGGCAAAGGATCTTCCGGTAAATGTCGGTCAAAATAATTTCGACACTCTTCGTTATGAGTATTTCCGCGACTCCACAGTCCAGATGGAAGCTTTTAAGTCAGATGATTTTGATTACCGGGTAGAGAGCACCGCTAGGGTATGGGCCACCGGCTATGACTTCCCTGCGGTGGAAAACGGAAGTGTTATCAAAGAAGCATTCGAAGAGCGTGGTCGCGGATTGATGGTGGGGTTCATTCCAAATTTGCGTCGTGAAAAATTTCAAGATGTACGCGTTCGCAAAGCGCTGAACTATGCCTTTGATTTTGAGGAGATGAACAAGACAATTTTCTACAATCAATATGAGCGCATCAATTCTTATTTTTATGGCGATGAGCTTGCCTCTGCTGACGTTCCGCAGGGATTGGAATTGGAAATCCTTGAAAGCCTTCGTGATAAAGTGCCCGCCGATGTGTTTACGACATCATATTCTAACCCTGCAGCAGGTGATTCACGTGCCTATAGGACGAATTTGCGCGAGGCGATAAATTTGTTCAAAGAAGCGGGCTATGAATTGAAAAGTGGGAAAATGGTCAACAGCGCGACAGGCGAGCCATTCACGATAGAATATTTATTGAATAGCAACCGTTTTGAAAAGGTCGCTCTGCGTCTGAAGGCAAACTTCGAACGAATTGGTGTTGAGTTGAATGTTCGCATTGTCGACAGCTCCCAGTGGGTTAATCGCGTGCGCAGTCGAGATTTTGACTTCATCTATTCCGGTTGGGCTCAATCTTTGTCGCCAGGCAATGAGCAGCTGGAATATTTTGGATCAGCTGCTGCTGATCAGGAAAGTGCAAGAAACTGGGCCGGCGTCAAAAATGATGCTGTAGATGCACTTATTCAGCGCATCATTTTTGCCAAGAACCGTGAAGAACTCATTGCTGCGACAAAGGCAATGGATAGAGTTTTGCTTGCAAATCACTACATTATCCCTGGCTGGACGATCCTTAAAACACGTACCGCTCGTTGGGACCGCTTCTCTCACCCTGAAGTTTTGCCGGCTTATAGCGAGCCCGCATTTCCATCTATCTGGTGGTATGACGAAGAAAAGGCCGCTCGCGTGAAGGCGTCTAAATAATGAAGCGCACTATTTGTGAGTTTACACGTAGAGAGAGTTTGGCCTTCGTTGCAGGGGCGGTAGTTAGCCTGTCGGCAGGCCCTGTTCTGGCAAAGACACTTCTTAGAGGAGTCGAAGTGTTTGGCTCACAACCGAAATTGCATGGGTTATCCATTTTCGGAGACTTGAAATACTCAGCGGATTTTGCACATTTTGACTATGCAAATCCTACTGCTCCCAAAGGTGGTAAACTTACTCTGACGCCCGGAAGTTGGTTCCACAACCAAAACCCTCAAACGTTCAACACGCTGAATGGCTATGTCACCAAGGGTGATGCGCCGCCGCGTCTTGAGTTGATATTTGATAGTCTGATGGTGCGCGCATTTGATGAACCGGACGCAGTCTACGGCTTGGTCGCAGAGAGTGTTTCAATTTCGGAAGATGGAAATAGTTATTTATTTGCTCTTCGTTCCGATGCAAGATTTCACGATGGCTCTTCACTGACCGCGCACGACGTTGCGTTCTCTCTTTCTACGCTAAAGAAAAGCGGGCATCCAGATTTCACGCAGAGTTTTCGCAAGATCGCAAAGATAGAGGCATTGAGTGATGCGTTTTTACGCGTTGATCTCGACGGCACCCAATCCAGAGGCCTGATCTTCGAAATTGTAAATGCCCCAATTTTTTCTAAAGAGTTTTATAGCACGCGAGAGTTCACCGCATCCACAATGGATCCACCGCTGGCTTCGGGAGCCTATCAAATTGGTAAGCTGCAAGCAGGACGTTTTGTTGAGTACAAGCGTGTAGAGGACTATTGGGCAAAGGATTTGCCAGCAAAGCGTGGCCAGGCAAATTTTGATGTGGTGCGGGTGGAGTTTTATCGAGAGCGCCAAACAGCTTTTGAAGCCTTCAAAAAGGGCGATATCACATTCCGCCAGGAATTCACCTCGAAAACCTGGGCCACCGAATATACATTTGATGCCTTCACCGAAGGGCGTGTTAAGAAAGTTCTTTTCCCATCTGAGAAAAGACCGAGTTTTCAGGGGAACTTTTTGAATACCCGGCGCGACAAGTTTTCAGACCCACGCACCCGGGAAGCATTAAATCTGTGTTTTGATTTTGAGTGGGTGAATGAAAATCTTTTCTTCAACGCATATTCCCGTGTTGCATCTTTCGTTGAAGGCTCAGTTTACAAAGCCAATGGATTGCCAACACCGGCAGAACTGAAATTGCTGGAGCCATATCGCGATCAATTGCCAAAGTCAGTGTTTGAAGACGCATATGTTTCCCCTGTTTCTGATGGAAGCGGGCGTGATAGGACTCAATTGCGCAGAGCATCTAATTTACTCTCTGAAGCGGGATGGCAACGCCGTGATGGCGGTCTTTTTGACAGCAATGGCCAACAGCTGACATTGGAAATAATGGTCCGCTCACCAGTCTTTGAACGGGTTTATGGCAAATACGTTGAGTCGCTGCGTGCTGTTGGAGTGAAATCTAACATTCGTGTTGTGGATCCAGCTCAATTTCAGGCGCGGTCCTCTACTTATGATTATGATATGGTTGGAACAGCGTTATCGCTTGGGGCGACACCATTCTCGAGCGCAGATCAATTATTCTCCTCACGCTCCGCGGATACTGAAGGTAGCCGAAACTGGTCCGGTATAAAAGATCCGGTCGTGGATGCTCTTGTAGAAAAAGTTGAAGCCGCGACAGACCGCGAAACTCACCAAGCAGCCTGGCGTGCACTTGACCGTGTGGTGCGTGCCAGCCATTACTGGATTCCCGGCTGGTTTTCTGAAAATCACCGCGTTGCTGTATGGGATAAATATGAGTGGCCTGAAGACAAACCCGACTATTATTTCCCCGTTGAGACCACTTGGTGGTCGAAAGCAACTTAACGGCCCAACTAAAGCTTGAATCGAAAAATTTTATGGCCGCATATATTCTAAAACGCCTACTTCTCATGATCCCGACTATGCTTGGGATTATGGCAATCACGTTTGTTATCATTCAATTTGCGCCCGGCGGGCCCGTAGAGCAAGTTATCGCAAAGCTCTCGGGTAATTCCATTTCAGCAACTGAACGCATTAGTGGTTCGGGAGGCGATTTTGGCTCGGTTGGTGATGCAAATCTGGAGAAGTCCGGACAGAGCGATCCCATTACTTCGCGTTATAGAGGCGCACAGGGCCTAGACCCTGAGTTTATTCGGCAATTGGAACGTGATTTTGGCTTTGACAAGCCACCAGTAGAACGTTTCTTTTCGATGATCTGGAATTATCTGAGATTTGATTTTGGAAACAGTTATTTCCGGGATGTGAGTGTCATCGACCTTATCAAGGAGAAGATGCCAGTTTCGATCTCGCTTGGCCTTTGGATGACGCTGATCTCATATGGGATATCGATTCCACTGGGTATCGCAAAAGCCGTGCGTGATGGAAGCAAGTTTGATATTTGGACATCGGCGATTATCATCGTCGGATATGCCGTGCCGGGGTTCCTTGTTGCTATCTTGCTGATTGTTCTATTTGCCGGGGGCAGCTTCTGGGATTTATTTCCGTTACGTGGGCTCACCTCAGAAAATTTTGACGAGCTGAGTTTCGTTGAAAAGGCGTTGGATTATGGCTGGCATCTGGTGCTGCCTCTAACCGCCATGGCGCTGTCTGCTTTTGCGACGGCCGCGTTACTGACAAAAAACTCTTTCTTAGATGAAATTCGGAAGCAATATGTAGTGACTGCCAAGGCAAAGGGTGTATCTGAAAGACAGGTTCTATACGGGCACGTTTTCCGCAATGCTATGTTGATTGTGATTGCGGGTTTCCCAGGAGCATTTATCGGCGCATTCTTCTCTGGATCATTGCTTATTGAAACAATTTTCTCTCTGGATGGGTTGGGTTTGCTTGGCTTTGAGTCCGTATTAAACAGAGACTATGCCGTCGTGTTTGCAACGCTTTACATCTTCTCGTTAATGGGTCTGATCGTGGGGCTTATTTCAGATTTGACCTATACTTGGATTGATCCGCGTATCGATTTTGAATCGCGGGAGGTTTAAGATTATGGACACTCAAACTTCTACAATCGCTGTCGATGAAGTCTCTAATGCGCCCGAGAAACAAAGCCGCTTTTCTCCAATAACCCAGCGTCGCTGGCAAAACTTCAGAGCAAATGGTCGTGGCTACTGGTGCCTATGGATTTTCATGGTGCTGTTTGTGGTGACGTTGTTCGCTGAGTTTATAGCCAATGATAAACCGCTTCTGATTTCCTACCAAGGAGAGTTGCTGACGCCGGTATTTGTTGACTACCCAGAAGAAAAATTTGGTGGTTTCCTACCTGTAACGGACTATCGAGATCCGTTTGTATTAGAAGAGATTGAAGCAAATGGTTGGATTGTGTGGGCGCCAATTCGGTATTCCTACCGCACTGTGAACAATGAAATTCCGACACCTGCACCAGCGCCACCTTCTTGGATGCTCGACAAGGAAGAGCGCTGTCAGCGCTACCCCGGTGGTGTAGATGATCCCAATTGCTCTATTGGCAATTGGAATTGGGTTGGTACTGATGACCAGGCCCGTGATGTCATGGCGCGATTGATTTATGGCTTCAGAATCTCTGTTTTGTTTGGTTTGATCTTGACGATTTTCTCGTCAGTGATTGGAATCGCTGCGGGTGCTGTTCAGGGCTATTTCGGTGGCTGGACAGATCTGATTTTCCAACGGTTCATTGAGATATGGACGTCAGTTCCCACACTTTATTTGTTGCTCATTATCGCTGCGATTATAACGCCGAGTTTCTGGATTCTCTTGGGCATATTACTTTTGTTCTCGTGGGTAGGTTTGGTTGCTGTGGTGCGCGCGGAATTCTTGCGAGCCAGAAACTTTGAGTATGTAAACGCCGCACGTGCCCTTGGGGTAAGCAACATTACAATCATGTGGCGGCACCTTTTGCCAAATGCCATGGTTGCCACTCTGACTTTTATGCCGTTCATTTTGAACGGATCGATTACTACGCTGACCTCTCTTGATTTCCTCGGGTTTGGATTGCCTCCTGGCTCACCCTCACTTGGTGAGTTGTTGGCACAGGGCAAAAATAACCTGCAGGCACCTTGGCTTGCGCTAACGGGCTTCTTCGTTATCTCTTTGATGCTCAGCCTGTTGATTTTTGTGGGCGAGGCTGTTCGTGATGCATTCGATCCAAGAAAGACGTTTTCCTGATGAGTGAAGAACAAGCCAGCAATGCGCTGCTCAAAATTGAGAATTTGCAAGTGCGCTTCACTGCCGATGGGAGAACAACAGACGCTGTACGTGGAATTTCGTTTCATGTGGATCAAGGCGAAACAGTTGCCCTTGTGGGCGAGTCCGGTTCAGGTAAATCTGTGACCGCGCTCTCTGTACTGAAATTACTACCTTATCCACCTGCATCTCATCCAGGCGGGCGTATACTTTTTGAAGGTCAGGACTTGTTGGCAGTAAATGAGTCTGATCTGCGTAGTGTGCGCGGTAATGATATTTCCATGATATTTCAGGAGCCGATGACGTCTCTCAATCCGCTTCATTCTGTGGAGCGCCAAATTGGAGAGACACTAAAGCTTCATCAGGGCCTGTCTGATACCAAGGTGCGTGAACGTGTAGTGGAGCTGTTGAATCAGGTGGGCATTCGCGATCCTGAAACACGACTTCAAAGCTATCCGCATCAGTTGTCCGGTGGTCAACGTCAACGTGTGATGATTGCGATGGCTTTGGCGAATAAGCCTAAACTGCTTATTGCAGATGAGCCGACAACAGCGTTGGACGTTACCGTCCAGGCTCAAATTCTGGAGCTGCTTGCAGAACTAAAAGGCAATATGGGCATGGGGATGTTGTTCATTACCCATGATCTGGGTATTGTACGCAAGATCGCTGACCGTGTTTGCGTTATGACGAATGGCGAAATTGTTGAGCAAGGACCAACAGAATCGATTTTTCAAAACCCTCAGCATGAATATACCAAGCATCTCTTGTCGGCGGAACCCAAAGGTGATCCTCCAGAATTGGATACCAGCGCCAAGTCTGTCATGCATGCTAATGATATAAAAGTATGGTTCCCTATTAAACATGGGTTCATGCGCAAGACCGTCGATCATTTCAAAGCTGTCGATGGCATAGATGTAACTGTGCGCGCGGGTCAAACACTTGGAATTGTCGGTGAAAGTGGCTCAGGCAAAACCACCCTTGGCCTTGCACTGATGCGCTTGATATCTTCCAAAGGCGAGATTGAACTGCTGGATGACCCGATCCACGATAAGAACTCGAAAGAGCTACGCCCGTTGCGGCGCGATATGCAGATTGTCTTTCAGGATCCATTTGGTTCTTTGAGTCCTCGTATGTCTATCGGCAGTATCATTGGTGAAGGTTTGGAAATTCATTTCAGCCATTTGACCAAGGAGCAACGCGAGCAAAGAGTTTCTGAAGTTCTGGTCGAAGTGGGCCTCGATCCATCTACCAAAAACCGCTACCCGCATGAGTTCTCTGGTGGGCAACGCCAGCGTTTTGCCATTGCGCGAGCTTTGGTTCTCGAACCCAAGTTTCTTATGTTGGACGAGCCGACATCAGCGTTGGATATGAGCGTTCAGGCACAAGTTGTTGATTTGCTTCGTGATGTTCAAAAGAAACGTAATCTGGGTTATCTGTTTATCAGTCACGATCTGAAAGTTGTTCGTGCATTGGCCAATGAGGTCATCGTTATGCGTCTTGGCAAAGTTGTAGAGCGCGGCCCCTCAGCTCAAATTTTTGACGCCCCCCAACATGATTATACCAAAGCTCTTATGGCAGCAGCCTTTGATATCGAGACAATTAACAAAGAAGATCTCGTTGTCTAATTGGAGCTTTTTATGAGCGTAGTGGTCTTGGTTGATGGCTGGGATCCAGAACCTTGGGTTTCGGCTTTGAGAAATATGCTTCCGGGACGCAAAATCGTTTCATATCCAAATTTCGACGATCCTGAATGCATTGAATACGCACTCGTTTGGTCTCCCAAAGGTGGTGTGTTGAATAACTTTCCAAACTTGAAGGCACTTTTTTCATTGGGTGCTGGGGTTGATCATTTATTGGCGACCAAGAATTTGCCAGATGTACCAATCGCACGGATTGTCGATCCTGATTTAACATCTCGTATGAGTGAGTGGGTTGTTGGGCAAGTACTTTTACATCACCGAAAAACTCTCCAATACCAGTGCTTCCAAAATCAAGCGCAATGGAACGAGTTAGAGCAGCCATCCGCGCGAGAAGTGCATGTTGGCATTATGGGACTTGGGGAATTAGGCAAGGATTCCGCTGAGATTCTCTGCCGGCTTGGGTTTAGGGTCCATGGTTGGAGCCGCACACCAAGACATTTACCCAATGTTACGTGTTTTCATGGCACCGATCGCATGGATGCCTTTTTAGCGGCCACCGATATTTTGGTCTGTCTCTTGCCGCTGACACCGGAAACTCATGGTCTTATTGACGGAGCACTCTTGAGTAAGTTGCGTTCAAACGGTGCATTGGGCGGTCCGGTGTTTATCAATGCCGGGCGCGGAAGAATCCAGGTGGAACGGGATGTTTTGCTTGCTCTTGAAGATGGGACATTGAAGGGTGCCAGTCTTGATGTGTTTGAAGTGGAACCGCTTCCCCAAAATAACCCATTGTGGGAGTTGCCAAATTTGGTTGTTACGCCTCACGCAGCAGCCGTTAGTAATCCTGCAGCATTGTCTCGCTTGATCGCGCGTCAGATTGAAACTTTTGAAGATAGTGGCACATTGGACTTTGTGGTCGATATCGACCGGGGGTACTGATGTTGCACGGTCCAATGTTCTGGACCCGTTGAAGCCAATAGGATGAGTATATGCCTGATGCAATTGATAAGTTTGAGCTTCTAAAGCGCCTGCAACATCAGGTGCTGTCAGGTCCAAAGGATGCGCGGTTCATCGTAGCAATTGCGGGTGCTCCTGCCTCTGGAAAATCCGCAGTATCTGAATGGTTGCTAGAGGAGTTTAACAAGGCGCACCCTGGTGCCTCCGCCATTTTGCCGATGGATGGATACCACTATGACGACGAGGTATTGATCGCAAATGATTGGCGTCAGCAAAAGGGCGCACCGTATACGTTCGATGTTGGTGGTTTAGCATCGATACTGAAGCGCTTACGTGAAAATAAGGAACCAGAAATTGCTGTTCCAAGGTTTGATCGAGACTTGGAGATTGCAAGAGCTGGTGCGCTTTTGATCAAGCATGAGGCTCAGTTGATTATTGTTGAGGGTAACTATCTGTTGCTCAATTCAGAGCCATGGAAGCAGCTTTTTCCGTTGTTCGATTTAAAGGTCCTTGTCTCAGTAGAGGAACATGTGCTGGAACAAAGATTGCGTGATAGATGGACATCATACAATTTGGATCCGTCAGATATTGAACGCAAAGTGTTTGAGAATGACCTGCCAAATGGCCGGTTGGTTATCAAGGAAAGCGTCGATCCAGATATACTGGTCTCAAACTAGCTTCGTTATCTACTAGTGAAAATTACGTCCCTTGGGCAATGCTTTGCGCGTTTCATTGTAGCTTGAACTCTGGTTTTGTTCCTCAATGATATTCTTGATCCTTGAAGGTGGTCTAATTTTACCCCTTATGTCTGTCTGCGGACGAACTACTTCATCCGCATTGGCGTAGGATTTTACATCCTCTATCTTTTCAGAAATAGCACTTAAAAGCGGAGTTAAATCTTCCAAGTGATGCGCAATAAGATGCGTAACGCCTTCTGCAGATTGAACCTTACCGTGGATGCCAACAAATTTCGCATTTATAACAACGGCACGGTATGTCTCAAAAACCTTTGGCCAGACAATAATATTCGCAACACCTTCTTCATCTTCAATCGTTTTAAAAACCACGCCCTTCGATGTTCCTGGGCGCTGCCTAACGAGAACCAAGCCAGCAATGCGCATGAACGACCCTGATGTGCGGATATTGATGAATTTCGTTTGTTGGTAGCGCATCTTATCAAGCTGAGTGCGCACGAAGGAAACTGGGTGTGCCTTAAGAGAAAGCGATAGCGACCGGTAGTCATGTATCACATGCTCGCCCAAGGGCATTTCGGGCAACTCAATTTGCGGCTCATGCAACTCATCTGCATGTTGTCTTGCTTTAAAGAGGGGGAGGCGGTCGTCACTTGTTAAAGGATCAAGCGCTTTTACAGCCCAGACGGCCTTACGGCGATCCATACCAACGGAGCGCAAACAATCTGCTTCTGCAAGACGTTCTACCGCATGCCTTGGAAGCTGGGATCTGATCCATAGGTCACGCGCATTATTATAGCCACTTCTACGATTGGTAACGAGCTGATTTGCATGGTTTTCGCTCAATCCTTTGACACGATTAAGACCCAGGCGCACAGCGTATGCATGCTTTGAAACGCCGTGCATTTCCCTGTGTTGGGGTGCAATTTTCTGTGCCACCGAGCACGCTTCCAAAGTGGAATCCCACTGTGAATGATTGATATCCGGAGGCAGAATTTCAACACCATGTTCCTTTGCATCGCGTACCAATTGGGCAGGGGCATAAAACCCCATGGGTTGCGAGTTTAAAATTGCGGCACAAAACACATCGGGATAATAGCACTTCAACCAGCAGGACACGTAGACCAGAAGAGCAAAGCTTGCTGCGTGGCTTTCAGGAAATCCGTAGTCGCCAAACCCTTCAATCTGTTTGAAACAATGCTCGGAAAAATCTCGCTCATAGCCATTTTTCACCATCCCTTCCACCATCTTGTTTTTGAAATTATTGATGGTTCCAACGCGGCGGAATGTTGCCATGGCACGGCGCAATTTATCTGCTTCAGTCGGGGAGAAATGTGCGGCGACAATCGCAATATTCATGGCCTGTTCCTGAAACAGAGGAACTCCCAGAGTTTTCTCCAAAACCTGCTTTAACTCTGGTTTTGGGTAAGCAACTTTTTCTTTGCCTTGTCGTCGGCGTAAATAGGGGTGAACCATATCACCCTGAATAGGGCCGGGTCGCACAATGGCAACCTCGATGACAAGGTCATAATAAGTTCTGGGTTTCAAACGTGGAAGCATCGACATTTGCGCGCGGCTTTCTATCTGAAAGACCCCAAGCGTGTCTGCGCGGCAGATCATGTCGTAAGTGGCTGTATCCTCATCTGGTAAGGATGAGAGTGTTTCTTGTCGCCCGTAGTGGCTCTCTAGAAGGTCAAATGCTTTGCGCAGGCAGGTAAGCATGCCCAACGCCAAAACATCGATCTTCAGCATGCCAAGGCTTTCCAAATCATCTTTGTCCCACTCTACAATCGTGCGGTCATCCATGGCTGCATTCTCGATGGGGATAAGAGAAGACAAGCGATCGCGGGTAATGACAAAACCACCGACATGCTGAGACAGATGCCTTGGAAACCCTATGATCTGATTTGTCAGATCAAGCACTTGCTGGAGGTGTTTGTCACGAGGGTTAAGCCCGGCGCGTTTCGCCTCCTCGTCACCTATGCCCTGTGTTCCGCTGCCCCAGCGGGTGCCTGAAATAGCACTGATGGCATCGTCGGTAAGGCCAAAGACTTTGCCGACCTCCCGCAAGGCTGAGCGAGAGCGGTACGTGATAACAGTTGCGGCCAAACCAGCCTTTTCACGTCCGTATTTCGTATAAATATACTGGATGACTTCTTCACGCCGCTCATGTTCGAAATCCACATCTATGTCTGGTGGCTCGTCACGCGCTTCAGAAATAAAACGTTCAAACAAAAGGTCCACTTTTACGGGATCAACCTCTGTAATGCCTAGGCAGTAACAAATGCTGGAATTAGCGGCAGAACCTCTGCCCTGACACAATATGCCTTGCGAACGAGCATAACGTACAATGTCGTAAACGGTGAGAAAATAGGGTGCGTAATCCAGCTTCTTAATCAGTTGCATTTCATGGCGTATGGCCGCTTGCACTTTAGTGGGTACGCCTTCTGGAAAACGCTGTTTTGCGCCACGAGCAGTAAGCTGTTCCAGAGCCATTTGAGAGGGGACAGGATGCCCGCCCAGCTCCTCAAAAATCGGATCATCCGGATATTGATATTTCAGTTCATCCAGAGAGAAATTGAGTTTATTGAACACTGACACCGTAGCCGTGATAGCAGCTTCATAACCTTTAAAAAGGTGTGCCGTATCTGGGAGCGATTTTAAGTGGCGCTCAGCATTTGGTTCTAGTTTTTGTCCTACGTTTTTAAGCGTTGTGCCTTCGCGGATACAGCTCAGAACGTCTTGCAAAGGGCGCCGTTCTGGAATGTGATAAAGCACATCCCCAATTGCCAGACTTGGCAAGTTGTATGTCTTCGCGACGTCCGCTAATTTTTCAAGTCGCCTGCTATCGTGAGGGCCATAAACTCGGGTGAGGGCAACATAGATTTTTCCATGAAACCGGTTTGCAAGATCTGATAAAAAGCGACAGGTTTTGTCTTCAAATTTGGATGGGAAAACAGGAGCTATTATCAACTCCGCCCCCCATTCCAGAAGATCATTCAGTTGCAGATAACAACTTCCTTTGGGCGCGCGTCGTTTGCCTGTGGTTAGCAATTCGCACAAATTGGCCCAACCCTGGCGGTTCTGTGGCCACACCAGAATATCAGACGTACCATCGGTAAAAGCTAAACGACAACCGGGCGTAAAGGGAACACCAGCTTCTTTTGCTGCCATATGCGCACGCACGACGCCAGCAACAGAATTGCGATCAGCTATAGAGATACCAGACAGGCCCAGCTTTGCTGCTTGCACAACCAATTCTTCAGCATGAGATGCACCGCGCAAGAATGAAAAATTGCTGCTCGCGGCAAGTTCTGCATAAGGCAGGTATGGTGTTTGATGGTCGGTTGGTGTCATGGAAATATACCATGCATATACCAGTCCGGTTCATTGGTTTCCCGTTCATATAAACCTTGTCGGAACAACCAAAACCGCCGACCATCACTGTCCTCGCTTTTGAAATAATCGCGGGTTAATGCATGTCGGCCATCACGCCACCATTCGCATGAAATACGTTCAGGTCCTTCACTGGCTTTGACTTCATAAAGAACCTTGCGCCAGCGGAAATGGCGTGGCGCACCTTCAGGTACTTCAGCCAGCACGTTTAAGGGCTCAGGTTGGTTCAGCAGAAGGATTGGCCGTGTCAGTTGGCTGTCGGACGCCTGTAGCCCATCCACCTGCGAGAAGGCAAGGGTTGCTTGTGTTTGTTTGCGGTTAGAGCGCGGTATATGGATAGCTGGCATGGCGCTGAAGCTACGCTCAGGAATATGCGTATCATTCACGGCAAAACGTTGAACCCGATCAACACCCAGACGTGCGCCCAAACGGTTGATGAGAGTGGTAAAACCATCTTCGGCCTGAGTGCACGCAATGAAATCTGACTGATGATTGAGCATCGGCTCTGCATCGCAAACTTCCAAACGTATGAGATCAAAACCAAAGCCTGCATCTAGTGGATGATGAAGACTGGACAGCCTGTCTTGAAACAATTGCTCAATATTTTCAGGTTCACGTTCTGGATTAGCAGTTACGACATTAAGCGTGCGGCGTTCTCCATCGACTCGAAATAATTTCAACGCCAACACACGTGCACCAAGTCCCCGGGTTTCCAGACAGGGTTTTAAATTACCTGCAAGAGACAGGATCGTGCGGCTTATGTCTTCTTCCAATGACACAGGATCTACAAATTGACGTTCCGATACCAAATCAGCCACAGGCATGCGCGGAGAGATTGTTTCTTCTTCGCGCGCCAAAGCCTGGTCAAGCCGCCGCAGCAGAGCTTTGCCGTAACGCAGTGCCAGTGGACCACGTGGCATGTCCATAATGCAGCCAATGGTTTGCAGACCAACGCGTTTTAATTCCTCAACAGTTTTGTCATCTGTGCGCAGGGCTTCTAAAGGCAGGTTGCCGATCTGCTCTTTAATGACATCAGCATCAATAATACGAGGTGCGTTAGTGTCCCCATAGCGGGCTAGGCCCCATGCAGCCCCAGGGGTAGGCGCTATTGCTACATTGGTTCCAAATCCCTGTGCCTTTAAGTTTGTCATGATATCAGTGCGCAGTTGTTCTTCGCCTTTAAACAGGTGCGCGCAGCCTGTTACATCCAGCATAAGGCCGGGAAGGCCACTCACCACATCAATGGCCAATAAGGGCGTGTATCGCTCGCACCAATCGGCAATAGCGGTCAGAAGTTTTTGGTCTGCATACTCATCGGCATCATGACAATCAATTGAGGGAAAAATTGCTCTGGCATCGGTCAGTGTTTGGCTTTTATGAAGCCCTGCAGCACACGCCGAGCGATTGATGGCGGAGAGGCGCAATGCATTTTTAACCGTGGCGACAATGGCAATTTCCGGGCAATTAGCCTGTCCGTTCCAATGGGTTTTGAAACGCCATGACTTGCCCCATAATTGACGACTTATCCTGTCTGTTGAGAGCTCCGGGAGGGCTATGCTGAGGAACCGCTGAGGGCGGCTGGGTGGTGTCTGTGTCTTGGTTAGCGACATGACGAAAGCCTCGAATTTGATGGTTCCAGATGAGAGGAGCGCTGCTGGTAGCGCCTTGACGATTGCGCTCCAGGTGAGAAAAAACGGCGGAAAAGCCAACATCCTGACCTGCTGCGCCAACAGGTTTGGAACGAAAGGCATGAGATGGATGAGGCGCTATGCACCAACGGGTTGCTGCTGCTGTTGCTTCTTCTTCTCCGCTCTGACGCAGGATTAAGCTTGTGGTTCCACTTTCGCTCGCGCGCAGACTAAGACGCCGTGTAGCCGTCATATCAAGTGCTTTGGGATGGCCTTCAATATGCAGAACAATAGCGGCCAAATCAGTACATTTTGCGGCTTCATCTGCCGCCCATAGAGCTTGCATAAATGTTAAAGGTTGAACGAGAACAAGGCGGGCAGGATCAAAGCCCCAATTGGCGAGGCCTTGTGGAAACAGCGTCATATTGGACGTATCCGCAAAGGGTGCGGATATCCATAAAACGGGCTTTGTTTTACGTAGCGTCATGCGGCTTAAAAGCCCAAATGCAAAGCCTGCAAGCGCACCGGAATCGCGGCTTTGTCTACAACGTAATTCGTGCAAAACGCCAGGTTCTAGACCGTTTTCGATAATAGGAGTTAGCTCTTCATCTGAGGCCGTCTGGCTCTCTGGCAGTAAACGACTAGCTGGCATGAGTTGTGCATTCAGTGCGTCAGGCAAGGTTGCTTTAACACGCGTATTATCATGCGCATGTAGATAGTTTATAGGGGCATTTGCCTTGGTAGTTCGCACGCTTACCTCGTTAAATGTTCTTATTTTGTTCTAATTAATATGAAGCGTACGAAAAGAGTCAAGCGGAAGATTTTAGGAGCCAATTGCTGAGATGTGTCGAAGGAGATGCTGTGCATCAAAACTTTGACGATGCGGAATTTGCCTATAATGCAGATGCTTAAACAGGAAAATAAGCCGTAAAATTAATATGATAGGTATAAAAGCCGTGCGGCGTGGGCTGTGCCAATCGCTGCAATATCCGAGCTGTGCAATGTTTATCAACGCATCAATTCAGGGTGATTAAGAAAATTTGCAGCATGCAAAGTTAAGTGTTGAAAACCAAAATATTTCTCTCAGTGCGTCAACTCAGCACGAAAAATAGCCCAGACATCACAATCCGCATGGGGCTCATCTGGATAACGCTCACGCAAATGAGCCTGTATTCGCAAAGCGCGCTTGCAAGACCCGATAAGTCCGTTATGTGTCAGCTCATCCTTGTCAAATGCATCGGGGAAACCACCACCGTTGGACAGAGCGCTAACATGGCCTCGTCTATCGACTAGATCATAACCAAATAGCTGGAACTGATGCTGCGCCAAAGGCGCTGCTACTTTCTCTGTGGGATTGCAAAACACGCACAGAATGTTTCTGTGTTCAACATCTGCGGTATCCGCGATCAGGCAATCAACATCAGCTATATAATCCCGTGCGCCATCATCGACGTCTTGGTCTTGCCAGTCGATATTGTCTTGTCGCGTGGAAACCAAAGGGCATAAAATACGATCTAATGAGACAAGCTCATCCAGCCTGTTAAGGCCTGACCAGCGCTTATAAGCTTCCCACTTATCTCCATCCCAAGGCCCAAAGGCCGTGTTAGCCACAAACAAGGGCTGTATGTCATCACATCGGGTACTCATAACCATCGCCAGACGTTTCAGTGTTGGCCCATATGTGCGCAATCTACCTGAACGCTGCCTGAATGGGATTTAGGTGAGTGCCTGGATACAGGTGCGGGGCTATCCAAAGCGCGGTTGTCGTTGGACCACTATTGATATTTGTTCTATGCATTCTCGAAATGACGCCTTCATACAACTCGAATTCGGAAATCCAGAAAGTTTCGGCAATGAATGATGATGGTTTTTTTGATGACATCGTTGCGAGTACATACGACCGCGACCATGGTGGAAACGATCCTGAACTCATTCAGACGACAGTAGATGTACTAAGCCAACTGGCAGATGGCGGCTCTGCATTAGAGTTCGCAATTGGAACGGGACGCGCGGCACTCCCACTTTATGAGCGAGGGGTCAGCGTCAAAGGAATTGAACTATCAAGTGCGATGGTATCTCAGTTGCGCAACAAGAAACACGGTGCGAGCATCGAAATTGTCATCGGCGATATGACTTCTACCAAGGTAGATGGAAACTTCTAGCTTGTTTTTCTTGTATTTAACACAATCGATAATTTGACATCACAGGAAGCTCAGATTGCTTGCTTTGCAAATGCTGCCGCACATTTGGAGTCGGGCGGTCGATTTCTCATAGAAACGCAAATTCCCCCCATTCAACAGATACCGTTTGGTGAATCTAAGAGGGCATTTGATTGCTCTTCAAATCACTGGGGCATTGATGAGTTCGATATCACGACGCAAAAATATACGTCGAACCACATTTGGATCGAAGATGGAGTGCAAAGCCAACTTTCCATTCCGTTTCGCTACACTTGGCCGTCTGAGCTTGATTTAATGGCGCGAATGGTCGGTTTTGAACTTGAACATCGTTGGGGAGATTGGAAACAAGCTCCATTCACAAAGTCGAGCCGTAGCCATGTTTCGGTATGGCGCAAACCTATTAAATAAGGGCTCTGTTCCATCATCTAACTACTTTGACTAGATGATTGGCCTGCCATAGACAATCAAACTAATGGATAGGTTTTCCCGCTATCAAATATATTGGACCAGATATTTCCAGACAAATAGTCAGCCAACGTATCGAATACCAATCGTATACGGCGGCTGGAATGAAGCTCCCGGTGGGTGGTGAGCCAAACCGGAAATGTAACTGGATCTAGTTCCGGCAAAATACGTTCAACACCAATCGTACTCCCACCAACATTTTCCGACATTGGTGCAATACCAAGGCCATGCCGCACCAACTCCCAAGCAACGATGCCGTTTTCAGAAGACAGGCGAAAATTCTCTCTTGTAATCGGCATACCCAGGCGGTGCAGATATGTGAGCATTTGGTCTGTATCACCAAAGCTAATGAAGTCGTGGCTGGATAAATCCTTTAGTGACGCAGGCCGCCCACGGGTATTGAGATAATCTGTTGAGGCGTAAAAATATCCCTCGGCTTCGTGGACCAGCCGAGCAATTAAATCTGGTTGTTCGGGACGGACATGCCGGATTGCGATATCAGCTTCGCGGCGTGTTAAGTCTCGAATATCGTTGGCAGCGATAATATCAATATTCAGCCGAGGTGCGATCTCTCGTAGTTTTCTCATGACGGGCGGCAACAGATATGCGGAAAATATGTCTGAAGCTGTTATGAGTACAGTTCCCTCAATCGTTTGCGACCGTCCGGATGCTGTTAGTGAAATTCGATTTGCGGCATCCCGCATCGCCCGCACATGATCCAGCAGTTCCAGCCCAGAAGGCGTCAGTTCCAAGGATTTACCAACGCGCTCAAACAAGACAACATCCAAGGTCTCTTCAAGAGCGCTTACCTGGCGTCCCAATGTTGGTTGAGTTAGATTCAATGCCCGCGCAGCCGCCGATAAAGATCCTTCCTCGACAGTCGCAAGAAACGCCCGAACCTGATTCCAATCAAATGATACATGCTGCCAATCCATGCGTATGTGTATATCAAACCAACGAAACTAGGCAATTTATATTCTATTTATGCATTGATATGTATGTGTCTAAGGAGACTAACAATGCAAAACGCTAAAACATTTTGGGACAATGCGGCTGAGAAATACGCTAAAGCCCCTATCGCCGACATGAAAGCCTATGAATATACACTGGAAAGAACGAAGTCTTATCTAACCAAAAAAGACCATGTGCTTGAATTGGGATGTGGAACAGGTTCGACAGCCCTGTTGTTAGCGCCCGAAGTGGCGCATATTACTGCAAGTGACATCTCAAGTAATATGGTTGAAGTCGGTCAACGCAAGGCAAGTTCTGACGGTGTATCAAACATCAGCTTCATTACATCCGACATTGACGGGTCAGACCTTGATACGGGTCCATTTGATGTGGTTTTGGCACATAACCTCATCCATTTGTTGGAAGACATACCGGCGGTCATGAAAAGGGTAAACGATTTGGTGAAGCCGGGTGGTATTTTCATCTCAAAAACGGTGTGCAAGCCAGGCAAGGGGACATCATTTAAGATGCGTCTAATTCTGCTTATTTTGCCATTGATGCAAATGTTCGGAAAAGCACCCTTTGTACAATTCATGGAAATTTCCGAATTGGAAAGACACGTCACAGATGCGGGCTTTAAGATTATTGAAACCAGCAATCATCCGGTCGCCCCTCCAAGCCGATACATTGTTGCCAAAAAAATTGGATAAATCTTCATCTTGAAGACCCGTTAAAGGCCACCAGCATCCTGCAAAAAACTGACGACCTGATCTACGCCCTTATGAGTGCGTAGATCAGTCATGGCAGTTAGTCTGCCATCCCGGGCCTTCACTGCATCCGCTTCCAACCGCTTCAGATCAACGCCTACGTGCGGCGCAAGTTCTGTCTTGTTGATGATGAGCAGATCTGAGCGCGTAATAGCCGGACCGCCTTTGCGCGGAATATCATCTCCCTGACAAACCGAAATGACATAAAGCGTAATATCAGCGAGCTCCGGAGAAAACGTGGCCGCGAGATTATCGCCGCCGGATTCAATAAAGATGACATCAAGGTCCGGATGTTTTTCATTAAGCTGCGCAATAGCATGAAGGTTTATGGAAGCGTCTTCGCGGATGGCGGTATGCGGGCATCCGCCAGTTTCAACGCCCATAATACGGTCGGACGAAAGTGCTTGAAGCCTCACCAGCGCATCCGCATCCTCGCGCGTGTAAATATCATTGGTGATGACGCCAATGGACCATTTATCCCGCATTGCCTTGCAAAGTTCCGCCGTCAATGTGGTTTTACCAGTGCCAACCGGGCCGCCAATTCCAACACGTAATGGTCCGTTTTGTGATGCGCTCATTCCGCGGTTTCCTCAAAAACTTCCAGCGCCGTATTGAGCGCATTGATGGCAGCAGGAAAGCCGCCATAAAGTGCCATCTGCCAGATTACCTCACCAATTTCACGTTGGCTTGCACCAGCTTTAAGAGCACCGCCCACGTTAACTTTCAACTGAGGACGGGTTTGTCCGCCAAGTGCTGTAAGTGCGGCGATGGTTGCCAGATAGCGGGTTTTTAAATCCAACCCTTCACGTGCATATTGCTGACCGTAAGCGAAGTCCACAACAGACTCGGCCAACCCTGGCACAATATGACCGTAACGTTTACGCAACGCGTCTTCCATGCCTGGGTTCAATTCTTCGGAAAGTGCCTTGCCGGCCACGTAAGTTTTGTCGCTCATGAACGAAATAGCCTGACGGTTTGTGTTTCATGGTTCATGGATGCGATATCGGCATTAATGGTCGCGCTGCCAAGGTCATCAAGGTCACTTTTTGCAGCAGTGTCAGCTAATGCAGAGATTTCTGCTTCTAGCGCTGCCATAATGCGTGCGGCCCCAGATTGTCCCAGGACCGATAAACGTATAGCGGCTTGCAGCTGATTTGTGACGAATGCCTGCAAGTATCCAACAAGCGTGAATTCCAATTGAATACCACCAACACCACCATAGCCTCCAACAACCACCGGAAGTGGATATTGGTTTCCAAAGTCAGGTTTACGGTCAAATTCCCAGTTTTCAACGGCCAACACAAAGGCGTTCCCTTGAGCCGTTAGTTCCAGATGGCGCTCTGCGCTACCAGCCAGGCCAAGTGCCAGCTGTGCAACGTCAGCGCATGATTGATCAGCTTTTGCACGCCGCCAGCTTTCTGCCAACAACACCAGGTCGTTTCGCGAACTGCCGAAGTGTATAAGGCTATGGAGCCAGGCTTGCAGACCAGCTTCATCAACCACAAAATTATCTTGCACGGCACGTTCCAACCCGCCGCTATAGGCAAAGCCACCAGTTGGGAACACCGGCGAGAGCCAGCTCATGAGGCGAATAAGCCCCTGACTTGAAGTAACCATCTTATGCGTCATGCTCATGAATATGAGTGTGCGAATGCATATGCATATGTGTTTCGCTATGGGTCTCAGTGTGTGAATGAGAATGGCTATGAGCGCCGGACGCATCGCCATAGGCACCACCTTCTGGATCAAACGGTGCATTAATTTCGGTTACAGATGCGCCAAGACCAAGCAGCATGTCTTTGATCACATGGTCCGCCCGGATGCGAATGGTGGATTGAGTTATTTGTGCGGGCAAGTGACGGTTTCCAAGCTGCCAAGCAAGTTGCAGCAGATGTTTCTCATCTTCCCCCGACACTTCATAAAGTTGTTCTGGTTGAGCGTGGACTTCGATAATCCGACCATCCTCGAGCACAAGTCCTTCGCCGTGGCGCAATAAGCGGGCCTCTGGCAAGTCGAGCAAAAACTCAATACCGTTGTCCGATACCATTTTAACACGTCGCCTATGTCGCGCTGTTTCATCCAGCGTAATGACATCAGCTGGATTATGGATATGATCAATGGTGGACGTAACACGGTTCACTTAAGTGGCTCTCCTATAACCCGTTCGAGCGCTTTTGTTGCAATATCAATACGCGCTTCACGGTGAATCTCTGGGTTCAGCATATCCATGTTCATGGCAAAGAAAAGCACATCATTGTCTTTTTCCAACCAACCGACATACCAGCCCACGGCGGGTTTTGGATTGAGCGCCCAACCAGTTTTTGCACGCAACACCCAACCGTCTCCGCGCTTCGCTTCCATAATATCAATTGTTGCGTCCTGTGCTTGTTTGGAGAATGGTAAAGTACGGGTCTCAAGCCGTTTCAAGAAGTCAATCTGTTGGTTTGCTGTTATCTCTAGCGGCCCCCAAATCCAGAACTTGTCCACCTTGCCGCCAATTTTGCCATTTCCATATTCCGCTTTGGCGACAAATTCCGCCATTTGTTCCAAGCCAATTCGCGTTGCCAGTTCTTGATATGTTGGTAAGGAAGAGACCTTGTAGGCAGAGCGCATGCTGTGCGGCTCATTCCAAACCTTGACATTGTAGTCGTTACCGTTCCACGGCACGATTTCTTCCACGTCTTCAACAGCTCCGGCTTCCAGAGCAAACAAGGAATTTGGTATCTTAAAAGTTGAAGCCGGCCGCTTGGGCGTGTTGGAGCGTGTTTCGTTGTGAACCCACGTTTTTTGTAGTTTACGACTTTCTATAACAACAGTGCCAATTGTGTCGTATTGGTCAAAAAGATCATTAAAAACAATAGATTGTGCATTCACTAGCTGTGGGCTGAGCAGCGCAATGAAGGCGAGCGACAAGATAGGACGAAACATTTCAAACACCTCTTCAAGAGATAATCCAGAGCAAAATTGCTTTGGGACACGCCGTGGTTGGCGCGCCCCTGATGACTAGAAAAGGTGGTCAGATTATGGTGCGATAGGCTAAAAATCTCTAGCGCTCTTCGACATTGGCAGGTTCGATAATTTCGATTTTGCGTCCAAGAAAAAATGGCTCACCTGCTTCACGCCATGCAATGAGGTGCGGCTCATGAAAGTGGGCGTCAAGCGCAGCTTTATCTGTCCAGCGCTCTACAAACATAAGGGTATTTTCGTCGGTGAGGCTTTGGACCAGATCATAGGAAATACAGCCGGTTTCTTTGCGCGTCGCTTCAATACAAGGTGCGACTGCTTCCATGATTTTCGGCAGTGAACCAGGTTTTATGTGAAGCGTGGCGATGAGGTAGATCATATGACTTCCTTGACTAAATGTGAGTGCAGATAAGATCGGATAGCAGCGTCATATATCGGCGATACAGGCAGTTGGATGCAAGGGGATAACGTTACGAAAAGTCTTGAAAATGAGACAGCTAAAAAGGCAACGTTATCCAACGCTGCCTTTTCAATTTTGTTAGTAACGACAGCGTTAGATCTGCCAATAATATTTATATTGCTTATAGATGAACACTATTCGCAAGTAGTTCTGCTCTCATTCGATCCGCCGCCACAGTTGTCTGTTATGATCTTTTTTACTTCGATCACACGCTCTGGCGCTGGTTCTTCATTGCTTTCGTATTCATCTTCTTTTGGCGTGAAGATGCCAAGGCCATTTGTTGGGCCGCAATAAAACGTGCTCTTGATGAGCCATTCCCGGTGAGCTGGATGGAAAATACATCCGTCTTCTCTCGCAGATTGCGCATTGCTAACAGTTACAATGGAAAAATATGGAATAGCCAGTAAAGCCACCCACAACACTGTTGCCAATACTCGTTTCATCTCTCAAATAATCCATACATTTGTTGAGAAAAATTATTTTCATCAAACTTGCTTATCGCGATGGAGCTTTATCATGATTTTAATGATTTGTTAGGCAATACTAACAGTATGATTAAGTTAAATAGCTAATTTTATTAGTTAATTTGAAATAGGAAATAGTGATAATAATGGTAGGAATGAGCCTGTTATGTCGGTCGATAAGCGGCGTAAGTCCCGCAATCAGGCCTGTTTGCAACGAGAATTGGCTCGAATGATACATGGTCACCTTAGGTGAAATTACCCCACTTCAACGGCACAATTGGAGTTGGCAACAATCCCAAAATAATCCTTGCCGCGACTTTTACGGGAGATCTAAAATAGAAAATACCGTTGAGCCATTGGCAGCACGTCTGCTGGTTCGCAAGTGAGCAATTCTCCGTTTGCGCGCACTTCATAGGTTTCCGGATCAACTTCAACATCAGGTGTCGCATTGTTGTGCACCATCGATGCTTTGGAAATGCCGCCGCGCGTATTTTCTACCGGCAACAATTCCTTGGCAACACCAAGTTTCTCCGCAAGTCCATCTTCAATGGCAGCTTGAGATACGAAAGTTGCGGACGAATTTGTAAGTGATTTTCCAAACGCGCCGAACATAGGTCGGAAATGAACTGGTTGCGGTGTTGGAATGGAGGCGTTTGGATCACCCATCAAGGATGCGGCGATGGTGCCGCCAAGCAAAATCATATCCGGTTTTACGCCAAAAAAGGTCGGATCCCACATGACCAAATCAGCTCGCTTACCAACTTCCAGAGAACCTATCTCCGTTGACATGCCGTGAGCAATTGCCGGGTTTATGGTGTATTTTGCAATGTAGCGGCGCACGCGCATATTATCATTATCGCCGGTTTCTTCGGGTAACGCGCCTCGCTGGCGCTTCATCTTGTCGGCTGTCTGCCATGTGCGAATAATCACCTCGCCAACACGGCCCATGGCCTGACTGTCGGATGCTATGATTGAGAAGGCGCCCATATCGTGGAGAATATCTTCCGCTGCTATGGTTTCCTTTCGAATGCGGCTTTCAGCAAAGGCCACATCTTCAGGAATGTTATTATCCAAATGGTGACAGACCATGAGCATATCCAAATGCTCAGCAATGGTATTGACCGTATAGGGTCGTGTCGGATTGGTGGATGATGGGATCACATTGGAAAGGCCGCACACTTTGATAATATCGGGGGCATGGCCGCCGCCGGCACCTTCAGTATGGAACGCGTGGATGGTACGTCCCTTGAAGGCATCAATTGTGTTCTCAACAAAACCACTTTCATTCAGTGTATCGGTATGGATCATCACCTGAACGTCGTAGTCGTCTGCAACTGTGAGGCAGCAATCAATTGCGCCTGGCGTCGTTCCCCAATCTTCATGCAATTTGAGTGCGGAAGCTCCACCAAGCACCATTTCTACAAGGGCTCCGGGTTGAGACGCATTGCCCTTTCCAGCAAACGCAAGATTCATGGGGAAAGCATCGGCCGACTCAATCATGCGTGCCAAGTGCCAGGGCCCAGGTGTACAGGTGGTTGCCAGCGTTCCATGGGCAGGTCCGGTGCCGCCGCCTAGCATGGTTGTCAGGCCAGAGTTCAGCGCTTCATCAATTTGCTGTGGGCAAATAAAATGAATGTGGCTGTCAAAGCCGCCCGCGGTGATGATTTTACCTTCGCCCGCAATCGCCTCGGTACCTGGCCCGATGATGATATCCACGCCGGATTGAGTGTCAGGGTTTCCTGCCTTGCCGATGGCAGCGATGCGCCCGTCTTTTAGGCCGATGTCTGCTTTGTAAATGCCTGTATGGTCAACGATCAAAGCATTGGTGATAACCGTATCAACAGCACCATCCGCACGTGTGACCTGAGACTGCCCCATGCCGTCGCGGATAACTTTACCGCCACCAAATTTTACTTCCTCGCCATAGGTGGTGAGATCTTTCTCCACCTCGATAAACAGCTCTGTATCGGCAAGACGTAATTTGTCGCCGGTGGTCGGGCCAAACATATCAGCATAAGCAGCACGGGAAATTTTGGTAGACATTGTTCAGGCTTCCGTTTGTTGTAAATTCAAGCGTAGGCAATTTCTCAAAGGCCGGCGATCTGGATCATCTAATCTGATTTGGTCAGTTTCGTAACAAGGTCCCAGAGATCACCCGTATCAAATGCAATTGCGATCAATGGCGAACCGAGCCTTGCAGACCCTTTGGCATCATCGATAGTGACCGTGAGCTTGGTCCATTTCGTTAGAAAGTCACCAAAAAGGTGTCCTCTGACAAACCGGTTCCGTTCTGCTTCAAGGAAGCCTTCTTCATGCAAATTCCTTTTCAGCGTCTCAATGTTTTGAAACGAGAAGTGATACTTTGGCAAAAGTGCAAAAGATGGCCTGGCTTTTGGCAAAGGTTTGCTTGGTAGCACTTGATACAATGCAGAAAGCACTGCAACGATGAGAACGGCCGTAGTGATTAGGCTCATCCAAGAATCCACTATAGTGCACCCATAATTTTTTGATTAAACCCGAAAACAGTCCTAGCGCCGGCCAGCGGCACCAAAGTCACTTCTCGTTTCTGGCCAGGCTCGAATCTGACAGCAGACCCTGGTGCTATATCAAGGCGCATTCCGCGCGCTTCATCGCGATTAAAGGACAGGCCTTCATTGGTTTCAAAGAAGTGGTAGTGGCTGCCCACCTGCACAGGGCGATCGCCTGTGTTGGAGACCATAATTGTCGTGGTTGGCAGCCCAGCGTTTAACTCTATATCGCCAGCGGCGGTGATAATTTCTCCGGGGATCATGGTGTCTCTCCTACCGTATTGGCTCATGCACGGTCACAAGCTTTGTGCCGTCCGGGAATGTTGCTTCCACCTGAATGTCGTGGATCATTTCCGGGATGCCTTCCATGACCTGATTGCGTGCGATGACGTGAGCACCTTGCTCCATCAAGTCTGCAACACTTTTGCCATCGCGCGCACCTTCAACAACAAAATCGGTGATCAAGGCGATGGCTTCAGGGTGATTCAGAACGACGCCGCGCGCCAGGCGTTTGCGAGCAACCTCCGCAGCCATTGCCACCAGCAGCTTGTCTTTTTCGCGAGGGGTTAAATTCATCCCAATTCCCTTTTGTTTCTTGTTCGGCTCTTAAAGTGACCAAACTTTAGGCAGCTCTGCCTCGAAATTCATCAAAGACACCAGCGGCAACAATGTTTTGCGCAGTGTAAAACTATCATCTGCAATTATCCTAGCAAGAAGCTTGCCATTCCAATGCGATACTCCGCCGTTGGAGCCTACAAGAACGCGGGCCTGTTCCAAAAAACCTTCCGCACGTGGCGAAACAAACAACAAAGTAGCGAAAGCGGTTTGCCCATTGGTGACGGCACGCTGCTGCAGACTTTCCGAAATTTTGCCTGACATGCGAAAGTCTTCTGCGTGAATAAGCGTGCCATTTTGCGAAATGCGCCAGCGATCATGCAGCTCCGCACTCTCCACTGTCTCGCCCATAGAACGTCGACCAAAGACAATTGGCTCCAGAAACAGCGCCTCTGCGTCTGCCGCCAATTCAGCATTAATCTGCCGGGAGAAGCCGGATCGGTTGAACAGAATTGTTTCCTGCGGCAACCACGCCAATCGCGCACCAGAAGCAGCGGTCAGACTGACGGAGCTTTCTGCAACGCCGCCAGAGGATTTATAAACTTTCTCGCACGCCTGCGTGGTCAGCATTAAATGCGTCTGTGGGCCAGCCTCAAACGTCCATTTCATGCGGTCTCCGCCCGTCACACCACCAGACGTGTTGATGACAACGGCCTCCAGTGCTGTTCCATGATAGGTTCTGGGGATGCGGATTTTTGCGCAGCCCTCCTGGTAGAGCCGGTTGAGCCGTGTTTTGCTATTCAGTTGTGAAACGGATAATCGCCCAACACCGACAGCACGTTGCAATTTGGGTGGAGTTTTTGCCGCAATGCTCATGCTCATGCTCATGCTCATGCGCAATGCTCCGCAATCAGAGCTTTGTAAAGCCCCTGAAGACGAGTGGTTACAGGGCCCGCCATGCCGGTGCCGATGGGCCGACCGTCTATTTCTGATATGGGGGTTTGCGCGCCAAACGTCCCGGTGAGGAATGCTTCGTCCGCGCTGTATGTATCGACCAGCGAATAGTTACGCTCAAACACTGGAATGTCGTTGGCGCGACAAAGGTCAATCACCTTCTGGCGGGTGATGCCATTCATGCAATAATCGCCGGTAGACGTCCAAACAGAGCCTTTTTTAACAATGAAAAAATTGCAGGCATTGGTGGTGTCCACAAAACCATGTGGATCCAGCATAAGCGCTTCATCGGCGCCTGCTTTTTCAGCCTGAACGGCTGCCAGCACACAATTCAGTTTTGAGTGCGAGTTTAATTTCGGGTCCTGACTCATGGGTAGTCCGCGTACTTGGGGAACCGTGGCCAGGCGAATGCCGCGTTTTTGCAAACTGGAAACCGGCTGCGAGTGCTCCATGATAATCACAAGGGTTGGCCCAGAGCGTGAAAGACGCGGATGTTGAAATGGCTTTGACTTTAGTCCGCGTGTAACCATGAGCCGCGCATGCACATTTTCGTGCATATTGTTGGCTACGCGTGTTTCTTTCAGCGCTGCAATAATGCCAGCGCGGTCTTTGCCAATATCCAGATCAATCGCTTTGGCGGCTTCAAACAAGCGGTCCAAATGATCATCCAGAAATGCCCATTTGCCATTGTACAGTCGCAAGCCCTCCCAGACGCCATCGCCTAATAAAAATCCGCTGTCGTAAACAGATACAACCGCCTTTGCGCGCGGAACCACCGCACCATCCACGTAGATAAGTATGGTCTCGTTCCGTGCATCAATTTCCGCATCGTGGGTTGTGTGGCCGTCATCGTCGATGGTGTTCATGAGTGGAAGCGCATCCGGTGAGTATTTTCAATTTGCATGCAGAAACTACCACATGTGATGTTTTGCACAAACGGCAATCCGATGATTATAGTGGCTTTAATTGAGGAAATTTATGACCACAACTCTGATTGTTCTGGCACACCCAGACCAGCGCTCTTTCAATGGGTCTTGGGCTGCTGAAACACGTAGGGCCAGCGAAGCACTGGGCCACAATGTGATTTTGTCAGACCTGGTTTCAATGGGTTTTGATCCGGTTGAGCAGGCCAGCCACTATGCGGAAAATTATGAAGAAATTTTTGACACGCTTAAAGCACAGGAAACCGCTTCACTGCGCAATCAACTTTCGGCAGATGTAGCTGCGGAAATCAACAAAATTCGGGCAGCAGACCGGATTATCTTTCATTTTCCGATTTGGTGGTTTGGACCTCCGGCAATCCTGAAAGGATGGTTCGACCGGGTACTCACAAACGGCGCCGTACACAATTCCAAGGATCGTTTTGATGCCGGATTGTGTAGGGGCAAGAAGGCACTCTTTTGTGTGAGCACTGGCTCCACTGCAGTTGAAAGCGCGTTTGATGGCAAAGAAGGTGATGTGCAGATGTTACTTTGGCCACTTGCCTATGCATTGCGTTATGTGGGGTTCACAATCTTAAAACCCGTCATAGTTCACGGTGTTCATGGCTATCATAAAGGCGATGCAAAACAGAATTTACAGATACGCTTGAGGAAGCAACTTGCCGACCATCAAGACGTGATTGCAAATTTTGATACTTTGGCTGAAATCCCGTTCAATCGGGACAGTGAGTTCAATCGTGAAGGTAAACTGGATAAAAATGCGCCCAGCTACTCTCACTTTATAAGGCACAATTTGGAATAGGGCTTTTCAGCGCTTCTTTGTGGTCTTAGAGGTTCTGGGTTGGTTTAATTAGAAAAGTCCCCATGCCCTCCTCAATCACTTCAATGACTAACCATTCCAAAGGCGTTTTAATAACAGCGCTGGGCGTGCTGTTAATTATTCCCGATAGCCTGCTTATCAGGTTAATTGATGCAGACCTCATGACGGTTGTGTTTTGGCGGGCGCTATTTACGTGCCTGACAATGTTTGCTTGGGTGCTGGTTACGCATCGCGGGGCAACATTTTCTGTTTTACGCACAATGGGACAGGCTGGAATTTGGTATGCGGTCTTTTTAGGTTTTGGCACGACGCTTTTCGGCGTGTCGATACAGCTGACAAGTGTTGCGAATACGGTGTTTATCCTCAGCACGACACCGATTTTTTCCGCTATCATCAGCCGCGCATTTCTGGGCGAACAAATAAGCGTGCGCATGGTTTGGACGATTGCACTGTGCATTGCCGGTGTTGCAGTTATTGCATTTGGCTCGCTTGTCGAAAACCTGGAAGGCACAACCAGCAACAGTGCGCTCTGGGGTGATTTATGCGCCGTTGGTGCTGCATTTGGCCTCGCCAGTGCATTCACTGTCGCCAGATCTAGACCCGACGTGTCCATGGTGCCTGCGGTGGGGATTGGTTATTTCATTGTTGTGTTGGTATCTTTTCCGTTTGCTGAGCCCGCCAGCATCGGCGGAGCTGATTGGATTTATGCTGTGCTTTTAGGATGTGTGTTTCTCCCGCTTGGCATGGGGTTGATGTCGTTGGGTCCGCGTTATATTTCCTCTGCAGAGGTATCACTTCTGCTGCTATTGGAAACTATTCTAGCGCCCATTCTCGTGTGGGCTGTATTGGATGAGTTTCCCGGATTTTATGCGCTGGTAGGTGGCGCAATGGTGCTGGGTGTGCTGATAGTTTCCAATCTTTTGGTTCTTAGAAAAACAACGCTGTCCCAAATTTAGGTTTTGGGTTTTGAAAAGGAAAATGACATGAGCGATAAAACAGAAACCATTGGCTTTGTGGGCGTTGGCCTTATGGGTCATGGCATGGCTAAGAACATAGTCGAAAAAGGCTACGCGCTCAGTGTCATCGGCCATCGCAACCGCACACCGGTGGAAGATCTCGTTGGCCGAGGTGCAGTTGAAGTAAAGTCCCTTAAAGAGCTTGGCGAGCGTTCTTCGATTGTGTTCATCTGCGCACCGGGCTCGCCGCAAGTGGAAACCATTGTGCGGGATTTGCAGCAAGGTTTGAAACCGGGTTCTGTCATTGTGGATTGCTCCACATCTGATCCCACTTCAACCGCTAACCTTTCAGAACAACTAGCTGCCAGCGACATTGCGCTCGCAGATGCACCCCTTGGCGGAACCCCTGTGCAGGCTGAAGAAGGCAAGCTCAGCGCCATGATCGGCGCAGATGAGGCTATCTTCAAACGTATTGAACCAGTTGTAGCAACATGGGCTGCTGGTATCGTTCATATTGGTGGTGTGGGCGATGGCCACCGCATGAAGCTGTTGAACAACTTTCTTTCGCTTGGATACGGCGCGATCTATTCCGAAGCATTGGCGCTTGCAAGCAAGGTGGGCCTATCTCCGGCAACATTTGACAGCGTATTGCGTGGTAGCAGAATGGATTGCGGCTTTTACCAGACTTTCATGGACTACATGATGGAAGGCAACAAAAACGCACACAAATTCACA
>JBGCFS010000110.1:0-27108 GCA_045107035.1 Hyphomicrobiales bacterium
AGATGGATTTGTACGCGATGATCAAGAGAACGAAATCGGCATCGTATGCTTTGGTGCCGCCACTTGCGAAAGCGCTGACCAACCTGTCGCAAGCGTTAGTGTCTCTGTGCCGTTATTTCGTCTCGGCAAAACAGAACATTATAGCCGACCATTGCTGGAGGCTGTCGCAACAATTTCCCGACAATTAGGATACGATAAAACGGCCGGATAACTGTTTATACGGCGGCGGAACGAATGAGAATTCAATCAAGCATTTGCTCAGTCTTTTCGGACTGTTTTATCGCTCGCCAGATAGTCTTCTACCCACTCAGGAACTTTTAAACCTGCAGCAACTTCCGCATCCAAAGACGCTTCTACTTCACCGATCCGTTCCAGGCTTTTGATCACCTCATCCAAACGCTCAAATGGAACAACAACAACACCATCCTGATCGGCAACAATCATATCTCCCGTTTCAACTTCTTGGCCACCAATCTGTACTGGAAATCCAACAGATCCCGGTCCACTCATGTGAGGTGATGCGGGCGTCAGACCTGCGCACCAAACTGGCAATCCAACGGGCACAATCCCCTGGTAATCGCGCACAGGGCCATCAGTCACAAAGCCGACAGCACCATTGTTTTTCATCATGCCAACAAGACGGTCACCGGCAGCGGCACAGCCCGTATGCGCAGCAAATGCGGAAACAACAATATCCCCAGATTTGATGAACTTGAGCGCCGCAAATGTCGCAAGAACATCCGCCGCGCCGCAATCTGCCGTCAATGCCGGCCCGGCAGCAACGCGATGAATGTCGCGGCCACCGCCAACAGATTGGATCGTTGAAGACAGAGCGCCGCCACCGTTTAAGGCATCAACCACAAACCCAGTCGGCACGCCTTGAAAAGCCGCGATTTGCATATCTGTCGGGCGCCGCAGCGAGCTCTTAATTGTTAGAGCCGGAAGTGGTTCAATCATCTTTTCATCCATTGTCCAAAATTCAAAAAATGAACGTGCAACATTTCCTAACTGGCCGCAATGTATTGGGAACACAGGCTTTCCAATATAAGTATCCGCTGAATTGCAAAACGAGGGCAACCAACTTTTGGATGCATGTAGAATCAAAAAGGGCATCGCTTTGAAACGATGCCCTCTCTCAATTTTCGATAACCTTCCAGCCACCAAACTCTACAAACCTAGTTCACTGTTACCCAGCGCAGGATGAAGAAATTATCGGTGCGTTGAGTCAGTGCGATGTTGTCTTTAGTCGCCCAGATGAGCGGTTGGACATACATCGGCACATAAGCCACTTCATCCTGGATGATCTTGTGAGTTTCATCGACCATGCCCTGGCGTTTCGTGTCATCAATCTCAGTTTGGATCATTGGAAGCAATTCATCGACCCGAGCGTTGGAGAAACCCCCGAAGTTCCAGGAACCCAGCTTCTTCTCTTTGTTCGGCGTAGAGGCCAAGAAACGGATTGGATGCTCCGCATCAAATGTACCGGGAGACCAACCAAGCAGATACATGTCGAAATTATCGGCGCGCAGCTCAGGCCAATAGTTACGAACTGGCATCGAAGAGAGTTTCGCTTTCACGCCAATTTTCGCCAGCATGGAAGCTGTTGCCCGGCAGATGGATTCGTCGTTGATGTAACGATCATTCGGACACATAAGGCCAAAAGAAAATCCATCCGGATAACCCGCTTCTGCAAGAAGTGCCCTTGACGCTTCAACATCGAAGGGCAGTCGTTCTGCCAAGCTTGTTGAGAATCCGCGCATTTCCTTAGAAACAAGCTGAGAAACAGGCTCAGCGGTTCCACGCATAACTTTGCTAGTAAGCGCGTCTACATTGATGGCCTGGTAAATGGCCTTGCGCACACGAGCATCTTGGAATGGATTTTTATCAGTCGTTTCATCGGAGTATTTCAACACATCAGCTTCGTGGCCAAAGCCAAACATCAGCACACGTGCTTCAACTCCTTCATGCACCGTAAAGCCGACAGTTTGCTTCATGCGTGGCACATCTTGCAGCGGAATAGGCGCGATGAAATCGATCTCGCCCGACAGCAGCGCCGCCATGCCAGTGGATGCTTCGCCGATAGGTGTAAACACCGCCTCTGTGATGTTGCTTTCCAGCTCATCCCACCATTCGCCATATGGCGTAAGTGTTGTGCGAACGCCTGGGTCACGAGATGCCAGTGTAAATGCACCCGTGCCATTTGCTGTGCGGGTTGCCATATTCTCAGCATCCCGCGCTGGGCGTGCACTGTCGTTGGCTTCAGCCCAGCCTTTGTCCATGATCATGAAATTAGCGATAGAATCCGGGAAGAGCGGATTAGGTGCTTTGGTCATGAATTCAATCGTGTAGTCGTCTTTGACCACAACTTCGGAAATGGGTGCGAACCAAGAGCGCACATCAGACTCTTCGGAGGATGCGCGTTCGTATGAGAACATCACGTCTTCTGCGGTGAATTCCGCGCCATCGTGGAATTTCACGCCCTTGCGCAAATTAAAGCGCCAGCCCTCAGACCCAATAGCTTCCCAGCTTGCTGCCAACGCCGGTTCAATTTTCATCTCTTTGTTACGGCGAACAAGGCCCTCATAAACATTGTTCAAAAAGCCCAAAACCGGCGCGGCGTTTACCGCGTGCGGGTCCATTGTTTGCGGATCGGTTGATCCAGCCCAACGGAATGTTTCCGCAGAGACGGCACTGGCCGACATCATAAGAGCAGCAACGGTAACCACCGCTCGCCTGAAGAATCTGTGAGTGGTCATGGATGGTGTCTCCCTCTTCCGTGATCCGTATATGTATCTGCTGCAAAGCGCAGCACAAACAGGTAAACTAGGCAAGGGCAAACCAATAGTCCAATCGGGTGAAGGGCATTGCGCTCACAAAAGCGTTACTAAGGGTTAGAACCCACAAGTGAATAACTTTGCCATCTGGCATTCCGCCAAGAAGCCTGCCACTCTTATTACTTGTTTAAACCCACTGCGGCCCTTCATGCTGTTTTTCGTTCTCAAGCGTCTGGTTCAATCCATATTCGTGATGCTGGCTGTCAGTCTTCTGGCGTTCATGCTGTTTCGTTTTGTGGGTGACCCGGTTGCCGTAATGGTGGGCCAGGAAACGTCCATTGAAGATCAAGATCGATTGCGTGAAGAGCTTGGTCTCAACCGGCCAGTCACCACGCAATATGTAGAATTCATCAAAAACCTTACCATCGGCGAATTCGGTTTCTCCTATCGCACCCGCCAGCCAATTGGACAGATGATCCTCGACCGTATGCCGGCGACACTGGAGCTTGGATTTATCTCGCTACTGGTGTCGCTCGCCTTTGGTATCCCAGCAGGAATTTATACGGCGCTCAAGCGAAACGGCGCCCTGGCGCAAGCCATTTTGGTGTCCACATTAATTGGCATCTCCATACCCACATTCGTGATCGGCATATTTCTGATTTACGTATTTGGGGTAAAGCTCGGTTGGCTGCCCACATTCGGACGCGGCGAAACAGTGCAAATAGGCTGGTGGAAAACCAATTTCCTAACAATTGATGGCTGGCGATCTTTGGTTCTACCCGCGCTTACCCTTGGTGTGTATCAGCTAACGCTGACCATGCGGCTTGTGCGTTCTGAAATGCAGGATGTCATGAGCACCGACTTTGTGAAGTTCGCCATTGCACGTGGCATCGACTATCGAACGGTGCATTATCGCCATGCATTGAAGAACACCATGGTGCCGGTTATCACAATTATTGGCCTGCAATTTGGCGGTATTATCGCCTTTTCCATAGTTACGGAAAGCGTGTTCCAGTGGCCCGGAATGGGTCTGTTGTTTCTGGAAAGTATCCGCTACGTCGATATACCCGTTATGGCGGTCTATCTGGTGTTAATTGGGCTGATCTTCGTGGTCATCAACCTGATCGTGGACATCCTTTACTTCGTTATTGATCCACGCCTGCGCGTAAAAGCGGAGGCAGGCTAATGTTGCAAAACGCATGGGCCAGTTGGAAACGGGTCTCAGTCGAAAATGAACTGCTTTACCTGTTCTTGCGCAGCCCTGTAGCGCAGTTCGCGGCGGCCATTGCACTCATCTCCATCCTTGGCGCATTCCTAGCTCCATTGCTCGCGCCAACAGACCCATATGACCTGGCAAGTTTCGATATTTTGGACAGCTTCATTCCACCGGCCTTTTCTGAAGGTGGCGATCCGCGATTTTTCATAGGCACCGATGATCAGGGCCGCGATTTACTATCATCGATCATGTATGGCACACGCCTGTCTTTAATGGTGGGGTTGTCTTCCGTTTTGTTTGCAGCGGTGCTGGGCACTTCGCTTGGTCTCTCAGCGGGTTACATTGGCGGTCGCTATGATTCAGTTGTTATGCGTGTAGCCGATATTCAGCTCAGCTTGCCGGCAATCCTTACAGCTCTGCTCGTTGATGGCGTGGCCTGCGGCATTCTGCCACGAGAGCAACACGAACAGCTTTTACTGGTGGTGCTAACGGTTGCAATTGGCCTGTCGCTTTGGGTAGATTTTGCCCGTATCGCGCGCGCTTCCACTTTTGTGGAGCGCAACAAGGAATACGTTCAGGCGGATGAGATAATGGGAGTGCATCCGCTACGCATCATGTTTGTCTCAATTCTTCCAAACATTCTTGGGCCACTACTCGTCATCGGCACGGTAGATTTGGCGGTTGCCATCTTATTGGAAGCCACCCTCTCCTTCCTTGGAGTAGGTGTGCCACCAAACCAGCCATCACTTGGGACGCTAATCAACATTGGCACCCAATATATCTTCTCCGGCGAATGGTGGATTGTGGTGTTTCCCTCACTCTCCCTTATCATCATGATTGTTTCAGTGAATATTCTGGGTGATTTCATGCGCGATGCGCTTAATCCTGGGCGGCGCTGATGGGATCGCTTCTCAACGTCACAGACCTCACGGTTGAGTACCCCACACGCTTTGGCATATTCACTGCCATCGATGGTATAAATCTGTCCCTCGGGCCGGGTGAAATACACGGTTTAGTAGGTGAATCTGGCGCAGGGAAATCCACCATTGGCGCCGCTATCATCGGGCTAATTCCCTCACCTGGCTACATTGCCAAGGGTGATGTACAGCTGCATGGCCAAAGCTTGCGTGACTTACCGCAGGACGAATACCACAAGCTGCGCGGTGGAAAAATCTCAATGATTTTTCAAGATCCGCAAACGTCTCTCAATCCGCTTTTCACAGTCGAAGATCAAATGGTGGAAACGATCCTGCAGCACTCCGATATGAGCGTTGAGGATGCCCAAAAGCAAGCGCTTGAGCTGTTAAATGACACAGGCATCCGCGATGCTGAAACCCGCATCAAGGAGTTTCCGCATCAGTTCTCCGGCGGCATGCGCCAACGCGTGGTAATTGCGTTGGCCCTTTGCACCAATCCCGATCTCATCATCGCGGATGAGCCCACAACGGCGCTCGATGTATCGATCCAAAAACAAATCCTGCAACTCATTCGCGACATGGCTCAAAAGCGCAAAGTCGGCATCATCCTGATCACCCACGACATAGGCGTAATCGCAGAAGTAACAGACAGTGTATCTGTGTTGCGTGGCGGCAAATTGATGGAAGAAGGCCCAACTGCGCAAGTGTTGGGCTCGCCACAGAATCCATATACACAAGCGCTGATGGCGGCCGTGCCACGCCTTGGTGAGAAGCTGCATCGTTTTACGAACATTATGAAAGATGAAGAGCTGCCAAAAGGTTTGGAAACCAGTTGGAATATCCCCGGGGCCTCAGCCGACTTTGCCACCAAATGGCTTCTAGAAGGGGCCGAGCGATTTTCCGCCACTGACGGTCCAGTGCTATCGATCAAAGATATGGATGTCACCTTCTATTCAAACCGACCTTTCGCGTTTGGCAAGAAAGATGGCTTCAAGGCCCTCAAAGACATTTCATTGGATGTCATGCCCGGCGAAGTTCTAGGTGTTATCGGCGAAAGTGGGTCAGGAAAATCGACTCTCGCGAAGAGTATCGTTGGCCTGGTAAAGCCTTCAGCAGGCGAGATCATATTTGAAGGCGATCCCCTGCCCCTTGGTCGTGCGCGACCCCGGCAGCACCCGGCACGTCGCAAAATCCAGATGGTGTTTCAAGACCCATATTCATCCCTCAACAACCGCCGCAAGGTATTGGACATCATAGGTGATCCGATCCGCTATTTTGGCCTTGCGAAGAACAACGATGAAATCCGCAAGATTGTGGCTTCGGTGCTGGAGTTGGTGGAATTACCGCAGCGCTCCATGCTGCGTTATCCGCATCAGTTTTCTGGCGGTCAGCGTCAGCGAATAGCAGTTGCCCGTGCGTTGGTCGCCCGGCCACAATTCCTCATTTGCGATGAGCCAACGTCTGCACTGGATGTCTCTATTCAGGCTCAAATATTAAACCTACTGAAAGACCTGCAGCAGACATTTGGACTTTCGATACTATTCATTAGTCACAACTTGTCGGTCGTGCGGCAAATGTCAGATCGCGTGGCGGTTCTACGCAATGGAGAACTTATGGAAAGCGGCGATGCCGATGCGTTCTTCTCAAGTCCTCAAGCGACTTATAGCCAGCAATTGCTGGCGGAAACGCCGTCTCTGGATATGATTATTGGTAGCAAGAGTTAGCTACCCCAAAGCCGCCTCCAAGACATTCAAATCATTGCGCGGCGACAGGCCAAATTTGCGTGCGTATTCTCGACTGAATTGAGTCGGACTTTCGTACCCAACTTCAAATGCAATCGCTGAAATCGAACGATCACCATCACGCACAAGTCGGCGCGCTTGCAAAAGACGTATGTCTTTCTGGTACTGAAGCGGAGTCGTTAATGTGATCGCCTTGAAATGCTCGTGAAATGATGAAGCGCTCATGCCAGCGACCATTGCCAATTCAGCGACAGTAAATGGCGTGGCGTAGTCTAGCTTAATCCGGTTGATTGCTTTTGCGATACGGCTAGCCTGACTATCTCGTTGTAGCAATTGGCGTAGCATACCGCCGTGTTGCGCCATAAGCATGCGGAAATGAATTTCACGCTCCAAAAGCGGCAGCATTACTTTAGCCTCGTTCGGTCGATCCACAAGTTCAAAGAGCCTCTCCAACGCCCCAATTAGTTCTGCATCAGCTTGGCTCGTGTTGAAGGCACTAGCGACTTGATCTTCAATAATTCCATCTTCGATTTCGTCATAGAGACTTCTGATAGTTTGCAGGTCAATGGAGAATGCCAGAGCAATATAAGGGTGCTCAGCGCTCGCTTCAGTTACTTGAGCCATGACAGGCAAATCATGTGAGACAATCAAGGACTCGCCCGCACCAAAACTTAAGCGTCGCTCGCCGACATAGGTTTCTTTCCGACCTTGTAGGATCAGGCACATTACCGGGTTATACAGAACCCCGTCTAAAGTCGTTGGTTTATCGTTTTTCAAGACAACAAGGCTAGGCACTTCTGTAAAATGCGGATCAACACCAATCTTATGATCATTGGCGTAGGACAGTATTCTTTTTGTCAGTTCGGTATAAGACATTTTTGTCTCCATATATTGGAGCCATCTATACCCCACTGAAGTCAAAAATAGCAGAGTACATTCCAAACATTCGGAGGATCAGGCAAATGTCTCGGAGTATGAGGCAAGCACCTTGTCTCTTCTCGCACTAAGTTTGTGTCATCGAAACAGAGAGAATTAAAATGACACAGAAGATTGCATTAATCACTGGCGGTAGTCGCGGACTGGGAAAAAACACGGCGCTTCATCTAGCCCAAAAGGGTGTCGACGTAATCATCACATATTTATCCCGAGCGGACGACGCCCATGCGGTCATCTCCGAAATCGAAAAGTTAGGCCGAAAAGCCATTGCTCTGCAGTTGGACACAGGAAACACAAAGCAATTTGCAGAATTTGCTCAAGCACTATCAAACGCCTTGACTGAAAAGTGGGAACGAAAATCTATTGATTTCCTCGTCAACAACGCGGGCATCGGCATCAACAAACCCTTCGCTGAAACAACGGAGGATGAATTCGATACTTTGATGAATATGCATTTTAAGGGCGTCTACTTCCTCACCCAGAAATTGTTACCCATGCTGCAAGATGGTGGACGCATTGTGAACGTCTCCACCGGTCTCACCCGTTTCTCCATGCCAGGATTTTCTGCCTATGGAGCAATGAAGGGAGCGATCGAAGTCCTGACGCGCTATATGGCGCTTGAACTCGGTAGCCGCAATATTTCAGTAAACGCGGTTGCCCCTGGCGCGGTTGAGACAGATTTTGGTGGAGGCGCTGTGCGCGACATTCCAGAAGTGAACCAATTCGTGGCTTCAACGACAGCCATGGGGCGTGCTGGCGTTCCCGATGACATTGGCGGTGCTATCACCAGCCTTCTAGTTGGCGACAACCAATGGATGACGGCACAACGTATCGAAGTTTCCGGTGGCCAAAACCTTTAGCAACATTCGAAACCACACCAAAATAAACGTTTAAGGAAATTCTAAATGACAAAGACAATTCTTATCACCGGAGCATCCTCTGGAATTGGAAAAGTAACTGCAAAGCTCTTCCAATCAAAAGGTTGGAATGTAATTGCCACTATGCGATCTCCTGACAAAGAGGAAGAACTCAACCAACTCGACAACATGTTAGTGACGCGTTTGGATGTGACGGACGAAACCTCCATTGCCAAGGCGGTGGAAAACGGCATTTCCCGATTTGGTAAGATCGACGTACTCTTAAACAATGCGGGATACGGCGCATATGGCCCCCTCGAGGCATTCCCAATGGAACGTATCCGCCGTCAGTTCGATACCAATGTCATTGGTCTTCTAGCTACAACCAAGGCGCTTTTATCACATTTTCGCGCCAATGCGTCGGGCACCGTGATCAATATTTCATCCATCGGCGGGCAGATAACGTTTCCACTTGGAGCGCTCTATCATGGAACGAAATTTGCAGTCGAAGGTATTTCAGAATCATTGCACTTTGAGTTGGAAGCATTTGGCGTAAAGGTCAAAATTGTTGAACCTGGAATGATCGCAACAGACTTTGGTGGCCGTTCATTTGATTTCGTCAATGACGATGCGATGGAAGAGTATCAAGGTACTGTTCAGAAACTATTCGCCACTTGGGGTGACGCCGGAGCCAATGCCTCTGATCCCTCTGTAGTCGCACAGGTCATATGGGATGCAGCAACAGACGGAACGAACACACTGCGGTATCGTGCCGGTGATGATGCCCACGCTCTGCTTGATGCACGCAAGGAGCAAGATGATAAAACTTTCATTTCAAACATGAAAACGCAAATGGGATTTTAGGAAACAGGGCTGTAAACTCCGTTCTGGAGTTTACAGCCGACCTAAGACCACTATTGCTCTGATAGTTTCAAAGTCAGGGTGCCTATACTGCTAAACTCTGCAACAATTGTAGCGCCCTGTTTTGGCTGAAGAATATCGCCAATGAGGCCACTTGATATCCAATCATTTGCTTTGAGCCCTATGCCGCGTGCGCTCAAATGGTTGGCGATCCAGACCATTACTTCTAGCGGGTCACCAAGTGCATTTGAACCAATGCCGTCGGTCGCATGCGTTCCGTCGATGGCTACACGCACAGTTTCGTTGGCCAAATCCATCTCTTCATCAAACGGAATACCGTTGCCATAGACAATGGCCTGATTGAAGGCACCATCAGAAACAATCCAAACCGCCGCTTCCTTTGGAGACCCTGGCAGGCGTTTATTCGCAACTTCAAACATTGGATGTACGGAGGCGATAGCGTCCAGAACTTCCTGTTTTGTATAAGGCGCATCGCGCGCTTCCAGAGCACTTTTCAAGCGGAAGCCAATTTCTACTTCAACAATACGCAGGTCATTTTCGCCGACAGGCACGGCCGCGGGTCCCGGCGAAACCATGGTTTCAAACACAGGACCAGAAATGGGTTCATCAATACCAAGCGCTGTTCGAGCGGCTTGTGAAGTGCTCCCAACTTTCCAGCCAGCAATTGGAAGTTGCATGGCTTCAGTCATGGCAACTTGGATGGCATAGGCCTCAGCCATGTTTACAGGTGCTGCACTAGGGTACTCATCCAAACGATCTGCTTCCAGCCGAGTTTTCGCCAAGAGCGTACCTATTGCCTGTACATCCATGTGTTGTGCCTTTCGGGAATCAAATCATTCATATTTGCTGTTTAGCATTTTAGCGGTCAGTCTGTTTTCGGTTGGTAAGAGAAGCGCGTAAAATCAACTGTCTTTCCGCGGCCACTAGTGTCGAAGGCGACCATACCAACAAACGCACCAGTGAAGTTGGCGTGTTCACCGCGTCCAGCTTCATCCGATATTAGGCTTGCATCCAGTTCCGGGCCAATTTTTTGCCAGTCCCCGTTACCTTGTCTCCAGAAAAACTGTTGATGCGCATGATCAATCTCGACGCGCATTTCGACAGGTCTATCTGTCACAGAAACAGCCGTCGTTAGATGTTGCGTCATCGTGCCATTGGGCCAGTCACCCAAACAAGACATCAGCGCGAGGCTGCGGCCCATTTTTGGATCCTGACTGAGCGCAAGAAAATGGAATTTATGGCAATTGTAATACGTGGTGAGACCAGCAGCCTGTTGATAGGTTTCAGGTTCAAAGTCTAGCACTGTTTCAGCAGCATAGACAAAGTGTTCCTGTCGCCGCGCCACCAATGCTTGTTCAAAAGCACTGCCGATGCTCTCACGCGCAAACAAACGCAATGCAGTACCAGTCATGGCAAAGATGCGGTCTGGCTCTGGTGTCCGTAACCATTGAAAATCCATCGGCAATTCAGCGTCGGTGAAATTGTAGTCGACGGTTTGCGGCGGCAAAGGTTTCAGCCCGTCCACAAGCCCAGGCACTTCTTGCGGTGCCAGTAGGCCACCATCTTCCAGATATAGCCAATCATCGTCACGCCAAACACATTTGGCGATACCGGTCTCGCGCCCCATGGGGCAGAATGGTCCCTCGCCCGCCAGACTCTTCATGGGACGGCCCATCAAAAAAGTGTGGTAGACTTGGCCATCCGGTGTTTCCACCATTTGTCCATGACCGGTGCGTTGTATCGGATAGTCTGGGTTGTCCTTGGCAGTCATCAAGAAGTAATTCGGGTGGAGTTCGTATGGTCCGTCAATTTGTTTTGATCGGGCCATAGTCACGGCATGCTTATAACCCGTGCCACCTTCAGCTAATGTCAGGTAATAATAGCCATTGCGTTTGAACAGATGCGGCCCTTCGCTGAGGCCGTGAGGCGATCCATCTGAGATATTTTTAATGGGGCCAACAAGCTTCCCAGCTGTCTGATTAAATTCTTGCAATAAGGTGCCGTCAAATGATGCATGCGCCGGATTTCCACCTGTGCCGTTACCACGGTGATTCCACTGCAAATTAATGAACCATTTGCGGCCATCATCATCATGAAATAGTGAAGGATCAAAGCCCGATGAATTGGCATAGATTGGATCAGACCAATCGCCATCAATGGTCTCGCACGTGACGATGTAATTATGTGCATCTTTGAACGCGCCTGAGAGGCGTTTTACGTCAGTATACACCAGCCAAAACTTACCGTCCGCATGGCTAAGACATGGCGCCCAAATGCCGCAACTGTCTGGATTTCCGCGCATATCCAATTGCGCTTTGCGGTTCAAAGGGCGACTTACCAGTGTCCAGTTAACCAGATCACGGGAGTGGTGGATTTGAACACCGGGATACCATTCAAATGTCGAAGTAGCGATGTAATAGTCACCGCCAACCCGACAAATAGAAGGGTCCGGATTGAAGCCCGGCAAAATGGGGTTTTTGATCACGGCGTTCTTCCTGTTTTTATTTTTGTTTTTTGCGCTCCGGGCCTTTGCGCTCAGAAGATGCAGCCCACAAATTGATGTTGGCATCCTCAGCATGACGATCGATCAACGCCAACTCTTCATCAGTGAATTCAGAGTTATCCAATGCTGCAACACAATCCACAATTTGGTCAGTGCGGCTAGCACCAATAAGCGCGGTGGTCACGCGACCACCACGTAACACCCAGGCAATCGCCATTTGGGCCAGCGTTTGTCCGCGACCCTGCGCAATGTCATTCAAAGCCCGGATATTCGACAATGTCTCTTCGTTCAGGAAATTGGGATTAAGTGATTTATCCTGCGCCGCACGGCTACTGTCAGGAACACCACCAAGGTATTTATTGGTCAGCATACCCTGAGACAAAGGCGAAAACACAATGGAACCAACGCCTAAGTCTTCCAGCGTATCCAGCAAACCATCTTCCTCAACCCAACGATTGATCATTGAGTAACTTGGTTGATGAATCAAACACGGCGTACCTAACTCATTGAGGATTTTAACGGCTTCACGAGTGCGCTTGGAATTATATGAGGATATGCCGACATACTGAGCACGCCCGGAGCGCACGATGTGATCCAAGGCACCCATTGTTTCTTCCAAAGGGGTGTCAGGGTCGAACCTATGGGAGTAGAAAATATCCACATAATCCAGCCCCATACGTTTCAAGCTCTGATCACAACTCGCGATTATATATTTGCGGCTGCCCCATTCGCCATAAGGCCCCGGCCACATTCCGTAGCCAGCCTTGGAAGAAATGGCCAACTCATCACGCAATCCAGCAAAATCAGTACGCATGATTTCACCAAATGCAGTTTCGGCAGAGCCTGGAGGCGGACCATAGTTATTGGCAAGATCGAAATGGGTAATACCACTGTCCAACGCTTGACGGCAAAGGGCACGTTTTGTTTCATGTGGCGTATCGCCACCAAAATTGTGCCAAAGGCCAAGCGAAAGTGCGGGTAGTTTCAGGCCGCTTTTACCACAACGGTTGTAGCGCATTTTGTCGTAACGGGCTTCATTCGGATGCCAGCTCATAAAACAGGTCCTATTTCAAAAGTGCATGCGCTTCTTCAATTCCAAGCGCAGCGGGGCGTGTACAGCTTGTTGTCATAGCAACAAACTCCCCCGTTTCACCAGACTTCAAGATGGATGTCATCACATCAACTGCATGCAGCGCGCGCTCTAAGGAGCAACGGTGATCACGGCCTTCCATGATGGCAATAGCCATATCTGCAAGCCCGGCAACGCGATAGTTCGCGCGACCTTCTCCATTTTGTTCCTGGTTATCAACGCCCAATGGATGATCCCAAGGTTCCAGTGGTACGACATCTGAGAAGTCTGCGCCGCCCGCTTCAACTGACCCGCCAAAGAAATTTGGGTCTGGCACATAAAGCGATCCGCCAGTACCATACAATTCCATATTGGAGTGCTTGTGTGCCCATACATCCCAACTGGACAGCATGGTGATTGTTGCACCCTGCTCAAACTCTAATATGGCGTGCACGTTTGTAGGTGTATCGACCGGTACCGTTTCACCGGCTCTGGGTTCGCTTGAAATGGTCCGGGTTTTGGCCGCCATGGAGGTGAGAGCCGCTACCCGTTTGACCGGGCCGATAAAATTGATCAGATTGGCGATATAATAGGGTCCCAAATCGAGAACCGGTCCGCCGCCAGGCTGAAAGAAGAAATCCGGGTTTGGGTGCCAATGCTCCATACCGTGGCTCAGCACAATAGCGGTACCGGATGTGATTTCGCCTACAGCGCCACTATCGATATGCGCTCTGGCTTGCTGATGCGCCCCGCCAAGGAACGTATCTGGCGCAGAGCCAACTTTCAGCCCTTTCGAGTCTGCAAGGTCACGAAGGGTTTTGCCTTCTTCGAGGCTCAGCACCACAGGTTTTTCGGAATAGGCGTGTTTGCCAGCTTCCAAAATCTGCTTGGTGACAGCGTAGTGGGCGTCAGGGATTGTCAGATTGACAATGATATCAATATCGTCTGCTGCCAGAAGACCATCAATGGTTTCCGCGCGGACACCATACTCTTCAGCCTTAACGTTTGCCGCATCCATGTTGAGATCAGCGCAAGCGCGCATTTCAACGCCTTTAAATAGCGGAGCTAATGAAAAATAGGTCGTGGAGATGTTGCCACAACCGATTATTCCAATTCCTAATACACTCATATTATAACCTTTCAGAAGCTATTTGCGGCTTCAAGGGAGCGCGCAGCAAATCGCTTGTCGTCGCTCGGGTTGTCATGTTCCATAATGTAATGCTTCGCTGGCGTACCACTACGAGCTGCGGCCATAATACCGGGCCAGTCCATGGTACCGTCGCCCACATCCGCCCAACCATCTTCATCTGCTTTTTCACCTTCAGCAGCAATGTCCTTTACATGGATCGAAGTGATTTTGGAGCCGTGGCGTTTGATCCAATCTAACGGATCACCGCCGCCGCGTACGATCCATGCAATATCTGCTTCCCACTCCAACGAAGGTGCGGCTTCAAACATCAGTTCCATGGGTATTTCACCGCTTGGAAGCGCGCGAAACTCAAAGTCGTGATTGTGCCAACCAAAACTGAGACCCGCTGCACGAAGCGGCGCGCCTGCATTTTCCAGGCGTTTACCGAAGGCGCGCCAACCATCTGCATCTGTTGGGCGGTCGTCAGGTAAAAGATAAGGTACATAAATGGTTGATATGCTAAGAGCCTTTGCTATTTCAAGCACACGATCTGGATCGTTTTCGACCATGTCGATGCCCATATGTGCAGTTGGCATTTTAAGGCCACTGTCACCGAGATTGGCAATGAGTTCATCAACAGCCGCCGCATCTGCATACAATGCGCCATAGCCTTCCACTTCAGCATAGCCAAGACCGGCCAGCATGGAGAGTGTATCTTTCAACGTAGGGAAGTTCCGGGAGCTATAAAGCTGATAGGAAAAATCGGTCATATTATTTTCTCCAAGGATGGAAGACACAACGCTTCATGCGGTGCCATAGGTGGCCGTGAAAAGGTCTCTAAGAATGAAGTTTGGCGTCTGTCCTAAAGGGACAGGCGTTTCAGGAATAAAGGTAATGGTGACGTCTTTGTTTGGCACCATAGTGAAAGCATTGTCCGAAAAGCGTCCGGGAATGTCCGCTTCAAGCGCTACAAACAGTGCAAGCCCATTGGCATTTAAAGTAATCGCCCAGCCATCTTCCGATGGTGCAACCACCAGGCTGACATTCGGATTTTGCAAGTCGAGTGTCTTATACGGCACGGGCGCGAAATGATCAGACAAAGTCTGGCCTTCACGACCCTGCCATTCAAAATAAAGCACCTCTCCTGCATGTAGATCTTCATTCGATACACGCAGCAGCACCGCATTTTCTGCTGAGGTAATTTTGGCCTCACCTTCCCCAAGCTTACGCAATGCGCCAGATGTGTTTGCAGCATAGGCCGTTACCTGAAGTGAACGCTCGCCCAAATGGTCATGAATGGCGGTCAGAGCAATCCCGGTCTCATCCGGCACGGCAACAACAAGTTCCAGAGAGAAAAAGTCTTTCGCCATGTGATGCAGCAATTTCCAATTGCCGCCATAGTCAAGACTGGACCAACTGGCGACGGGCCAGGTATCGTTCAACTGCCAAAACAATGTACCCATGCAACGAGGCTTAACGCTGCGCCAAAATTCAACCGCGGTTTTAATCGCCAACCCTTGCTGAACCTGACTGAGATAGACAAAGTTTTCAAAGCCAACAGGGAAGCGGAAGTAGCGGAACATTGTCTCTGCAATGCGAGCATTGCCGCCTGCATTTTTTTGATGGCTCTCCATTACCGGAGAAGCAATGTTCATATCTGCCTCATCCGCAAAAGTGCGAATGGTGTTCATGGATGGAAAGGACTGGAATCCAAACTCAGAACAAAACCGAGGCTTGACATCGCGATAGTGTGAAAAATCCTTGCCTTCGTGCCATACCGACCAAAAATGCATGTCGCCAGAACCGTCATCATGCCAAGCATCACCGAAATTCATAGGGCCCGGCGATGGGCTAGAGGGCCACCAATTTGCATCAGGCAAAGTTTCTTTTAGCGCACTTTCGAGTGTACGGTTTAGGCGGTCATAGCTGACGAGATACCGGTCGCGATCCTTGATAGTTTCTTCAAACCAACCCAAAGCACCAATAAGCTCATTATCGCCGCACCAAACGGCAACAGAAGCATGATAACCAATACGCTCAGCTTGTTCCCGCGCTTCCGCATCAACTTCTGTCAAAAACTCCTGTGTGGACGGGTAAAGGTTGCAAGAGAACATGAAATCCTGCCACACCAACAAGCCCATTTCATCACAGTAATCATAGAAGTAATCTGGCTCATAGCGCCCGCCACCCCACACGCGCAACATGTTCATATTTGCATCAACAGCTGATTGCAAAAGACCGCGTATCTTATCAGGGTCTATACGACTTGGAAGCGCGTCGGCCGGTATCCAGTTGGCCCCGCGCATAAACACGTCATGTCCGTTGACGCAAAACTTGAAACCGAGGCCGACGTCATCTGTTTCGGTTACCAATTCCATAGAGCGCAAGCCGACACGCCGCGTTTCAATTTGATCATCCAATTTGATGGTCAAGTCATGAAGCGTCTGCGCACCCAACCCAGCTGGCCACCATAATTCTGGATCATTAATTTTAAATCTCACTTGAGCTCTGCCGTTTTCAACTTCAGCCAACTGTTCTTGACCGGCAAAATCAATCGCCACGTGAAGTCCGTCACGTTGTCCATCAACTGCAACCACCACATCTAGAATTGCCAGATTGACTTCGTGGGATTGGCTAACGCGAACGGCCCCCAGCTTCACATCCCGTTGTGGTACTAATTTAATCGGGCCATAAACACCAAATGGAGCAAGAGCAACGCCCCAATCCCAACCAAAGTCACACTGTACTTTGCGCAACATATTGACGTTACCAATGACACCATTTTCTTTTTGCCAAGGCACATAAAACGGCTGCTCGTCCTGCAACTTTTGGGCTACTTTTGGACTGGAAAAAAACCTAATTTCAATTTCGTTCTCACCCACTCTCAGTGCGTCAGAAACGTCAATTTCATAGCTTCGGAAACTGTTTTTGGTGGAAGCGACTTGAATGCCATTGATTGATATTTGTGCAATGGTATCAACTTCTTGAACAGTCAAATTCAGATCGATTCGATCTACTGTGAATGTGCGCTTGGCAATCCATTCATGCTCAGACATCTTGCGAACATCATACTCGTTTCGCCCCCAATAGGGGTCAGGTACGACCCCGGCACGCTCAAGCGCACTCACACCGTCGCCGGGGAGCTGCATCAACAGGGAATACGCCCCCTGTTGGTCGCAAAGCGACCATGTGCCTGCCAGATCAATCATGAAATTCTCGTAGACTTAAATACGTTCTTCAGTGGTTTTGTCGAACATCGACGCACGTGCGGGATCGAAACCGATCCGCATTTTATCACCAGTTTTTACCGTCGCTTGGCCATCCATGCGGAGCCGGAATGGTTTCTCGTTTAGAGTAGTCCAAACCAGTGTATCCGATCCCATGGGTTCAACGATCTCAACATCAATATCTATATTGAACGGGGCACCTTCTCCCACCACGATGTGTTCGGGACGTATTCCAAACCATGCGCTTGCATTTACGTCGCCAGATTTTATGTACTCATAACCTGCCAATGGAACAGTCATGTCGCCACATGTGAAATTACCGCTGGCTACATTACCGTCAAAAAAATTCATTGATGGCGAACCAATGAAATCAGCAACGTATTTGTTAACCGGCCGGTTATAGATCTCGTGCGGGCTATCCAATTGTTGGATCAAGCCATCCTTCATGATGGCAATTCGATCTGCCAGCGTCATGGCTTCGATCTGATCATGCGTTACATAAATCATGGTATTTTTCAGCCGTTGATGCAGTAGCTTTAACTCCACCCTCAAATCCGCACGCAACTTTGCATCCAGATTTGAAAGAGGTTCATCAAAAAGAAAGACATCCACATCCCGCACCAGCGCCCGACCGATAGCGACCCTTTGGCGTTGACCACCAGAAAGCGCTGCCGGTTTGCGGCCAAGCAATGGTTCGATTTGTAGAACTTCCGCGGCACGGGCTACACGCGATTCGATCTCAGCTTTCGGCATTTTCGCGTTTTTAAGACCGAAAGTTAGATTGCCCTTCACCGTCATTTGCGGATAAAGCGCATATGACTGGAACACCATTCCGATACCACGTTCAGAAGGCTGCGCCCACGTCACATTGTTATCATTGATGAATATCTGGCCTGCGGAAATATCCAATAAGCCCGCGATGCAATTCAACAATGTGGATTTACCGCAACCTGATGCCCCCAAAAGGACGAGGAATTCGCCTTGTCCAATGTCCAGGTTAAGGTCCTTGAGTACTTTTACATTGCCGAACTGAAGGTCCAGATGTTTGATTGATACGCTTGGATTTTGCATTTTATTCAACCCTTAACGGCGCCGGCCGCAATGCCGCGCACAAACAGTTTTCCAGACACGAAATAGACAATGAGCGGCACAAGTCCGGTCAGCAAAGTCGCGGCCATATTCACGTTGTATTCTTTGACCCCCTGCACCGAATTCACGATGTTGTTCAGCTGTACGGTCATCGGATAATTATCCGGTTTTGTGTAAATCACTCCGAAGAGGAAATCGTTCCAAATACCAGTTACTTGCAGGATAATCGCAACCACAAAGATGGGGAGCGACATCGGCAACATAATGCGGAAATAGATACCCCAAAATCCAGCCCCATCAACTCGGGCGGCCTTGAACAACTCTTCTGGAACCGACGAGAAATAGTTCCTGAACAAGAGCGTCAAAATCGGCATACCAAAGATCGTATGCACCATTACGAGGCCGCCAAGTTTTGTGTAGAGGCCCATTTCGCGCAGAATAATCACAATTGGATAAATCATGACCTGATAGGGAATGAACGCCCCAAAAATCAAGATCGTGAAAAAGATGTTCGCACCTTTAAAGCGCCAGTTTGCCAACGCGTACCCATTAACAGACGCAATGAGAATGGAGATAAGAACTGACGGTATAAGAATACGTACCGAATTCCAAAAACCACGGGATAGGCCATCACAATTGAGGCCGGTACAAGCCTCTGACCAAGCTTTTACCCAAGGCTCAAACGTGACCTCGACAGGAGGCGCAAAGATATTGCCAAGACGTATTTCCGGCATGCCCTTTAGCGATGTTACGACCATTACGTAGAGCGGCAACAAATAATAGACCGCCACCACAAACAAGGTTCCATAAAGGAAGATATTGCGACGAGAAAACGCTTTGGTTGGCTTTGGTCCACTAGGACCTGAGAGCGAGTTTGACAAATCAACCATCGGAACGCTGCTCCTTAAATTCAAGGATCGCCCATGGAATGACGATAACAAGTACTGAGATCAACATCATTGTCGATGCAGCGAAACCCTGTCCCAAGTTTTGATTCTGGAACATATAATCATACACATATTTGGCGGGAACTTCGGATGCGATGCCAGGACCGCCTGAGGTTTGCGCTACCACAAGGTCGTAAACCTTCACAATGCCAGATGCGATGATCACCAACGTTGTAATGAACACAGGACGCATCATGGGAATGACGATAAAAATATAGGTTTTCCACATTGGGATACCGTCCACACGGGCGGCTTTCCAGATATCTTCATCAATGCCGCGAAGACCCGCGAGCATAAGGCACATGATCAAGCCCGTGCCCTGCCAAAGGCCAGCGATCAAGACGCCATAAATAACAATTTCAGAATTGTACAGCGGATCAAAAACGAAATCTGAGAAGCCTAGTTGCCGCACAATTTCCTGCACACCGAATTCTGGGTTGAGTATCCACTGCCAGACAAGCCCCGTCACAATAAAGCTCAACGCAAATGGGTATAAGAATATTGAGCGAAACGTGTTTTCAAACCGGATTTTCTGATCCAGCATTGCGGCAAGTAAGAAGCCAATAACCAGAGAAAAGATCATCGAAAGCACGCCGTAAATGGCCAGGTTTTCGATTGAGATCAACCAGCGGTTTTGGGTCCACAAACGCTCGTACTGATCCAGCCCAACAAATTTGGTACTTGGGAGCAGTTTTGATTTCGTGAAGGAATGAAAAACCGTCCACAATGTTGCCCCAACAAAAATAACCAAAGCCGTCAAAACCATCGGAATGGCTGCAATTTTGGCCGTCTTGTTTCGGAACAATTGCGGCGGACGTGATGTTTGCGCCATGCGCCTCCCCCCCAAAGTGAAGAACTTATTTGACAGAACCTCGGGAACAAGCGGCAATGCCTGCGATCATTTTAGAGCCCGCACCCATCTGAAAAACTGGCCCGATCAAACGAGACCGGACCAGTTAACAACTTCAATCTGAACGATTAGTCAGCGTCAGCAATGATAGCTACATAGCGCTTTTGCGCATCGGCAGGCGTAACACTCTTATCGTTCCAGAACTCCACCATCAGATCTTGAATCTGACCAGCAGTATCTGCAGAAAGAACATTCACACCATCTGGCAGGATGTTTCCATCAGCCAAGATTTTCAGGCCTTTCTTCATGCAATCATTTGCAGCAGAAAGATCAACGTCACCGCGAATTGGCAATGAACCTTTTTTGAGGTTAAACGCAACCTGAACTTCTTTTGAAATCATTTGGGAAGCCATACGCTTCTGAGCCGCGGTGATTTCAGGATCGTCATTTTTCGGGAAGTAGAATGCATCGCCACCAGTGGCAATAACGTCATGAAGGCCCAAGCCAGGAAGACAGCTATAGTCTGTACCCGCAACCTGTTTTGCAACTTGGAATTCACCCTGAGCCCAGTCACCATGGATTTGGCCACCAGCTTTACCGGTAATCACCATGTTAGTCGCTTGGTTCCAATCCTGAACATTCGAACCATCTGACAACTCGCGCGCATTTGCATAAGCTTCAAATACTTTCGCGGCTTCAGCACCAGCAGCAACTTCTTCGTTTTTCTCAGACAAAATTTGCGTGTAAACTTCGGTACCCGCAATCGCTGACATCATAGCGTCAAACGCAAGTTGTGTTTGCCAAGGTTGTTGGCCCATCGCCAAAGGAACGATACCAGCTTTACGCAGCGCAGGAGCTGCAGCTACAAACTCATTCCAGTCTTTAGGCACAGCAACACCAGCTTTTTCGTAAGCTGCATGGCTCAGCCACAACCACTGTGGTGAATGGATATTTACTGGTACGCAGTAAATTTTTCCGTCGACAGTACAACCATCCAACAAGCGGACAGGGTTGACCAGATCGCGCCAGCCTTCTTTTTCAGCAATCTCAGTAAGATCCAGCATCAAGCCAGCTTCAACGAGCTCTTCAGCCTGACGACCGTGATTAAGCTGTGTAGCGCCCATTGGATCGCCGCCAATGATGCGTGAAATAATAATTGGACGAGCAACACCACCAGAACCAGCGATTGCACCGTCAACCCATTTGTCTCCACCTTCATTGAATGCTTTTGCAAATTCGGCAACGGCAGCGGCTTCACCACCAGACGTCCACCAATGTGTAACTTCCAAGTCGGCTGCCGAAGCACCCATTGGAATTCCTACAGAAAGCATCAACGCGGCGGCTAAAGTTTTAAGTCTCATAATATCCTCCCAGGTAGACCTATAACGTTATAGATTGAGGCTATAACGTTTTAGATTATGAATCAATCTAGTTTTTTGAAGATTTTTGCAGCATAGTAAAACTTCACTTTGAAAGTGTAGCTGCAATTCAACCAATTGCAAATTAAAGCATGATCGCACTAGCGACCGAAAGCAAAGTACATGGATGCCGACAAAAATCCTGACCAACCACACGAGCCGTTAGGCGAGCAACGTCTTGGCGTGATCCAGGGACAAAAACGACCAACATTGAAGACAATTGCCGAAATCACAGGTTTGGCGATTGCGACGGTTTCGCGGGCACTGAAAGATGCGCCGGATATTGGTGAAGAAACCAAGAAACGCGTTCGCGGTGTTGCAAAGGATGTCGGATATAGACCAAACCGCGCCGGCGTTCGGCTTAGAACAGGCAAGACAAATGTCATTTGTCTGGTTATGTCCACCGAAGAACATGTAATGAATCACACCGCACAATTGATTTACTCGGTGTCTACGGCCCTGCGGGACAGTCCTTATCATCTGATCATCACACCTTATTCTTCAGATGACGATCCAATGGATCCCATTCGGTACATTGTTGAAACAGGTTCTGCCGATGGCGTAATTATCAATCAACTTGAGCCAAACGATCCTCGTGTAAAGTATATGAGCGAACACGGCCTTCCATTCGCGACACATGGCCGAACACAAATGGGTATTTCACACCCATATTTTGATTTCGACAATGAGCGGTTCACAGAGTTAGGTGTTGAAAAACTTATGTCTTTGGGACGCAAAAACCTTGCTTTGCTGGCCCCTCCGGCTGAGCAAACTTACGGAAAACAGATGATAAAGGGCTTTGTTGACGCCGCGACAAAGCACAATGTGACGTTTCACGTGTTTGAGAACGTGACAAGCGATAGCGGTATGGTTGATATCCAGCGTGAAGCATCAAAAATCATCCATGGACCAAACCCGCCAGACGCCATCATCAGCGGTTCAACGAGTGCGTCGATTGCGATCATTGCGGCGGCTGAAGAAGCTGGACTTAAGCTTGGCAATGAGCTTGATGTCTTGACTAAGGAAGCCGTGCAATTCTTACGGTATTTCCGGAAGGAAATCATCATCGTTCATGAGAATGTCGGGCAAGCTGGCACATTTCTAGTGAATGCCCTTATGGCCTCCATTGAAAAAAAAGGCCCACATCAGCAAGGCCTCGAAACACCTGTTCTGGAAACAATAGATGAAAGTAAAAACTGATTAGGATATGGACTGTTTTGAGGTGGAAAATGAGGCCGCAGGCTCATCACGTCTTTCGCGAAACCATTGCTCAAAGCGGGAGATTTCAACGTCGCTCATATGTAGTCCGTGTTTTGTTCTGCGCTTTAAAATGTCCTCAGCGGACTTTGCCCATTCATGGTCAATCAAATAACGCGCTTCAATCTCATAGAAATTTGGACCAAACTGTTCTCCCAACTCGTCTGTCTGCTGTGCGTCTTTCAAAAGCTTAAACAGTCGTGTTCCGTACAGTCTTGCATAGTGAGTAACCAGAGCGGCAGGCAAAAATTCCAACTTTGTTTTTGTCGATCTTAAAAACCGGTTAAAATCTCCGCCTTCAATATCTCCTCCCGGCAGCACACCGCCAGCAGTCCAATCCGGGCCAATTTCAGGGAAAATGGGCACCAATCGTTGCAAGGCATGTTCCGCCAATTTACGGAACGTGGTGATCTTCCCACCGAAAATATTCAAAATTGGTGCGCCCCGCTCCATGCTCAAATCAAACACATAGTCACGGGTCACGGCGCTTGGGTCACCGTTACCATCATCAAACAGCGGTCTCACCCCAGAAAAGCTCTGAAGCACGTCAGTCTGTTTCAATTCCTTTGAGAAATAGCGGTTAACAGCAGCAATCAAATAATCGATTTCGCTTTGATCTGGAGAAACCTCATCCAGAGGTCCTTCATAGGAAACATCTGTAGTCCCGATGAGCGCCTTGTCCCCTTCATAGGGATTGATAAAGATCACACGCTTATCATCGTTTTGCACAAGATAGGCATGGTCACCGTCCCAAAACTTAGGAACGATGATATGGCTGCCTTTAACTAAGCGGACATTTCGAGTTGAATTTGCCCCCGCAACACGGCCAATAACATCATTCACCCATGGGCCAGCGGCGTTCACGATAACCCGTGCATTTACTTCGCTTTTGGTTCCGTCGTGCGAATTCGTCATCTGGACTTGCCACAAGTCGCCATTGCGCCGAATTGTTGTGCAAGCCGTTTGGGTGCAAATCCGAGCGCCCTGCTCTGCTGCCGCCAGCGCGTTCAAAACCACAAGACGAGCATCATCAACCCAACAGTCAGAGTACTCAAATCCCTTCTTGAATTTATCCTTCAGAGGAATTCCTTCAGGGTCCTTTCGCAAGTTTAACGACCGCGTCGGAGGTAGTTTCTTACGTCCACCTAAATGATCATAAATAAACAGCCCTAGACGAATGAGCCATGCGGGCCGGTCTTTGGGGCTATGCGGCAGCACAAATCGAAGTGGCCAAATAATGTGGGACGCAGAATTCAAAAGAGTTTCGCGCTCAATCAGGGCTTCTCGCACAAGGCGAAATTCATAGTATTCGAGGTAGCGCAATCCACCGTGCACCAGCTTTCCTGATCTGGATGATGTGCCCTGAGCCAAGTCGTCTTTCTCACAAAGCATGACCGAAAGGCCGCGCCCTGCTGCATCTCTGGCAATGCCTACGCCATTAATGCCACCACCAACAATGAAAAGGTCATAGGTTTCCACTAACTGCCCCAAATTTTGAAAGGGGAAATGGCGAGAAAGGCACCAATTGCAAGCACGCAAACGGATGACGCCGCTTCTGCGACCCAACCGATTTTGGTGCATTGCTCAATCATGTAACTCTCTCAACACGGATTGCGGGCGGGATCACCGGCAAGAAAGCGCTTCACTTCCTCGGCAGCCATTTCCGCAGCGAAAGTAATGGTGCGGACTGAAGCGCCAGCTATATGGGGTGTCAGGGTTACATTATCCAATTTTAACAATGGCCAGTCCTCAGGCACTGGCTCAATCGCAAACGTCTCCAGCATTGCGCCGCCCAAATCACCCTCTGTCAGCGCATAGTATAGTGCGTCATAATCACAAAGCGGGCCTCGAGCGGTATTTACGAACAAGGCACCGGGTTTCATTTTGCTGAAAGCATCTGCATTCATCATATTACGTGTCTCATCTGTGACACGTGGATGCATTGAAACAATATCTGCATCCGATAACAGTTTATCCAAGCTCGCCAATTCTACCCCGGCTTCAATATCGTCCGGGATGAGTTGAACATAAGGGTCATGCACAAGAATTTTGCATCCAAAAGCGCGTAACAAACGCACAACCTTTGATCCAATATTACCGTAGCCAACAACACCAACCGTCATTTCGTTTAACTCACGGCCTGTAACATCTGCGCGGTAAAGATCGCCGCGCCAATCGCCATTGCGCAGAGCCTCGTGCCCTACTCGAATTTTCCGGGTTTCGGTCAAGATTGCGCCAATTGTGAATTCAGCTACGGCGCTCGCATTACGGCCCGGCGTATTAACAATCAGAACGTCGTGATCTCGTGCTGCCTTCATATCGATGTTAACAGGGCCGCCCCTAGAAACGGCAACCATTTTTAAATTGGGCAAGCGCTCGAATACATCACGAGATAATGGTGCGAGCTGTGTAATCAAAATTTCAGCGTTTTCCACAAACTCAACCACGCCATCTGGCGTTCCAAAATATTCTTTCAGCCCGGCCAAACCATCAATCGCGTAGCCGTGCTCCATCGGTTCATCAGGCCAATTATCTTTTCTGGACCGTGTCGTCACCAGGTCTCCACATGCTTCAGCCAATTTTTGTTCAAAGATTTCCGGCAACATAAAATGATCGCCGATGATCGCGACTTCCCTAGACATGTGAATTCTCCTGAAGTTTTGCGACACCTTCCCAAATAGGTTCTAATGCACCACGCGTAGCGACAAATTCGCTGAAAATACCAGCATAGGTTTCGGCGAGTTGGGTATCAGGCTCTTCTGCCTGACCGATCAATGGAGTGACCCACTGATCGACACACGCATCCATCGTATCGTGAACACCTGTTGCAACAGCAGCCATCATAGCAGCACCTGCCGCACCAGCTTCTCCTCTGCTGGACACCCGAATTTGTGTATTCATAGCAGCGGCCATCACGCCACGAACTGCTTGAGATTTTGCAGCCCCACCAGTTAAACGCACCTCAGTGGGGACGCCGCCCATTGCATTATAACAATCCGTACCAGCAAGAGCCAAGCCTTCTACAACAGCGCGAAACAAATCAGCAAAACGATGTGTTGAATTTAATCCGACAAAACTGGCACGCGCGACGTTGTTGACAAACGGACCTCGCTCTCCAGCTTCGGAAATATAGGGGTGATAGAGCACTGACCCGGCCTTACCTGTATCAATCCAGCGATCCACATGAGACAACAGCTCGGAGCGGACGACATGATTGCCGAGTTGCTCCGTCAAATCCTCCACAACATTCAACATCCAATCGATATTAAGCGTAGCAGCCATGTTTGATTGAATTTGAGCTACCTGGCCTGCGACAGGCAAAGTCATCACATAGCCCGTACGGTCCTCATTCAAATACACATCCTGATCTGATACAGAACGCAAATGCATTCCTGTTGTCCCAAGAATTGTGCATCCGGCGCTAAGGCCATTGGCGTATGCACCAGCTCCCAATGCAGTACAGACAACATCTACGTAACCAAGTGAAATCGGAGTTCCAGCCAACAATCCAGTTTCTCTGGCAGCGTTCTGCGAAAGAGGAAAGGTTTCTTGAGCACCGTCGATGATGTCCGGCAGCATGTGACGCTTGCCAGACAAACCCAACGAATCAATTACGTTTTCGTCGTAGGCACGGGTTCGAAAGTCACCAAAGGTAAAGCAGGCTTCTGATGGGTCTGTTACGCGAGCGCCTGTTAGTTTGAGATACAGCCAGTCCTTGCAATGAAGAGCTGTCTCTGCGCCCTCAAGCAACTCAGGCAATTCGGCCTGCATGTGCGCCAATTGTGTACCTTGTTGGCACGCATTCAAACCGGTGCCAGTAGCTTCAAACCTCTTTCGATCACTCTTTTCGGCACGTAGCTTGTGTACAATTGGTGCAGAGCGAGCATCGAGCCAAAGCCAACCATCGCCAACAGGCGTGTCGTCTTTACCAACCAACCAAGTTCCATCTCCCTGCCCGGTAACAGCGACTGCAAGTGTTCGATTTGCCAGTCCGGGCACAAGATCCGCAAGGTCCCGAAGGGTTTTTGCGCAATCCAGCCATGTCTGGTCTAACGATTGTGTAGCAGCGCCATCAGATGAAGTTTTATATTTGTTAGGAACTGAGGCTATCGCGATCTGGTTTCCAGCCAGATCAAAGGCAACCGATTTAATAACGGATGTGCCAGCATCAATTCCAATCAAAACGTCCTTACTCATCAAGCAACATCCTGCCCATGGCTTAAGGCCATACCTGTATCGGGATCGAAAATATGCAGATCCGACGGATCGAGTTGGATGGAAATCGCCTCCCCTTC
>JBGCFS010000111.1:0-21327 GCA_045107035.1 Hyphomicrobiales bacterium
ATACGCCACGACATCTATGATTTGGGATGTGGCCAACGAAAACGCCGTGAATTTCCGGGATAAATTTCGCACGAAATACGGACACAGCCCGGATTCTGGCAATGCATTATATTATGACGCCGCCAGCGTCGCTATTCATGCAATCCAAAATGCAGAGCTTTCCGGCACGGATATCATCAAGGATCGCGATGCGATTAGAGAGTTCCTCACATCCATCGATAAACCTATTGAGGCTTTTGCTGGAATTACAGGGAACATCTACTTCGATGACAAAGGCAACGCGATAAAGCCTGTCCCGGTTGGGATTTTTGAGCTTGGAGAATTCATATCAGCACCCATTCAGCTACAACCGGTTCTCAATCCGGTTATGGTGCCAAACTTCTCCGAAAAGCTCGAAGCGGGCGACATTATTCCCTACGCTAACGGATATATGAACTCCGCCCAGATCGTCTATTTTGGGGTCGATATAAACGAAATCAGCAACCTCAATACGGCGACCGGCAGCTATACATTGGATTTTTACATTTGGTTTAGGTTCCGAGGCAAATTGGACCTGCCAAAAATTGACTTTAGCAATGCTGTGGCTCCTATCCGCCTATTGAATCCGATTTGGTCTCGTGAGCGCAATGGCATGCAAATCCAGACGTTTAAGGTCAGGGGCACATTCCGCGGCGACTTCGAGTTTAAAAACTATCCATTTGATAAGCAGAATGTTGTCTTGGAAGTCCGACATCGTGATCGCACCAGCGAGAGCTTGAGGTTTGTGACAGATAATCTGGGCATGAGACTGACCGGCGAAGAGGTGACGCTCCTATCCAGGCTCAACGAAGAAGATGTATTCCGGTCTGCCAAAGGCTGGCAAATGACAAACGCCCAAATTTATCAAGACGTAGTCAAAACCGCTTCGACCCTGGGCGAAACGCGGTCTTTCCAGGGTGAAACTGCGGTTAATTTCTCCAAGATGAAAATCGAAATGGAAATTTCCCGAAAGCTGACCAGCTATAGCACCACCATTATGCTTCCAATGGTCATCTTGTTTGTTATCGGGCTTTTGCTGTTCGCTGTTCCCATTCCGAAGATACCACCAAGACTAAGTGGTGGCATTTTGGTGCTGGTGACGGTTTCGTTGTTGCGGGCTCGTCTGTCTAACGATCTGCCGAACATTGGTTATCTCGTCGCAATCGATTTTATCTTCTTTGCGTTGCAGATCGTCATGTGGTTCTCAATCGCCGTGAGTGTCTTGGTGTTTTGGATAAACGACCGGAAATCTCCGGCCCTAGCCAGCCGCCTGAACCTCATAGGCGCATGCATATATCCATTACCTATCATTGGGGTTGGGGTTGGGGTTTATATTTGGTGGACGGTTTTCTTCATCGGTTAGCGAAGGTAACTAAGATCTAACGCGGCAGCCTGTCCAAATGAAGAAACCCACAAGCGGGCCAACCAATTGCGGGTTTTATTGTCATAGTCTTCTAGGAACATGAACCCGTAAAACCGTGAGGTTTAACGGGCTTTCCTGAGCCGGTTTATTATTCGTACCCAGCTTCCTTGTAATACCGCGCAGCACCAGGATGTAGTGGCGCAGATAAGCCGTCCTTGATCATTTCTTCTTTCAGACTGCCAAAGCAGGATGCAATCTGCGGAAGCGGCGCATGTTTTCAAACACTGATTTGGTCACCGCATAGACGACATCATCTGGGACTTTGGCAGATGTCACAAGCGTCGCACCGACACCGAATGTCTTGGTGTCATCTGGGTTGCCTTTATACATGCCACCTGGAACCACCGCGATCCGATAATATGGGTTTTCGCTGATGAGCGCATCAACTTCAGGGCCGCCAACTTCAACCAAGACAGTGTCACATTCTGTGGTGGCTTCCTTGATTGATCCACTGGGATGGCCAACCGTGTAAACCATTGCATCGATTTTATTGTCGCACACAGCGCGCGCCTGCTCAGATGATTTCAATTCGGTTACAAGCGAAAGTCACTGATTTTAATCCCCTTGGCTGCCATCAAGACATCCATTGTGCCACGGGAGCCTGATCCGGGATTTCCGATATTGACGCGTTTTCCAACCAGATCTTCAAAGGACTTGAGGCCTGAATCTGCCCGCGCAACCAATGTAAACGGCTCTGGATGTACAGAAAAGACAACTCGGAGATCTGTGTAAGGTGTTTCTTCGGCAAACTTGGAAGAGCCGTTCAGGCTGTGGAACTGCCAATCTGACTGAGCTATACCAAAGTCCAGTGTAGCAGCACGAACTGCCTTGAGATTATAAACCGAACCACCTGTTGATTCTACTTCACACATAATTCCGTGCTCAGCCGCGCCTCGGTTTGTAAGTCTGCAAATTGCACCACCGGTTGGAAAATAAACCCCGGTTTTTCCGCCGGTTCCAATCCGAATTGTCGTGTCTTGCGCTAGACTTGCCGTTGTCGCCGTCAAAACAGACAACGCACCAACAAATATACCTGACGTGATGCGACGCATTTTTTTCCGAGTCATCCAGTTGTTTCTCCTAAAGTCGCCAGTCTCCCGTAGCCGCCAGCGCATTGCTATTAATACTTAGTTCAACGCGTTTTTTTTGTGTGTTCGTGAACCATGGGCACTCAGGGCAATAACTCGCTGGGCGATTGCACTCAAATCGTTGACTACATTGCGCCGAACGCTGTGAGGTGTGGTGGTGTGCCAAATTGGCGAGAACACTGAGCTATGAGAAAGCGCAATTGCTTGGCCCCAGACAGGTGCAACGGTTGCTAAATATGGCGCTAAGTCGCTCTATCGGGTTGTTTTCTGGTTGCGATGCGCATGCTACAGGCACTTATCGGGATCAATTTTAATCCAGTGCATTTGGGGCGTTTTTTCTAGCGTGATCAACAGATCGAACACAATTTAACGCTCTTGATAGTGGAATCCGTCAAGCAGAACGGTGACTGTTTGCTGATAAAGGCAGCGAGGTGATCCAGTTCTTGACCGTTTCGATTGCCTTTATGTCTATGACATGGCCACAGATCAGTTGGTGAGCACCTTGAAAGAGACAGCTTTCGATGTCGTCATGATTGGTGCAGGCGTGCGAAAGATAATGAGCATTTCCCCGGTTTTGAAAACTTAGTAAATATCGTTCATGAATTTGCACCATAGGCCCCAATGTTTCCGACGCAGGAATTCAGCGATAGGAGCAGGAAACGCGCATCACCTAGTTCACAAATTTGGAAAGTGAATGTTTGGCCTTTCCCATATGAGGATCATTTTGACCTGTGTGTTTGTCCCTGGACCCTTATGATTTCTGCCAAGACAAGACGAGTTGCTCATGGCGCCATAGTTTGCTTTGCTACGCCTCCAAACCAGCAGGTGCAGAGCGACAAGGGAACACAGGGTAAATGTACGATCCAAAAGGAAATGGCAAAGACAAGGCCGTGCAATCCGTACAGTTTGTCGAAGTAGAGCCACCAAGCCATTTGCGCGGAATAGTTCATCGTTTTTTGGAACTGAAGACAGAGGGTTCACTGCCGGATGATTATCGTTTTCATGCCTTGCCGGACGCTTGCATCTACCTCGTGTTTGACCAGTTGAATGCAAAAATTGCAGGGGTGGCAAAATTGCGTGCCGAGTCCGAGGAATTTAACTTGGGTAAGTCGTTTCACTTTTTAAACATTCGATTTCTACCGGGTGTGTGGCAAGGGGACCTTGATCAGGTCGCTTACGGAATGGTGGATTCGCCATACACAGGGAGCCTGCCTCTGATTGATTTTAATCACGAGCTTTCCAAACAAGATTTTGTGGACCAGCAAGCAGTTTTATCCAGGTTGGTGGAAAAATTGATTGATCAGGGGTTGGTCGCGGCAAATCCTGTCACAGAAAAGATATTCCAGAATCTCGACGAGATTCATACAGTTTCAGATATGGCCGCCGTTTCGGATATTTCACCACGTCAGCTGCAGCGGACGCTCAAACGGACGACCGGGTTTGCTCCGCACGACTTTTTGAAAGTGCTGCGCTTGCAACAGGCTTTAAACGGCGAAGACACGTGGTCCTACGCAGACCAATCGCATTTCATACATTCGTTTCGCAAAGCCACGGGTTACACGCCGGGGAAATATTCTCGAAAGTTTGATGTCTGATATCTACAATACATACCAACTGCAGCTTGTTAGGAAGTTGGCATAACAGACATCAAAAAGGATTTGGATATGTCAAAAATGAATGCAGTTGGATGGTTTGACATCTATGTAAACGACCTGAATCGGGCAGTGACATTTTATGAGGCTGTTTTTGGGAACAAGCTTGAAGAAATAGTCGATCCGACAGGCCAATCCCAAATGATGAGTTTTCCTGCGGACATGGGTTCTTATGGGGCAGGCGGGGCTTTGACCAAGTCCGCACATGCATCTCCGGGTGTTGGCGGCACGATTGTGTATTTTTCTACAGAAGACTGTGCGGTTGAAGAATCACGCGTAACAGAGGCTGGAGGAATTGTTGTCAGGCCTAAGTTCTCTATCGGAAAATTTGGTTGGATAACATTGTGCCAGGACACTGAGGGCAACATGTTTGGCCTCAGCTCCATGAAGTAAAGGTGAGCTATCTAGGGTATGATAGGAATGCACGGGCAGCCCAAAAAGCTGCCCGTTTCGCGTTTTAATGAAGCGGGTATTGGTTTCACCTGAAAGTCATTACGTCACAAATGCACGGCTCGAGACAGTTACGGAATTTTTCGAAGGGTCTTTGGCATTTGCGTAACAGTAGCCATCCGCGCCGTGAATCGAACCAAAAACCAGCCCACGAAGCTTTGCCTGCTCACAGAATGCCGGGACATCTTCCACGTCGAAAACAATTTTGACCAAAGACTGTCCGTCTCTTTGCCCTTTTGACGCTGGGTGCAGAAGTATTGAAAACCCGCCATCTGACGGCCGGAGCTCCACAATTCGGTCGCCCTCAATTCGATGTTCTTGAAAGCCAAAATGGGTGCGATAGAAATCAACCATTTCGCTTATTTTCTTTGTGTAAATAATCAGGCGACCAAAAGAAGGGTGCATCGCTTGCTTCCTGCCGGGTAGGAGGTCTGTTTGCCTTAATATGCACATTGTGGGACCGGTCGCAAAATTCGCGCCATGCCCTTTTTTGAGCGTATACAGACGCTTCTCTAATGCCCGAGCGAAAAAGAAGATCATATTTGAAAGATTCGCACTATTGGGTGATAATTTTGCCCAAGGTGGTAGAATACGGCGGAAATGTTTGGAGGCAGTTATGGATCTTGAAGGTGGGTGTTTCTGCGGTGAGGTGCGCTACAAAATCTCCGGCGATGCAGTGTTGCAACTCCTGTGCTTTTGCAGTGATTGTTTGTCCCTATCCGGTACTGATGGTTACGCTGGATACATGGTAAAATCTGAAGAATTTCATCTGTTAGAAGGCACGCCGTCAACTTTCCAAAAGACCTCAAAAGAAGGGCGTATCGTAACGAAGTATTTTTGCGGCACCTGCGGTTCCAATCTATGGGGTGTAACGTCTTTTGGCCTGACAAGCGTTGCGGTTGGTAGCTTAGACGACCCGAACCAGTTTCATCCAAACAAGAAGGTTTTCACGCAGAATGCCCCAAATTGGGCGCGGATACCTGACGAACTTGAAGAGATGTAAAAGTGTATCCACACACCAAATATGCAACTGAATATTGTCGCTGCTGGATGTCGTCATTGACCGCCAACAGACACGCCACTAGTGTCGCGATCAAAGGCAGTGGTGACGTTTTATGGATTTGCATTATTGGGTGATTTTTCTAGCCACAGTGCTGGGGGTATCGATTATTCCCGGACCAAGCACATTTGTCGCCTTTGCACATGGTGCGACTTACGGATGGAGCCGTTCTGCATTTACAGCGTTGGGTAACTGCATGGCATCAATGTTCCAGGCAAGCGCTGCGTCCGCAGGTCTTGGGCTGGTTATCACCAGCTCTGCAATTCTGTTCGTCGCAATCAAGTATGCAGGTGCTGCATATCTGATTTATGTAGGCATCCAGTTATGGCGCAATGCGGCTCAACGAGTGTCCCTTACTCCTGAGGCAGAAGCACGGGATGGACGGCCAAAGAAGCTCTTTGTTGGAGGATTTTCGGTGGCCATCAGCAATCCAAAGGCAATTGCGTTTTTTACAGCGCTCTTCCCACAATTTCTATCGGTCGATGGTAACAGCTGGATTCAACTGTGTACGATGGTTGTTCTGGTTGGCTTCGGAGCTTTTTGCATCGCATTTTTTTACGGCTGTGTGGGCGCTTGGGTGCGTGGTTTGGAACTCTCTAAATCAGTCATGACAAACGTTTACAAAACAACAGGTGGACTGTTTGTAGCAAGTGGAATTGGGCTCGCAGCAACTCGGAATAACTAGCGTTCCCCTTTGAAAAATGCGCTAGATGTTCCACCCTATTCTGGCAGACCCGCTTTTCGCAAACCATCAGCAAACCGTTCCCGGTCTGCTTTTTGATAGTACAACACGGTCTGCTGTATTTTTGATGCGCGTGCGTGCGGCACAAGTGCTAGGAATTCCTGTGCGGCGGCATTTGCCAATTCTGGCTCTTCAGCCAGAGCAAACGCTGCGGTTCGAAACATATGGGAGCTTGGATGACCAGGCTTGAGTTGAATCGCCCGTTGCGCCGCGTTTGCTGACGCTTTGTAGTTCCCTGCCTGAAATTCAGCGATAGACAGATAAAGATAGAATTTATCTATAAAAGTATCGCGTGGGCTAAGCGCAATCGCCTTATTAACATGCTTAAGCGCCAAATCTGCATTCCCGGCATATCCATTTGCCACACCCAGCAGCGCCCGTGCATAGGCAAAATTTGGACTCAGATCGACCGCGTGGCCGTAATTTATGATCGCTGCATCACCCTCACGTTTGACGATAGAGACATAGCCGCGTCCGATGGATGCCCAAGGATCATTCGTATCAGCTAGAAGAGCCTTGTCGGCGGCTTGCCGCGCTGTTTGCAACGTTGGCTCCATTGGTTCCCAGTTTTGAATCGTTCGCCACGCAAGGATTGTCGCGTAGAGACCCAAGGCCTGAGAATAATTAGGATCGAGAGATATAGCTTGTTCCAGCAGTTCAACCGCCGTTTTGCTACCCTCTTGCGATTGCTGTCCATAGTGGTGCAGCGCGTTTACAAAACACTCCCAGGCATCGAGGCTTTTTGGATGACGCCGCTTGAGCCGTGCATGTTCTGCAGCATAAAGTTCAGGGGATAGATGCCCAACAAGGCTTTCGGTCAACTGATCTTGAATTGCAAAAATATCTGTTAGATCCCGGTCGTAGCGTTCGCTCCAAAGCTGTGAGCCGGTTTCTGTATCGGTTAAACGGGCTGTCACCCTGATACGCGCACCGGCTGATTGCACGCTTCCATGCAAAATGTAGCGCACGCCCATTTCTTCGGCGATCTGTCGTGCATCCATCGTCTCTGATTTCAGCGCGAAAGTGGTGCTGCGATCTGTCACAAAGAAACCGCGCAACTTGGACAGCGCGGTTACGACATCCTCTGTCAGCCCGTCGGCAAGGTACTCATGCTCTTTATCGGCACTGAGGTTTGCGAAGGGCAACACGGTGAGTGACGGACCATTTTCGGAGGTCGGTCGTGCCACGACATGTACATTCTCCTCCTGAGCATCCATAATTGTGACTTCGGCAATAAATCGGAAACCCCTGCGCGGAACGGTGCGGATAATTGCTTGTGCCTCGCCATTGTCACCTACTGCACGCCTTGCCGCATTGACCCTGGCATTTAATGTGCCATCTGAAATCGCGCGACCATCCCAAACGACGTCAATAACATCGTCTTTGGAGACTACACCTGCGCGCTTTTCGATGAGATAGATTAATAGATCATAGACTTGCGGCTGCAATTGCACTTGTTCGCCATCACGCATCAATTCTTGCTGGTCTGTATCTATCTGGAAGTTCAAAAAGCTAATTATCAAGAAACATTAGTCCCATAGGAAGGAGAAACAAGCGACAGGCAAGCATCTAGCAAGCGTTTATTTAAGCATGGAAACAAGCATCGCCATAACCTCAAATCACGAAAAGTAGAAAATAATGAGGTTCCAAATGTCCGACACACACAACGCCCAGCTCCATACAAACGCTAATTTTGTCACCGCCCAAGAATTGGTTAGCTCAAGACATCCAAATTTGCTCGTTCGGAGTTGGGCCCGGTTTGTAGCGTTCTTTTGGAGTTACACTGAAGAGACCGGAAAATCCGATACATCAAGCTTTCGTGGCTTACTTTGAATCCTAAACGCCTGCCTGACCTTGGCAAAGGTTACGAATAATTGCTTTGCGAGTCCTGCCAGTGTTTAGTAACAGCAGGAATTGCCCTCTTGAATAGGGGCAGGGCACAGTGCCGTTAAGAGCAATAGACACAACAATCTCCCTCTCTTGGCTTAAGCAAAACGCCGCATCTCTTGCAGTCTTAAAACCACTGAAAAAGGCATCGGGTGGCATGGTCTCTGCGGCTGAGTGCCCGCAGTCGGGGCATGTGATGGCAGACGCGGGATTAGTCATGATGCGTTCCGCTTCCACAATGCATAAGCCGTAATCAGGACAAATATGCCAAGCGCTGGCAGTAAGACAACATCCAGGTAACCAACAATTGCAGACAGGCCGACAGCACCCAGCAAGATGACCAAAAGGGGTGTAAAACAGCACAAAGCTGCGATGACTGTGCCGATTATGCCGGTTGTCAGCAGTTTCTTGTGGTTCATGTTGTTCGCTCACCCCGTAGAATCTTGGAAATCGCGTGGGGATTTCCATTTCGTTGGTTTGCTTATAAAACCTGTAGTGACTACAGGAGCAACATCAAATGGCAATACCAATTGGCAAGGCATCGGAACTCAGTGGCGTTGGAATTGAAACCATTCGCTACTATGAACGTGAAGGCATTACGCCCAAGCCCGGCCGAACCGCGGCAGGCAGACGCCTTTATGACAAAGACGCGATTGCCACCCTTCGTTTTGTAAAACGATGTCGGGAACTGGGCTTCTCTATCGCTGATATTCGAGCATTGCTCGCACTATCCTATTCCGATCAGGGCACCTGCGAGGAAGTGGGGGCAATCGGGTTAAAAAACCTGGAACTGGTGCGGCAGAAAATTGACGATCTCACGCGCATGGAAACTGCGCTTGCCAGCCTGGTGGTGTCATGCCCAGGGGATAGAAGGGAGTGCCCAATGCTGCAGGAGTTGTTCTCCGATTAGGTGTTCAAAGTGCTTTTTTCATGAACCAGCGAGCGTGATGTTCGGGTTCTTTACCTAGGCCATTTTCAAGAACACCAAATTCGTCATAACCAAGCTTGGTGTAGAAGGAGCGAGCGTTAGCGTTTGATGTGTCCAGCCAAGCGCTGTGACATCCAATCTTTCTGCCTTGTTCTTCGATGGTGCGCATGAGTTGCTTTCCAATCCCTGATCCACGCAGATTTTCACTGACCCACAGCGTTTTGACCAGAAGCCACCCATATGATGTGGAACCTGTGACACCGCCGATAAGCTGATCGTCATCATCTGTCGCGGAAAAAACTACCGTTGAATTTTTGGTCTGCACATTTGTTTCGGCCAGAGAAAGAAGCAAATTTGCTTCGATTTTCTCTGAGACCTGAGCTTGCTCGCAAACTGGTACATTTGAAATGGAAGCAGGTTTCATGGCCAATCCTCTTTCGAATTCTTCGAACAGTGTCGACGACAAATGCCATCTAATCAAAACGATAGATCTCGTCTATTTTCAACTCATCGCAAAGGAGTATCAAAATGACACAGCAGCGCGCTGCCTTTGTGTCATCCCGGTAAGTTTCGAGGACCCAAAACTAAACAGCAACCTGTCACTTTGCCAACGAAAACCCATTGTCTGCAACGAAGGCGTTTCATGTCCACTGCAAAACAAAACGCGATCAACCTTTATATAAAAGGAATCCAGACCGGAAATCCCAGGGAAGCCATCGCAGCCTATACCGGGGAGCGTTACACGCAACATTCTACCGGTGTCGCAGATGGTCAGGAAGGGCTCATCGCTTTCTTTGAACCCTTTCTGAAGCGCAATCCAATTCGCAATATAAAGATTGCTCGAGCGCTGCAAGACGGCAAACATGTGTTTCTGCAAGCTTATCAAGACATCAACGACGGTGAGGCCGAATGGCTGACCACGGATTTCTTCGATTCCAACAAAGACGGCAAAATCATCGAGCATTGGGACAATTCCGAGCCTGTGCCGCCAAAAGAAGAATGGGCCAATTCCGGAAAATTCTGATGCCGCTGGCGCATGCTTTGCCTTACCATATCCGGCCACCTAAATATCCGCTAACTTAAGGTAGTGAATTTGTCGAACCAAAGGAAGGCCGCAGAATTATCTGCCCGGTCTTTGATGTTTTATGGCTTAAGCCCTCCTGCTCAAAAACTTGAGTGGGTGACAGGCTAAACCGATTGTTCCAGGCAAAAGTGTTTGGATATCGGTACGTGGAAAGACGAATTTACGATGGAACTTAGACCAACAAGATCAGAAGATGTTTCCGCACTGAAGTTAGTTCTTGATGGTGCGGAATTGTTTCCAAGCGAATTGCTCCCCGATATGTTGAGCGGTTTCTTATCGAACGAAGAATGCGAGGACATTTGGCTCAGTGTTGTTGTGGATGGCGAACCTGTTGGTTTTTGTTACGCAATACCGGAACCACTGACAGACGGCACTTGGAACATGCTGGCGATTGCAGTTCTTCCTTCAAAGCAAGGGCTTGGCGTTGGAGCGGCTATAATCAACGAACTTGAGACCAGCCTTCGGGAAAAGGGTGCTCGAGTCCTGATTGCAGATACTTCTGGAACCGACACGTTTGTAAGCGCTCGCGCCTTCTATCGCCAGAATGGCTACAGCGAAGAGGCCCGTATTCGAGATTTTTGGGCAGCAGGGGATGATAAGGTCGTTTTCTGGAAGCGCCTCTAACACCATAGTGTGCTTGGCACGCGGTAATTTTGCGGAATTCCGTGTGCCAGCTGCGAATGACGTCTCAGACTTCCGGGCTTGGATAAGACCTTTCAGGTCCGGAAAGCACCGCTCAGTTTGGCTTTAGATAGTCATCTTTGTACTGTGCAAAGCATGATGAAATGTGCCGCATGAAAGCTTCTACCCTTGGCGCTTTGCGCAGTTCTGCATGGGTTAGAAGCCACAATGGTATATAGCTTTCCCAGGGCAGTGCCTCAATTCGTGTCACGCCATCAAACGCATCTCCAAGCACGCGCGGCATCCGGGTAATACCAAGCCCGGTGCGCACCAGTTGCATGGCTGTCACCATATCATCACTGCGTGCCACTACGCGTGCACCAGGGAAAATTTGTTCAACCTGTTTTGGTATCGGGGAGGGCCAGGAGGTGAAGGAAATCACAGGTAAATCGCAGTCCGTATCACCGTGTCGGAGCGGGCTGGTAGCAAGCCAGTCGGTGGCCGCGTAGAAGCCTGAGTGTTGATCTGTAAGCTTACGCCCCCACAGTGTTTCAGGGGGCTTGTGAGTCGCACGAATAGCAATGTCTGCTTCTCGCTGGTGAAGGTTCAACAAATTGTTGTCGCCGACAAACTCCAACTGAACTTCAGGATGCAACCTCGCAAATTGTGCGATGCTTTTGCTAACCGCTTCTGTCATCATTAATGGCGAGATCGTGAAGCGTAGCGGACCACTCAGCCCATCTTCATGGCTCATTAAATAGCGTTCAAGGGCATCAAGCTCCGGCTCAATCCGATTAGCATGAGCCAATACGGCGCGCCCGGCATCTGTTAGGCGCAACCCAGCTGGCAATCGTTCAAAGAAGGTAAGTTTGGCCTCGCTCTCCGCTCGCGCCAAACGGCGTGAAACGGTGGCGTGCGTAACACCCAAAAAGCGCGCTGCGCCAGATACCCCTCCATAGCGATCAATGGCAAGAACCAACCGCAGGGAATCCCAGTCAGATATGAGGTCTCTATTTTTGTACATACTATGTGCTTAGATAGCGAATTTTGTACAGAGTATAGAAGTGGCAAGTTAAAGTCATCAATCAAAAGGATTCAAATGATGACGCATTACGCTATTGTTACTCTTGTCGTGAAAAACGCAGAAAAACTGGCCGAATACCAGGCTGTCGGCGGCCCTGCTGTTGCCAAACATGGCGGTAAAGCCTTGGCCGGAGGCCCCAAAACACAAGCATTGCAACAGCCCCACGGGCCAACAAAAGGAGTCGTGTTGGAGTTTCCCACGGCAGAGCACATTACCGCTTGGTTGGACGATGAAGAACTCGCCCAAGTTCATGCTCTGCGCAATGCCGCGGCCGATGTGACAATCCTGTCTTTGCCGGCTTTTGGATAAATTGATCTGACCTGGGGGTTCTTGAAACCCATTTACACCGCTGGAAAACAAAGCGCCCGGTCTGGTATGTTGTACAAGGCTGTGCGCCCGAAAGGAGTGGCCAAAAATGGTTGCTCTACGAGCGAAACCTTGACCCAAGCCAAGCTAAATGGAAGTTTCCCACTCGAACATGGCACTGATTGACATTGAGACAATCGCGCCAGCTAGAGGGAGACAAACATGGGCCTTTACGAACAACTTCAAGAACGCCACGAGCACGGTAACCCTGTGCGCGTTGGCGTTATTGGTGCCGGCAAATTTGGTACGATGTTTCTGGCGCAGGTTCAGCGCATTCCAGGCGTTCATGTGGTAGGTGTTGCTGATCTTAGGATCGATGTGGCCAAATCCAACATGATCTATGCAGGATGGCCCGCAGACCAAATCGAAGCAGCGTCGCTGGACGCTGCTTTTCAATCTGGTCGAACTTTTATCGGTCAGGATGCAATGACAATGATTAGTCATCATGCCATCGACATTGTCATCGAATGCACTGGCAATCCCGTGATTGCAGTTGATCATGCATTAGCAGCGTTTGCTGCTGGTAAACATGTTATCTCAGCCACCGTTGAGGCTGACGCCGTGTGCGGTGCCGCGCTTGTTGCACGGGCCAACGCTGCGGGCGTAGTTTATTCCCAAGCTTACGGTGATCAACCCGCCATGACGGTAGATCTGGTGGATTGGGCGCGCACTTGCGGGTTTGAAGTTGCGGCGGCTGGGCGCGGGCATAAGTGGAAGCCGGAATATCGCTTTTCAACGCCTGACACGATCTGGGATTACTGGGGTGTGACGGCGGAAAAAGCAGAACGCGGGCGTTTGAACCCCAAGATGTTCAACAGTTTTCTCGATGGCACGAAGCCAGCCATCGAAAGCGCCGCAATTTCCAACGCCACTGGCCTGAATGCGCCGGCGGATGGGCTCACATATCCCTCAGGCTCTATCGACGACATTTCAACTCTGATGCGCCCCCGTAATGAGGGCGGTGTGTTGGAAGAGGCTGGCATGGTGGAGGTGATTTCCAGCATTGCAGATGATGGCTCCATGATCCCAAATGATATTCGCCAAGGCGTGTGGGTGGTGGTGAAGGCTACATCACAATACCAAAAGAACTGCTTTGAAGAATATATGGTTTCGACCGACGAGAGCGGCCTCTACTATTGTAATTTCAAACGCTTCCATCTGATCGGCCTTGAACTGGGCTTGAGCGTGGGATCTGTCGGTATCCGAAAGGAGGCGACGGGAACAAGCAAAGAATTCCGCTCAGACGTTGTTGCTGTATCAAAGAAAGCCATGAAGGCGGGCGAAATGCTGGACGGAGAAGGTGGTTACTGCGTTGCAGGCCAATTGCGCCCAAGCCGAATATCAGTACCAATGCGTGCCTTGCCACTGGGCCTGACCGGTGACATCAAACTGGTCCGCGATGTCGCAGTCGATACAATCCTGACTTACGACGATGTGGAGATTGATGAGAGCCTGAACGCCGTAATACTGCGGCGTGAGTGCGAGGCAATGATATAGAGCACTAACTGGGTATAGCTATTGTTTTAGGTCCGATAAGCTCTTTTCAATGCCAGACAACATTGAACCCTTCTTCTGTCGTTGGAACAGTGAAGTGCTTCGCGAATTGATGAAATTGCTCTTCTGTCGCAGCAAATTCGTGCGTAGCATTTGCATTACGGGCGCGCAGACGTTTAAGGCAGATCTCGTCCGGCGGATCAAGGACATGCATCTCGTGTGTGGCACCGCTTTCCTGCGCGATCTGTCGCATCCAGGAGCGCTGCACCACTGTATTTGCCGGGAAGTCGAGCACGACAGACGTACCAGCTTGCAACAGGGCCGTGACATGTGTGGCAATGACGATCTGTAGTTTGGACGAGTAGTGCAGATAATCGGCACCCGTAGACATTTGATCTGCAAAAAGCGCTCCCAACCACTCATCCTCCGATATCAAAACTGTGCGCGGTGCATTCGAAAGCTTGGCGGCAAGTGTGGACTTGCCAGATGCTATTTTACCGCAAAACAGATGTATCGCGGTTGAATTTTGGGACATTCAAGTCTTCTCCCTGATTTGCAAGGAAGGCCGCCTTCTGCAAGACGGCCGATCAGATGCTATACGGGTCGCAACTCCACCTGTGTAAGCCAGATGAGGCCGAAGAGCATCAGCGCAGCGGACGTAACGCAGGCAATTGTGCGCACTGTGTTCCACATTGTCCAGCGCGGCAAGTAGACCCCGGTCCAATAGTCTTTAGTTGCCTTTGATGTAAGGTCCATACGTGCCAGTGCCTCGTTCATTGGCACGTTGAAGAACACCGTTACAGCGAAGCACCCCAGCAGATAAACGAGTGCACCCAAGAGGATGAGCATACTGGGACCTCCAGCAATATTAATTATTCTATCGATCACTATGAAAACAGATACGGCTGCCATCCCGAGGAAGAGTATCATGAAGATCCAGCGAAAGACCTCGCGATTTATGACCTGCATCGCTTCCACGCCACCTACCCCGCTGGTATGAGCGAGGGAACGCATAATGAAGTCAGAAAATGCCAAAAACACGCCGCCAAGAAGAGCATAGGCAAGGATTGAGAATTGGGTAAGAGCAAAGATAATGGGTGACATAGGTTTTCTTCTTTTGGATTTTGAGCAGCGACACGCTGCGATTAACGTGCCGCCGTTGAAAGATTGAGAATTAGATCCCGGACAGCTCAGACTAGATGCGCATAGCCTGCCGACGGAAGGTGAAGATGCAAAGAGCCGCGATGGCAATTTCCAGGACAAGCGCACCAATGATGCCGCTCGATGGCATTCCGTCGACCGCAACGCCAATCAATCTTCCGACTGGAAAGGATATGAAGACGACGAGGGCCGCTGCAACAGCTAGCTGCGCCACCGCAGAGCGCCAGATACCAGTAAGCATGAGAACGCCTAGCGTCAGAAGACCGGCAGCTGGTGCGCGAAGCTCGCTCAGCATGCTTGGGTTGTCGCCAATTGTTATTCCGTAACTGGCGTAAAAAGCGTGTGGAGCGAGCATAATGAAACCACCAATGCCTGCAGCCGTCAGCCCAGAGATGCCAAGGGTTACTTTTTCGAAAAGGGTAAGAGACATGAGACGTCCTTTCGTTTGATACGTGCTGTTAGGCTGCGTTGTTCCACACGCCCAAAGAGGCAGCGGTGGTCGCAAACTCCATGAAATCGCATGGCTTGCGACCAAGTGCGCGTTCGACACCATCAGTCGTGTGCGCGTTCCGCCCATCAAGCGTTTCCCGTGCAATGTCGGTAAAGACATCGGCGACAAAATTTCCGCCCGATTGCGCCACGTTGGCGTGGAAATCTTCAAACGTAATGGGGATATGTTGGATATGTCGCCCGGTTGCATTTGCAAGCACATCAGCCATCTCTGCGAATGTCATAAGGCGGGGGCCCGTGACTTCGTAGAGCTTACCTTGGTGACCCACTTCGGTCAGTGCCGCCACTGCAACATCTGTAATGTCATCGATGTCAATGATCGGCTCGGCGATGTCGCCGCCAGGCATCGGGAGCAAGCCTGCCAAGATTGGATCGCGAAGATACCCCTCACTAAAGTTTTGCGCGAACCAAGCGGCCCGAACAATCGTGAATGGAATCCCCGAGTTACGAACCACTTCCTCTCCCAGGCGAGCGTGATGTTCGCCGCGGCCCGATAGAAGAACAATATGCTTAAGCCCGCTGGCTGCTGCGAGCTTAGTGAAGGCTTCGAGTTTCTCGACAGCGCCGGGGAACGCAAGGTCTGGGAAATAAGTCACGTAGGCTTTTGTTACTCCCCTGAGTGCAGGTTCCCAAGTGGACTGAACTTCCCAATCGAAGGGCGTGTTCGAGCCTCGCGAGCCACGGCGCACGGCAATTCCCTTTTTGGTGAGTTTGGCTGCCACACGCGAACCGGTTTTGCCGGTCGCACCGATAACGAGGATGGGTTGGTTGGTCATGTTTTTCTCCTTGGTTAGATTGTGTGACCAAGGAATAGGTCATATTGGCGTGCCAGATATTGACCCAGAATACCAAGATATTGACCGTGCTCGCCAAAGTTTGCATCTTTTGACGATGTCGCTACTCTGGGGCCTGAACTAGCCAAAGCGCCTCGTGACATCTTGGAAAGTCGCGGATACTATCGCTAAATGAGCTCTATCAACGTAAAGAATTCCTTCCCACGATGGCCTATGTAACGTCTCTTTTCGCTCGCAAGATGGTTGCCGCTGCCGGATCGGGCATCGATCCCTCGGCGATGCTTGCATCTGCTGGTATTGATCATGACGCGCCTTGGGATCCCAAAGTAATGATCCCCGCGGTGGCATACTACGAAATGCTCGAAGCGATCGCCAAAAAGGTCGATGTCACAGAGCTGCCAATTCATGTCGGAGCGTCCATGAGATGTGACGAGTACGGTGCACTTGGTCTTGCATGGAAAGCGGCCCCGACGCTCTATGGGTCTTGCGCGCGCATCGAACGCTATGCGCGCCTTTGGACGGGGGTCGTATCCTACGAACTGCGCCAGGATCGACTTGGCACGTTCTTTATGCTGCACCGCGCAGGCGAGCGGCGATTAGGGCTACGTCTTTCAAATGAAGCAACCCTGGCAAGTGCTGTATCTCTTAGCAGACAAGTTTGCCCAGAGCAGTTTTCTCCGGTCGAGGTATTTGTGCGGCACGCGGCGCCCAAGTCAAAGGCGTTTCATGAGGGATGGTTTGGCTGCCCTGTCACATTTGAAGCCGATCTCGACGCGGTTCTAATATCAAAGGAAGCTATAGAACGCCCAAATATCCTTGGAGACGAGGGGATCTCGCGCTACCTGATTTCGGACCTCGAAACGGAGCTTGCCGGTTTCAAGAACTTGCCTCCTCTAGTGACCAAGGCCAAAGACGCAATTGCGCAGGCATTGAATGAAGGCGCTCCGCTCATGACAGATATTGCAAAAAGTATGGGGTTGAGTGCCCGTTCCTTTCACCGTCGCCTTTCCGAGCATGGCCTGAGTTTCCAGACACTGACGGAGGAAACGCGTCGTGAGCTTGCTGAGGGGCTCCTGCGCGACGAGCAATATTCACTGGCAGAAGTTGCTTTTCTAACCGGCTTCTCCGAACAAAGCTCTTTCACACGTGCCTTCAAACGGTGGCTTGGAAAAACCCCAGCAAACTATCGCAAGTCGCACGCATAGGGTGCAGGAAAGCCTATAGTGGCATGGTGCAAAAACCGCTGTAGTGATTTTGACCACATGCAACGAGTGTATTGTAGCCCTGCGATGGATTCCTCCAGGCAAATGTTGTCCAAATACAAGCAGTCAATCAATCGCACTAGGTACGCAGATCCGACCATCCGTCCCCCTGGTGCCTTTGGGGCCTACAGAATACCCTGCGAACGCAATTTGGGCAGAAACGATTGCGCAGCCACCAACTTTCGCGACCAACACTTACTAGACAATTGGCGTCCGCCTTCAACGGTCGCAAAAGCGCATTATTGAAATGGCAACTGAGCGGGTTGAGCAAGGTGTTGCCAGCGACATTGTCAAATTAACAAAGCAAATCGGTCACAATATAGAAGATGGCATTCTCATCGACTTTCCAATTTCCTGTCAGGACATATCTAAAATGACCGGCACGACCTGACACACTGATTCCCGTTTGCTGGCCAATTTGGGAGCAAAATGGTTTTGCAAAAAACGGGAGCTAAAAAATTACCGCCTCAAAGAGTCAGCCATTGGAACTTATCGCGAATGGCAGGCACTCAGCCGCTTGTGTGTTGGTTGCCTGACAGCAGATCAAGACCCTTGAATGATTGTGCGAGATGTGAGCGACTTTGCTGCAATAGCATCCCAGTCCCAGTCAATTCCAAGGCCCGGTGCATCGCTGGGTATTGCAAACCCATCCTCAATTTTCATGGCATCGCCGGTCACGCTGTCCATTTGTGGAATGTACTCAAGCCATTTGGCATTGGGTACAGCGCACACGAGCGGTAAGTGAAGTTCCATCAGGAAATGTGGGCACACCATCACATTAAAGGCTTCGGCCAAATGCGCCACTTTCAACCAGGGTGTGATGCCTCCAATACGTGCCACGTCAACTTGGACAATCGAGGCCGCGCCCATTTGCAGATAGTCTTTGAACTGGCTGACGGAATACATGCTTTCACCAACGGCGATGGGCACCGATGTACGACGTGACAATTCTACATGAGCAGACACATCATCGGCAGGTAAAGGCTCTTCGAACCAACCGATATTATGCTCTTCAAGTACCCGGGCACGGCGAATAGCCTCTGACAGGGTAAAACCCTGATTGGCGTCAGTCATTATCTCATAGCTGTCGCCCACTGTTGTGCGAACAGCATTTAGCCTGGCAGCATCCTGGCTTATATGATCGGAACCAATTTTGATCTTGGAACCTCTGAAACCTTTGGCCTGCATTGCCAGTGCGTCATCGACAAGCGCTTGTTGCTCCAAATGAAGCCAGCCGCCCTCGGTAGTATAAAGCGGAATACGTTCCCGGCTTCCACCGGCAGCCTTCCAAAGGGGCTGCTTTGCTTTCTTGCATTTCATATCCCACAAAGCAGTATCGATGGCGGCCAACGCTAGTGATGTGATCGCGCCGACAGCTGTTGCATGGGTGGAAAACAACAGATCGCGCCAAATCCCATCAATCCGGTCTGGGTCGCGGCCAATCAGTGCAGGGGCGAGCGTGTGTTCCAACAAGGCCATAACAGACGGGCCGCCTGTGCCTATTGTATAGGAATAGCCTGTGCCACTGGCACCGTCGCTATCATACACAGTTACGAACGGGGTTTCCTGACTGACAAAGGATTGAATGGCATCGACCCGTTTTACCTTTGGTACAAGGTCGATCATGTTTAGCTCTACACGTGTGATTTGTGCCATGGCTTAGCCCCTGCCCGCATGAGTATCGATACAAAATATCTTAGAAACTCGCTTGCTTTTCATAGGGTCCAACCGTGGTGTGGTGAGTAGATGAGTGGAGTCTACGTTAGCAGTCTTCGTATGTAAAACAGGCAAGTATTGGTGCAGCCAAACTGACATCCGCTACGCTTTTGAAGAAGGCAGCTTGGAGGTCATTCCTTCATCGATGGTTATCTCGACCGCGCTGGCCAACAGCCGAGACAGCAATGCGCATTGCATCTAGCTCTGCATCATAGGCGCAACAAGGAATGCTTAAATTGATGTGGTCGTTTCCAAGTTGCGTTCCAAATCGGTCAACAGTTTTCCCTTGCCATGGCTGATACCGGTTTGACCTTAAGAGTTTCCCAAGGCCGCTGGTCATCCATCAACAGTGGAAAAGTCTTGCCCAGTGACAAAATTGTAGGATTCCACGACCAGCCGGAATACGACTTCAAGTTCTTCCTTGGAACCTGGGGTGTAAATCATAACAAAACCTTCCCAACCTGGCCGTTGATTGGCCCAAGGGTGATGTGTCGCCCAGCCGGCTGCCACAGCTTATTTGGCAAGTTTTGGCGAAAGGGAAGCATGCAGGCTGCCATCAGGGTGCAAATGGGCGAATTCGCGTCCACGGATAATGGCATCCGGGTTAGCAAGCTGTATGTTTTTGCGGACCCAAAACCCCTTTGCACCGGGCAATGAAAGAACAGTCTCGCCAAACTCAACGCCCGGTATGTTCGACACTTGGCGCAGCAGTTTGGTTGAAATTTCGGGGACGGCTTCAACGCCTATTTGAACATGGGGCACGCCATTTGTGGTCACTGGTATGGGGCCACCTCTATTCGGCAAATCCAACGAATCAGCGGAGGAAGGTACGATGAGCGCTGCAATCATTGTGACTATCAGCAAGCTTTGGCGTAATAGCGCAATATGCATTTCAAATATCTCCAGTTTGAACTTCTAGTTTAGATGTACTGAAACTTGGCAGTGCTGGTTTGGTAAAGGCGATACAAGAAAAACGACCACCGAGCGACTAAACCCGGGGACCATCGAAATATGAGCGAAACCTACTCTTAACGTACCCAAGGATAGGGTTCCGTCCACAAATCCAGAAGAAGACCTTGTGCATTCAGTGAAAGCCAATCTTCATAGTGGTTCTAATGTGCGTATTTTGGCAACTTAACAACTGATAGGACTTTGAATTCGGCGAAGATTGCATTGCGCAGATTCTAGATAAGCGCGCGCTTCCGTAACGTGTGTGTTGGCTGTGACCCATGGGTGGGAGAGAAAATCACCCGGCATCTCACGCGGCACCGTTATTGGCCAGAGATAACTCACCTACGGAATGACGCTTTCAAACGTGCCGCCAAACCGTTCAAAATCGTTCCAAAGACAAATGGGCCATTGCGCGCTAATCTTAGGTGCCTGCTTGGTATATTGTGGGAGGCGCTCAATGAAACCCCATGGGGCCAGATCGCCCCGCAGCCCATCTCTGCCGCAGTTGCTGATCAGAAGGCGCACGCAATCATAGATGATTTCATGTAGGAGCGTATCGCCACTGTGGAAGCTGCGGCAGAAACGCAAGGAGAGTTATTACCGAACGTATCGGTGCGGCATTTGGTCGAGATGGCAATTGCGGTTCCCTATTTCCAAAAACTCATCGTGGGAGCAACCCTGGATCACGACTGGCTCGACTCTCATGTAGATTTGATCCGTTGGTTGGCTGAGAAACCTGCACCGTAAATCCTCCATATGCAGATATTCAAACTGGTTTTGCCGGGCGTGTTATCTGATTCATCCAAATTTGACTTTAGTTGAATTGGGCGTCGACTTTTGCATTTGCGCTCCGCAATCTTTGGACCATAAGAACAACAAGGTTTTTGGTCATGATCTGATCTAAGGTCGTGCCGTCGGTTCTGAGCTTGTCAAAATCACTCAATTTTAACTTCAGACAACGCACAGGCGTGTCGGCAATCACATCGGCTGATCGTTGCTCGTTCGGCGAAACCAAAGCAAACTCACCAAAGCAAGT
>JBGCFS010000112.1:0-3533 GCA_045107035.1 Hyphomicrobiales bacterium
TCAAGCGCATCTTGTTGTGAAAATCGTCATGATCGGCCTGGTTCTGGCGTCTGTGTGGTGTTGGGCCATCATGATAGATAAGACAATTCTCTATCGTCGTACAAAGGGTCAGATGGACCGTTTTGACCAGATTTTCTGGTCAGGACAGTCTTTGGAAGAGTTGTACCGAACCCTTTCTCAACGCAACAACACCGGATCTGCTGCATTGTTTGTAACAGCAATGCGCGAATGGAAACGCACATATGAGGGCGGCGCCCGCTCCATCGGCGGCCTGCAAATGCGTATAGACAAAGTCATGGACGTTGCCATTGTTCGTGAAACCGAGCGATTGGAAAAACGTCTTTTGATCCTCGCAACCGTTGGTTCAGCGGGTCCTTTCATCGGTTTGTTTGGAACGGTTTGGGGCATCATGAGCAGCTTCCAAGCAATTGCTGCTGCGCAAACCACTAACCTTGCGGTTGTAGCACCTGGTATTGCAGAAGCATTGTTTGCAACGGCTCTTGGCCTGATTGCCGCTATTCCTGCCGTTATTGCCTACAATAAATTCAGTGCCCAACTTGGACGTTTGACATCTCGTCTTGAAGGCTTTGCTGATGAGTTCTCCGCCATACTCTCGCGGCAAATGGATGAAAGAGTATAGCTCATGGCTATGAATGTTCCTTCCAGCGGGCGCTCAGGCGGCCGCGGCAGACGCGGACGCGGTAAACGCGCACCAATGAGCGAAATCAACGTCACTCCAATGGTGGATGTGATGTTGGTGTTGTTGATCATTTTTATGGTGGCAGCTCCCTTGTTGACCGTTGGTGTGCCTATTGATTTACCAGAAACCAAAGCTCGGCAGCTCAGTGGGGATACCGAGCCCATTAGTATTTCAATCAATGCCGAGGGGCAGGTGTTCCTTCAGGAAACCGAAATTCCGATTGAGGAAGTGGTGGCAAAACTCACCGCTATTGCTGAAAACGGATATGACGAACGCATCTATGTGCGCGGCGACCGCAATACCGACTACGGTGTTATTATGAAGGTCATGGGCACAATAAGCGCTGCAGGATTCACCCGTCTTGGTTTGGTTACGACTGAACAACAATCCGGCAATTAGGCTTATTTGCATCCGATGAAAACCGGTTTGATCCTTTCCAGTGTGGCCCATGTGGCGGTGATGACGTGGGGCGTATTTGCCCTGCCAGAACCAGCGCGTCTCGAGACACCTGAGATTGATGCTTTGCCGGTAGAAATCGTGCCGTTTGAAGAGTTGTCGCAAAAGCGTGCGGGTGATCTAAAAGCCGACCCTGATACACCACCACCGCCCGAGCCGGAACCAACGCCTCCAACGCCCGTAGAAGCAGATAAACCAGTCGAAAAACCGACGGAAGAGCCCGCACCAAAACCAGTTGAGGCAACGCCTCCTCCAGCGCCAACGCCACCTGAGCCGGAGCCTGCACCACCGGAACCTGAACCAGAGCCAGCACCCCCGGACCCGGAACCTACGCCTGAACCTGAAGTGGCTCCAGAGCCAAAGATAGATTTGTCCAAGGCGCCGCCGCCTCGTGCGCGACCAAAACCACCTGCACAAAAGCCAGCCGAACCTAAAGCGGATTTCAATACAGACAAGATCGCTGCTTTGTTAGACAAACAAAAGCCGCAAGGTGCGACACCTCAACCAGAGCAACCGCAACAACTTGGCGTACAGGGCGGAGATAATTCGAATCAACTCAGCCAAAATGAGATAGACTTTTTACGCCGGCAACTTGAAAATTGCTGGAGCCTACAGGCAGGCATGGAAGCTGCTGAAAGCATTGCGATTGAGGTGCAAATGGTTCTCAATATAGATGGAACCTTGGCAGGACCTCCGCGCGTGCTAAATACTGGTGGCGGAGCACAGTTCCAGATTGCGTCTGAGCGTGCGTTGCGTGCGGTGCAAGTCTGCGCGCCGTATTCTTACATGCCACAGGAAAAATACGACACTTGGCAAGTGATCGAGTTCAATTTCGATCCGTCGAAAATGTTTCAGGGATGATGTTTATGCGTCAGAAAATTATGAATGCATCCAGCTTTGCAGCTGCGCTACGTGGGCTGGCTGCAGTTTTTGCTATTCTGATGGGCGTGTTTGCAACGTCTCAGGCATCAGCCCAGCTGAAGCTCGACATAACGCGCGGCAACATTCAAGCTCTGCCAATTGCTATACCAAATTTCATCGGGGCAACTGGGCAGGTTGATCAACTCAGCCAGAATGTTACTCAAGTAATTATTGCCGATTTAGAGCGTTCCGCATTGTTCCGTGCAATTGATCCTGCAACATTCATTGATCAGAATGCGAGCCCTGACGCGCTGCCAAGATTCCCTGACTGGCGGGTTTTGAGCGCACAAGCTTTGGCAGTTGGTAGAATTACACAGGAACCCGACGGGCGTATTCGCGCTGAGTTTCGTTTGTGGGATGTGTTCGGTGGGAAACAAATTGCCGGGCAGCGGTTTTTCACGCAGCCAGACAATTGGCGCCGTGTCGCGCACATTATTGCTGATGCAATTTATGAGCGCTTGACCGGTGAGAAGGGTTATTTCGATACACGCATTGTGTTTGTCGATGAAACTGGCCCAAAGGATAACCGCACAAAACGCCTTGCAATTATGGATCAAGATGGGGCTGAGCTCCAATATTTGACGACCGGTGGCGATTTGGTTCTGACACCGCGCTTTAGCCCGAGCCGTCAGGAAATTACTTATATGTCCTACGCAACCGGTCAGCCTCAGGTGTTCTTGTTAAATATCGATACTGGACAGCGTGAAGTCGTTGGTAATTTCCCTGGAATGACTTTTGCGCCGCGGTTTTCACCCGATGGCCAGCAGGTTGTAATGAGCCTTCAGCAAGAAGGTAACGCTAATATTTATACGATGGATTTGCGTTCCAAGCGAACCACCCGATTAACAAATTCACCTTCCATTGACACCTCACCCTCCTTTTCTCCGGATGCCTCTCGTATCGTATTCGAGTCAGATCGAGGGGGATCACAGCAACTATATGTCATGGGTGGCAATGGCGGAGAAGCTGCGCGAATTAGTTTTGGCCAAGGATCTTATTCCACACCGGTATGGTCTCCACGCGGAGATCTGATCGCGTTTACAAAGCGGTCTCAGGGGCAATTTCTTATTGGTGTTATGAAGCCGGATGGTTCTGGCGAACGTATTTTGACGTCCGGTTTTCACAATGAAGGTCCGACATGGGCTCCTAATGGTCGCGTTTTGATGTTTTTCCGCGAGCCGCAAGGTGGCAACGCGGGGCCTCAATTGTGGTCTATTGACTTAACGGGCTACAATGAGCGCCAAGTACCTACGCCTAATTTTGGTTCTGACCCTGCATGGTCTCCGCTTTTAAATTAGTTGTGCATTTGGTAGGCAATACATCTTGATATATTGATGCTAGGCTGTCTTGCCTATAAATATTTTAACCGCACGTTTACCATGCTTGCGAACAAGCGCTTAACCATGGATAACCTATAGTCAAAAAAAAAAAAAAAAAGATCAATTTGTCCGCAATT
>JBGCFS010000113.1:0-64459 GCA_045107035.1 Hyphomicrobiales bacterium
CAGCGCATTCCTTCGCGCTCCATGACGGCGTTATGAAGCGCTTCGCCCATACCGTGCAATCGCTGAAATTCAAAGGCTGGCGCGCCCTCCTGCTTGGCAATTGAAAGAACTGCAGCAATTGTCTGTGCATTATGCGTGGCAAATTGCGGATAGATGTGATCCGCGTTGCTTAGGAGCTTTCTAGCGCATGCAATATAGCTGACATCGGTTGATGTTTTGCGCGAAAACACAGGAAATCCATCGAGGCCCATAACCTGAGCGCGTTTGATTTCAGTATCCCAGTAAGCTCCCTTGACTAACCGCACCATAATGCGGCGATCAAGTCGTTTCGCCAGCGCGCTAAGCCAATCAATTACATAAGTTGCGCGAGGGCCATAGGCTTGAACCACAACACCAAAACCGTCCCAATTGGCAAGCGACGGATCTGACAAAACCTCTTCTATGATATCCAGCGATATATCGAGCCGGTCCTGCTCTTCAGCATCAATATTGAAACCCATATTGGCAGATTTGGCTAAACTTGCGAGTGCCAACGTCTTGTTTATGAGTTCGGGGGCCATATTTTTAGCCTGTGTCGCTTCGTATCTGGGATGAAGCGCAGACAACTTTACGGAAATACCGGGATTTTCTCTAATATCCTGACTTCCACATGCCTTGGCAATCGCGCTAATCGCTTCTGCATATGCAAGATGATATCTCTGTGCGTCAGCTTGTGTGCGTGCCGCCTCGCCCAGCATATCATATGAATATGTATAGCCCTTAGCTTCCTGCTTGCCAGCACGCTCCATTGCTTCGTCAATATTGCGACCAAGGACAAATTGCTGGCCCAATTCTCGCATGGCTTGGCCGACAGCGCTTCGGATGACCGGCTCCCCCACTCGTTTCACAATGGAGCGCAGAGTTCCAGAGATGCCTACGTCATCCTTCAGCACCTTTCCCGTCAACATCAATGCCCAAGTAGAGGCATTCACCAAAGGCGAGTTGGAATGGCCAAGATGCGCGCCCCAATCAGAAGGAGAAATCTTATCTTCAATCAGAGCGTCGATTGTTTGACTGTCTGGTACGCGTAACAATGCTTCGGCCAAGCACATAAGCGCGACCCCCTCCTTAGTGGAGAGGCCGTACTCGGCAAGGAATACCTCCATCAGACCAGGATTTTTTGCTCCGCGTACTTTTTCGACCAAAATGGTGGCCGTTTTCGTAATTTCCGATAGAGATTCAGGCGACAACGCGGCAATCTCTATCAAATTTTGCAATACTGACGCCTCATTTGGAAGCGTATTGTCCCGCATGGATTCACGAATTCCAGCAAGCCCATCTGGTTCTGAAAGCTGTTTTGACATTGCACATTCCTACGAATTAATGAATTTCGCTGAATGAATGCGCTCACCTCGCTGAGCACTATTCCTACCTCAATGAGGTTAGTTGCAATTTTTCCTTTTTTTCTCCCTGAAATTCGATATCGTGATTACAATAGCCTTATCAATGGCGCTCTTTCAGGAAATTCTCCTTATGAAATCGAAGATTTTTGATACTGACGGTCTCGATACTTTCGATGACAAAATTCTAAATGCGCTGGCCCGTGACGGTCGGATCACTATAACTCAGCTTTCTGACGACATTGGGCTGTCAAAATCCCCTTGCCAAGTGCGCCTGAAACGCCTTGAGGCAGAAGGATATATCTTGGGTTATCGAGCTATCTTAAACGCAAACAAGTTGGACCGAGCGCATATTGCCTTTGTCGAAGTGAAGTTGAAAGATACCAGAGAGCAAGCGTTGAACGCCTTCAATGCGGCAGCGCGTTCGGTGTTGGAGATCGAAGAATGCCATATGATTGCTGGCAGCTTTGACTACCTTTTAAAAGTGCGAACAAAGCAAATCGCTGACTATCGACGTATTTTGGGAGAGACCATATCTGCTTTGCCAAATGTGGCGCATACAAGCACACACGTGGCGATGGAATCCGTGAAAGACCGGGGCGCCTAACGCCCCAGTTTAATCGCATCTAGCTCAGCAAGGTCTGCATCCGACAAAAGATCTAAATCCATGCCACGCGTTATCAGGAAAACCCGCGCTGCCTCTTCCAACTCTTCCATAGCAAACACACTATCACGCATGGATTTGCTGGCGACCACTGGACCGTGGTTTTTAATGATGATGCCGGAGTGTTTTTCGGCCAATTTTTGAATATCTGGGCCCAGTGATTTGTCGCCGGGCCTTTTGTAAGGCGCTGCGGCGATCGCTCCAACGCGCATATGCACATACGGTGTCATGGGTGGTATCATGTTGGTGTCATCAATGTCCTTTAGACAAGACAAACAAACACAATGAGTGGAATGGAGATGGGTCACGGCCTTTGTTTCCGGTCTCCCCCGATACATTGCCAAGTGAAGAAAATCTTCTTTAGTCGGCTTGTCTCCGGATACGAACTCTCCGTTATCGTCTAATTTAGACAAGGTTTCAGCGTCCAAGAAGCCAAAGCTTGAATTAGTTGGCGTCATTAGAAAACCGCCATCTTCGAGACGGCAAGACAGATTTCCGCTTGAGCCTGGTGTTAGCCCGCGCTCGAACATTGATCGCGCCAGAAGCACCATTTCATCGCGTTGTTTGGTTTCCGTACTCATGCCAATTGATCCAATGCGTCTTGGAAGAAACTTTCGCTTCCAAAGTTTCCAGATTTGAGCGCCAAGGCAATATCGTGCCCATCTGAGTTTGCAAATGTCCATGGCACACCTGCTGCGATTTCAGGCCCAATGGTCAATTGAGATACACCAAGAGCCTGAGTGACTGCCCCAGAGCTTTCTCCACCAGCAACAACAAACCTGCGATGTCCAAGTTCACGCGCCCACTGCGCCAAAGCAGCCAAAGCATGTTCGACAATCTCGCCCGCTTTCTCACGCCCAATTTCCGCTTGAGCCAATTTCACTTCTTCAGGATCAGCCGTCGCATAAATCAATTTCGGCTCTTCCAAGGCTTGCATTTTCAACCAGCCCTTTGCCGCCTCCAATGCATGCCCATCTTTTGCCAGTGCCATTGGATCAAGCTGATAAGCAGCACCATTTTCCGCAAAAACAGAAACTTGTCGCCTTGTCATAGCAGAACAACTGCCACTTAAAATTAGAGCGCGATTGTCGACAGTGGTGCCATGTTTTACTTCAGCCTGCCCTCGTGTTTTACCCGAAAGAGTTTCCACCAGAGGCAGCGCAATTGCACTCCCGCCAGTTATCAATTTAAGGCCGGCAGCCGCCGCGCCTACGACCTTGAGATCATCCTCGTCAATAGCGTCAACAACGACATGATTGACACCTTCAATTTTCAACTGGTTCAACTTGAATTGAACCGCCTTGACCCCTTCCGAAACAACGCTCTTTTCGACCAAACCAACCGGCTTGGTCGTTTGCGGTTGCAGCAGTCGCACAAGATTTGAATCATTCATTGGTGTTAAAGGATGGTTCTTCATTGGACTATCGCTCAACAGCTCATTACCGACGAACAAATGGCCGTGGAAAACTGTGCGCCCGTTCTCTGGAAAGGACGGGCAATAGATTGTTTGATCTGTGCCAAGTTGCGCCATCATAGCTTCTGAAACCGGGCCAATATTCCCTTCAGAGGTGGAGTCAAATGTGGAGCAGTACTTCCAGAAAAATGTTTCAACACCAATAGCTTGCAGCCATATCAATGCATCATTTGCAGCAGAAACTGCCTCAGCTACAGGCTCTGTTCTAATCTTTAGAGCAACAACTTCGCAATCGGCTACGGCTTCGGTTCCAGGCTCTGGCACCCCTATCCGCAATGAGACACTTAAACCACTTCTGGCCATCAATGCGGCAAGGTCAGTCGCGCCTGTAAAATCATCAGCGACAGCACCCAGAACAACTTTTTTTGCCATTAATTTCTAACCTTAAGATCGGCGTGCAACGCCACAATAGTATCATCACCAGCAAAAAGAGGCGGGTACAAAGATCGAACCAACGGATCATGACCAGGAATGACGAGATCCTCCCCGCCCGCAAGATCTTGAATTCGTTTAAAGCCATTCAGCATATCTTCCAAATCGACTACAATAGGGAACGGTTTTGCTGCTTGATAATTTTCATAGTAGTGCGCGGCATCTGAGGCCAATACGATCCAACCACGCTGTGTTTTTACACGAACACATTGAAGGCCACGGCTATGCCCGCCAATGAGGTGGGTTTCTACACCGTCGGCGATTGACGCACTTCCAGACGAGAAGTGCACACGACCAGCGTAAAGCGCACGCACCATGTCGCATATATGTTCACCAGAGAAAGGCGCGCGTATATGATCGTGGCACATGCACGGGCCTGTTGCATATGACATTTCAATCTCCTGCACGTGTAGCGCAGCGTTGGGAAACGCTTTCAGTGTCCCCGCGTGATCATAGTGTAAATGCGTAATGATCAGCGTATCAATTGCCTCCGGTTCAAGCCCAAATTGACGAACCATATCAACAGGAGATGTCTGAATTGGCCGGTTGCGACGTTCACCTTCTTGTGTGTCATAACCGGTATCAACCAGAATAGTCTTGCTGCCATTGCGCAAAACCCAAATGAAGTAATCCATGTCATGCTGGTGATCGTGGTGTGGGTCAGAAAGAAAGGATTCAGCGCGTGTCCTGCTGTTTCGCTCTGCGTATTTAAGCGCAAATACCTCCCAAATATCACTCATGTTTTTTGCTCCTACAAGTGGTCCAGGCTGTGGCGTGTAATGAGGTCAACCAACATGTTTTTGGCATTTTCACGGTGTTCTCTATGAAGTTGACGCGCACCCTTCCAATCCCCATCGCCAAGCAAATCGACCAGTTTCCGATGATCTTCATTTGAACGCGATGGCTTTGGGCGCAAAGTTAGCGTCGCGATGCGAGCGCGATGCACTTGATCCCAAAAAGTTGCGACCATGCGCGAAAGCCTTTGATTACCCGCAAGCCGAACGAGATTCATGTGAAATGCCTCGTCAGCATCTGCCCACAGAACAAGATCATCGCTTTCAAGAGCGGCTTCCATGGCATTTACGTGAACCATTAGTGCCTCGCGCTGCGATACAGAAAGTCCATTGCGAGCAACACGTTCTGCCGCGTATGGTTCAAGCTCTGTCAAAAGCTCATATATTTCAGTCATGTCTTCAATTGAAATTGGAAGGATCGTTATCCCATGCCGTGGGCGTATTGTTAGAAACCCTTCGCTTTCCAATTGCAGTGCGGCTTCTCTAACAGGCGTTCTGCTCATCCCCAATCGATCAGCAAGCTCGGATTCCAGATAGGATGCTGACGGCTTCAAGGTGTTGTCCATTACCAGAGCCTTAAGCGTCTGGTATGCACGCTGCGTTCGCGTGTCTCCCTTGCGTTCCGTCGACACCATTCAGCCACTCCCCTCATCGCGCAGAGATATTCTTATCCCGTCTTTTGCAGCAATATAGATCTCTTCCTGCACAACAAGGTTCTTTAAATACTCTCTGGCTTCATTTTCCAGCGCTGCACCATCCAAAAGATAATCTCTAACATGCTGTTGGAGTTGGAAAACACAATCACCGCCAAAATCAATGTTATGGAATTCGTATGGATGCAACTCCCAACTATTCGCGCCAAATTCTCTTAGCTCGATGACACCATCTCCCGAAAGGCGCAAACTCGCTTTGCTGCCTTCAACAAGAAACTCACCCATCGTCAAACGCCGGTTTTCTGCTGGATGATCCAGTGTTCGATTGCCATCGAAATGGATGCGCGCTCCATCGTTCATCTGAAAGGTAAAGCTACCGCTGTCTTCACCAGCAATAACCGGATTGGTGCGAAACAAATCAGCTGCCAAAGCCGTTGGTTCTCCAAACAAAAATCGGAATACGTCAACCCAATGCACACCAGTTTCCCGGATGAGAAACTTTTCCATCTGCCTGAAATACGGCTGCCGATCCAGATAGGCATCTTCGCTAGCACCGTCGCCTGGTCTTAACCGGAATTGCGCCTGCACCACCCGGCCAAGCCGACCTTCCTTCAGCAAGCGTTCAATTTCCCTATACCAAGGCTGGAACCGAAAGTTTTCATGAATGACGAGCTTGGAAGTACTTTTCTCAGCTAGGGCTGCCAACTCTTCAGCTTGAGACAAGGTTTCACAAAACGGCTTCTGGCAAACAATAACCGGGACTTTACCGAGTTGAGGCCCAATTAATTTTAGATGCGTTGGAGGAGGTGTCGCGAAATCTAATACATCTAGGTCGAGTTCGCTTAGCATTTCGTCCACAGTCTCGAATAAACTCAAGTTCGGCGCATCTTGCTTCGCAACATGTCTGCGGTCAGAAGATGTCTCTGTCAGCCCAACCAGCTCAACCCCATCCATCCGTTGCCATGCGTTAAGGTGGAATCGCGCAAAATACCCGTATCCAACCATACCAATCTTGAGGGGTGACACTGACACTTCTATGCCACCTTGGTGGCATAGGCAGAAGCTTCTGCCAGCTTATTGATAGTTGCAATTACAGTATTCGCACATGTTTCCGTATTTGCCGCGCCACCAAGATCACCCGTCAAATCCCGCTTCGCGACAACTATCTCTCCAACTGCATCGTCTATCAACTTGGCAGCCTTTGCCAACTCTGGATCTTTGTGCTCTTCAGAAAGCCAATCCAGCATCATTGCCGCCGATAAAATCATCGCAAGTGGATTTGCGATACCCTTTCCCGCTATGTCCGGTGCACTGCCATGGCAAGGCTGAAATACTGCGGCATCGTCTCCAATGTCCGCAGAGGGTGCAAGACCAAGCGTCCCCATTATCCCGGCACCTAGATCAGACAAAATATCACCGAACATATTTTCGGTTACTAATACATCAAAATCCCAGGGCTTTTGAACCATCCACATTGCCATGGCGTCTACATAAGCACTGTCTGCATCGACATCTGGAAATGCCTTGGCTCGCTCGAGAAATATACTCCGGAAAAACCAGAAGGCGCGAAAGACGTTTGCTTTGTCAACGCATGTTACACAACCTTTTCGCCCAAGCCTTTTGGCGCGCTGCTCCGCCAGACGAAATGAAAAGTCGAAAAGTTTTTCACTAATCTTCCTTGTGATTCTGAGCGTTTCTGTCGCATCGACGTCCCCGTTGATTTGTCCTTCATGCATATGCGCAAAAAGGCCTTCGGTGGACTCACGTATAATCACGAAATCAATCGTTTCGGCCTTGGGGTCTGCTAATGGTGTTGTTTGGCCGGGGTATACTCTTACGGGCCTGACTCCCGCGTAGAGACCTAGCTCAAACCGAAGATCAATCTGTGGCGTAATTTCAGTTCCATCCGCCTTACGAATAGATGGCAACCCCATCGCTGATAACAAGACTGCGTCTGCTGCCCTTGCCGCATCAATGGAAGCCCCCGGCAATGACTCCCCGGTATTTTTGAAATGCGTGGCGCCAGCGGGAGCGTGACTGAATTCAAAATTAAAGGTACCAAGTTTAGTTGCCAGATCATCCAATAACCGCAGCGTTGGTGCCATTATTTCTGGTCCGATGCCATCGCCATCGAACACGGCAACCTTGTAGGTCTTTCCTTCGCTACTCAATGCAATCTCCATATTTTTTGGTTAGCCGAACCACATAAAAGTGATCGAATTATACAATAGTCGCATAGTCGACAGTTTGACGTCGGACGAAGCACATGTTCTCATCACCCATGATAAGTGTTGACGACGCTCAAGTTAATGTATACGTTAATTAATGCGAGCACGCAAGACTTACTCGCGCAAATTTTAAGATAACGAGAACTGGTAAAAAAATATGGCCAGGCGAATTATGGCAGAAAGGTTTGGAGAGCTATTGCACCAAATTTGTCTCATTTTTTGCCCGCGCCAACTCTAAACTGGTAATAAAAACTTGCCAGTTAGAACGTATGTTCGTAAACATATTGCTCGATACTACTGCTTATCGTTCTTGAGCATTCAACTTGTCTGGGAGGACTCTATGAAAAAACTAACGAAAATCGCGCTAGCTACAGTTAGCGCCATCGGCATTATGGCCAGCCCGGCCCTTGCTGAAAAAATCCGCATGAAAGTTGCGTCATCTTATCCGTCATCACAGCCGTTGATCGGTTCTGCCGGCGTTGAGCTGACTAATACAGTTACAGCAATTTCTGGCGGCGACATCGAAATGAAATTCTTCGAGCCAGGCGCACTTGTGCCAGCGTTTGAAGTTCTTGACGCTGTTGGAAACGGTACTGCTGATGCAGCTTGGTCAAACCCAGGCTACCACACATCAAAAGATATCGCGTTTGCAATGTTCTCAGCTATTCCGTTTGGCCCAGGTGCTGGCGAATACGGAGCATGGATGTTCTATGGCGGTGGCTCCGAGTTAATGAACGAAAAGCTTTATAACAAGTTCAACGTTCACTCAGAAATCTGTGGCGTTTCCCCACCAGAAACATCTGGCTGGTTCCGCCAGGAAATCGCTTCCTTGGACGATATGAAGGGCATGAAAATGCGTTTCTTCGGCCTAGGTGCGAAAGTTATGCAGAAACTCGGTGTTGATACGCAACTACTTCCAGGTGGCGAAATCTATGCTGCCCTCGAGCGTGGTACTATTGATGCAACAGAATATTCAATGCCTGTTGTGGATGAGTCCGCTGGTTTTTATCAGCTTGCTAAATATAACTATTTCCCAGGATGGCATCAGCAATCCACACTCCAGGATCTCTTAATTAATCTGGATACATGGAACGGCATGACAGACAGCCAACGTCTGACAATCCGTACTGCTTGCCGCGCCACATATACAAACATGCTGACTGAAGGCGAAGCGATCAATGGTGCTGCCCTCACACGTCTGCGTGATGATAAAGGCGTGAATATCCGCAATTGGAACGAAGAACAGCTCGCTGTTTACGAAGAAAATTGGGTGCTTGTTGTTGAAGAGCTAAAAGCTGAATCAGAAACTTTTGCTGAAGCTTGGGCTGCACTGAAAGAATTCCAGAAAGGCTACAACGTCTGGAAAGAAAACGCTTACCTGAAGTAAGTCGACAACTTTGATTTCCTTAAGCCGCGCCCTTGATTGGCGCGGCTTATTTGTATCTGTTACCAGTTAATCAACTTCAGACGTTCGAGTCGGTTTTTCCGGCAATCAATTTTCAGGAAGATTGGCAAATTAATGAACAAATCCGCCCTTTCTCCCATCTACAACTCGATTGATGGGTTGTTGGCTTGGGCCGCTCGCATCGGCGCGATTGCAATGGTCGCACTTGTTGTCATCACTATGTACGATGTGATGACACGGTACTTTAGTATTCCAAAATTTCCCGGTTTGAATTCAACGATGGTGCAAGAGTCTGAGTATTGGGCGCACGGAATTCTTTTTACGTTCCTTATGGGATACGGAATAACGCGGCAGGTTCACGTACGCATTGATCTTGTTCGAGAGATTATGCCCCGAAAGGTTAAGTATGCCATGGAACTTTTCGGTATTCTGATCTTCTTAATTCCGTTTTCCTACATTGGACTAATCTATTGCTACGACTACGCGGTGAAATCCTTTGTTGATGGCGAGGTATCCCCTTCTACTGTGGGCCTATCAAACATTTGGCTGTTGAAAGCTTCTTTGGTGGTCATGTTTGGCCTGCTGTTATTGGCGGGCATTTCTCAGTTTCTGAAAGCCGTTGATGGTCTGCTTGGTAATTTGAGTGCTCATGATGAAGAGCACCTTTTGGGAGGTGGCCACTAGTGACCCTCGTTGAAGCACTTCCGCTGCTGATGTTTGCAGCGCTCGCTGTCTTTCTATTTTCTGGATTTCCTGTTGCATTTGTTTTGGGTGGTATTGGACTTAGCTTTGCCTTCATAGCTATCCTAGTTGACCCATGGCTTTTCGATTGGCCACAATTTAACGCTTTGCCATCAAGAGTTTACGGAGCGATATCGACCAATCTGATCCTCACTGCGATACCCATGTTTATCTTCATGGGAACCATGCTGGAAAAGTCCGGAATCGCGCGTGATTTGCTGAACTGCCTGCAGGTGCTTTTGCGCCGAGTTCCAGGCGGTCTTGCACTCTCCGTAGTCATTATGGGCACCATTTTAGCTGCCACGACTGGTATCATTGGCGCGTCAGTAATCATGATGTCTCTTTTGGCGTTGCCGGTCATGATGAAGCGAAACTATTCTCCTTCTCTTGCTTCGGGCACCATCGCCGCATCTGGCACGCTTGGCATCCTAATTCCACCGTCTATCATGCTCGTAATCATGGCTGACTTACTCAGTAAGTCAGTTGGTAACCTCTTTGTTGCAGCGATTATCCCAGGGTTTATGTTGGCCAGCTTCTACATGGTCTACATTGTAACACGGTGCTATTTTAATCCGGCACTGGCGCCTAAGCCTGAAGCCAGCATGGGTCCGAAAACGACACTTGGCTACATCAGCATGATTGTCCGATCATTTGTACCGCCCGTGCTTCTGATTATTATGGTTCTTGGTTCTATTCTTGGTGGGTTCGCGACACCAACCGAGGCCGCATCTGTTGGTGCGTTTGGCGCCATCTTGCTGGCAATATTGAACCTAGTCGTTTTGCCTGGCCTCAAAGTGCCAGAAATGAAGTTTGAAGGCCAAGCTGAACTTGAAGATGATAACCTTCAAGAAGGTGAAGGACTTTTAAGCCGGTTCTGGCGCATTTTCAAAGATGTGGTTATGCGCTCGGCCCTCACCAACGCGATGATTTTTGGTATCTTCATTGGTGCTACCCTCTTCTCCTATGTGTTCCGCCAAATTGGCGGCGAAGAAGTTGTCATTCACATCTTTGATAGCTGGGGATTGGGCTCTTGGGGCATATTGTTTGCACTGATGGTACTGGTGTTTATTCTTGGTTTCTTCTTTGACTGGATCGAAATTACGCTCATTGTTTTGCCCGTGTTTGCGCCAATCATTGCCAAGTTGGATTTTGGCGACCACGTTGCTGCTATAGATACCGTCTATTGGTTTGCAATTCTTATGGCTATCAATTTGCAAACATCATTCCTGACACCTCCATTTGGGTTTGCCCTATTTTATCTGAAGGCGGTTGCGCCGCCCGAGATTAAAATTCAACACATCTATGCAGGCATTATACCATTTGTGATGCTTCAATTGTGTGGCCTGTCGTTGGTCATGCTCTTTCCAGAGCTAGCGTTATGGTTGCCAAGGCTGTTGCTTGATTAATGGAGTAGCTGTCCATGTTTGTTGTCACTGTTGCTTGGAAAATAAAATTAGAGCAAGCAGACGCGTTTCGCGTCTGCTTGCTCGAGCAGGCCAAAAACTCGCTGGAACTGGAACCGAACTGTTTGCAGTTCGACGTTGCTGAAGACCCCACCGATCCAACGCGCTTCTTTCTTTATGAAGTTTATAAGAATGCGATCGATTTTGACATCCATTTGAAGTCGGCTCATTTCTTGAATTTTGCTGATACAACTGCCCACATGGTTGATAATAAGGTTGTGGAAACTCTCCACCGTATTGAACCAGGTATATGATCCACTTTTTCAGTATTCTTGAGCTGACGATTCCATTTTTTGCAGTCGTCGGACTAGGCTATGCCGCAGCCACCACAAAAATGATTGATGCTAAAAGTGCTAGCGCAATTAACGTCTTTGTATTCTATTTCGCAATGCCAGCGCTCGTCATTGGGGCACTTGCGCGGCAGGAAATAACGGCTATCCTTGACTGGCGTTTTCTAGGTGGCTGGCTTGGAGCGGCTCTTGTTCTATTTGCTTTGGGAATGATTGTTTCCAGAGTGTTCTTTAAGGCCAGCAGGCGAGAAATGGCGCTTTTTGGCCAAGGCTCAGCTATCGCGAACATCGGGTTCCTGGCTATTCCTATCGCGGGAGCAACCTTTGGACCTGAAGGCGTCCGCCTATCTGCAGCTGCCCTCATCATAGACCTAATGATCATGATCCCATTGTCTATTATGATAATAGAATCTGCCGGAGGCGGAGCGGTCGGCGCTTCGGTCAAGCGTGCATTATTAGGTGCGATACGCAATCCATTTGCTGTAGCCATTTTGGTTGGAGTGGCTCTTTCCGCTAGCGGTCTTGGGTTGCCAGGTGCCGCTGCAACATTCAGTACATTCCTCGGCAGCGCGGCAGCCCCGACAGCCTTGTTTGCCCTTGGAATGTCGCTCTCACAACGCAGCCTTGGCGAAGACATCAAGCCCGTGGTTACACTCAGTTTGCTCAAATTATTTGTGCACCCTGCAGCAACAGCACTCATTCTTTACCTCGTAGGATTACCGCCTCACCTGGTAACTATTGGTGCGGTTATTGCTGCAATGCCGGTGGCACAAAATGTCTACGTATTGGCCGAACACTACGGCGTAATGGTTCGGCGCGCCTCTGCATCTATCTTGCTCAGCACCGTTGCTGCTGTTTTGACCATCTCAATAATGTTGTATCTTTTAACCAGCACCTAGCGGCTGACATGTATCGCAAACAAATGCACGGCGTGTCGCCATTTCAAACTTTCGAACACGTCCGTTACATTCCGGGCACGTCTCCAAATTGAAAATATTGACATTTTCACCATATCGTTTGCCCGATTTGGTGCCGCCGTCGACTGTAATAATTGCGTTCTTTTTCACTCCGATTTCCAGTAAATGACAGCTATCTGCCCACAGTGCATCAAATGCCTCTCGCGTCAGCGCATTGCCGGGCATATCTGGATGAATACGTTGGCGCCACAACACCTCGGTTCGGTAAATATTCCCAATACCAGCCATAACCTCTTGGTTCATAATCAAAATCCCAATCGGAGATCGACTTTTAACAATTCGGTCATATGCGCGCTCTGGGTTTGCATCTTTGCGCAGCACATCTGGACCAATGCGTGCAAACAATGCGGCCCGCCCTTCCGGGTCCAAGATTTCACAACGATTGGGTCCATTAATATCAACCCCGTTGTCTGAAGATTCCAAGCGCACTCGCACGGCACCTTTCGGCTCCAACATTGGCTGTCTTTGCATACGAATTTTGCCGTATAGACCGAGATGTATGTGGAGGGTTTCGCCAGTATCAAACCCATAGAGAAGGTGTTTACCCAATGCCTCAACAGTCTGACAACGCAGCCCGTTCAGATGCTCTGCTCCCTCAAGAAACCGTCCTTGCGGCGAAGAAACAGAAAGCGTTTTGCCCGCGAAAAGTGGTTTTTGATCTCGGGCAGAGCGATGAATGGTGTGTCCTTCAGGCATAAATCTCCTTGCAAGCGCTCTACTTGAAGGAACCTAGCGGGCAACCTCATGAAGAAGAGCTTCAGCCATTACAGCATAGAATTTGAACTCTGGAAGTTTACCAATTGTGTCAAGTTGCGGATTGGTCAAGGCATTTACTGGTGCTTCTCCGCCGCAGAACGGTATGAATACAAGATTCGACCGCTGCTTCAAATGTTGGACGCCAGATGGTTTTGCCCCTCACGTCAACGACCGACCCAAAAGCGTAAATTGGACCAACGCGCCTTAAGCCGCGAAGGTCTCAAAAGAGCCCGATCCGGAAGTTGTTTTATGGGCGAGATGTTCTTGCTTATGCGAGCGCTAATCTATGGCGCTAACAACCTTCGGCATGAATTTGAACTGTCGAGCAGGGTCATCAAGTTGGTTCAGCGTACCGGTGATGTAAACGTCTTTGTCGGGATTATAGAAGGCCATAGCGCCATTAGCGCCCGCGTGTCCAATAAACTCGGGCATCTTGCGGAATAGCGTAAGCCAACGCGGCAGCTGGAACCGCCAAAGCCCGTATCCATAGTGCATCGGGAAGAACATCCGGTTCCAATTGGTCATTTGCTCAAAGTGTGCTTTGTTGAACAGCTTCCCGTCAAAATAGGCGCGAAGAAACCGATGGCTGTCGGCCATGGTCGATACGGCTCCGCCAGCGCCACGTTCTGATGTCATTGCTAGCGGTAGCCTCAATTGATTGTTCTTGTAGTAAAATGGGAGCGGTTCTACCACTGGCGGCCTCTCATGATCATAGAGGTAGGTGTCCGCCATCTCCATGGGATTGAATATGCGCTCCTTAAATACGTCTGCCAAAGTGAGTTCGGTGACAACCTCGATAAGTGCCCCTAGAAGCTGGTAGTTCGTGTCCGAGTAATGCGATTTCCCGCTATCGGGTGCTGCAAAAGGCGACCGTCGTCGAATGAGCGCGATAACATCTTCGACGGAGTAGGATCGATCTTGGTTCTTCTTAAAGTCTTCATTCAGACCATTCGCAAAGTAGTCCGCTAGTCCAGATGTTTGATGGAGCAACTGGTAAATTTTGAGGTCGTTGCTGTAGTTCTTATTCTTATAGACATGGATGTCATTCAGCGGGAGATGTGAAAGATACTTTCCAATTGGGTCGTTGAGGTCCAGCAACCCATTATCAACCAATTGCATAATGACTGTCGCCGTAAACATTTTCGATATGCTGGCTATGAAATAGGGACTGTCGTACGTTCCCTCACCAACGGCGCCCTCAAATTTTATCCTCCCATCACCCGACTGTACGCTAAGCAAAATGCTGTTTGAGTGAGGCTTCTTATATTCTGCCTCGAGGAGTATCCTTAAACTTTGTTCCCAGTCGTTCACTTTCGTCGTTCTCCGCTTGCTCCCAAGAACTTTAGTCGATAAATTGCTGCGCGCAAATGACAGCTTTGTCCGCATTGCCGACCTTAACATTTATCTAAGTGAAAACCTGGCCTAGCTCAGAAATTCCTGGCGTTTAGGCCATGCACCCTTTGATTCAATCCTTTGATATAATTAATAAATTCCGACGCATCAGTCTACGCTTGAAAGCACCCTGCCCTTTGAAAAAATTACTGACAATAAGGGCTTTATTGCGGGTTGTGATTCATGACGTTAGCGAAGTTATCGCTAGGCACTCCAATAAACTGGCGTTTCATAGCCTGGCAGCGCAAGCCCGCTAGGATGTTCCGCGCGCCCTCAAGAAGCCAACTTTGGCGACGAAGGCGCCAAGTATCGTTCATGTAACAGATCCATTGGAGACCTATTCAGCAGCCTCATGAAGAAGAGCTTCCACCTTTACGGCACAGAATTTGAACTCTGGAATTTTTCCAACTGGGTCAAGTTGCGGATTGGTCAAGGCATTTGCCGGCGCTTCCGCATAGCAGAACGGTATGAATACAAAATACGATCGCTGCATCAAATGTTGAACACCAGATGGTTTTGCCCCTAACGCCCTCATGAGCCCGACAAAACCGCAAATTGCCTCGCTAACTTGCAACCTGGTAAGCGAATATTCGGGCTATTACGTGAGGTTCGCTGATTGTAAAAGGTCTGAAAGGGGCGCTTTTCTCGGAAAGTTTCCAAAGCCCATCGGCTTCAAGCCTGTCCATCTTCTCGCGGAATCCATGTTGCTCATATATGTCGTCTCGGACGTTGAAGACGATGTGACCCCCCTGCTTTACTACCCGTATCAATTCATCAAAACTGGAATGCGGGGCATGTCCTTCAGTGAACACACCAGTCACTATTGCACCGGAAAAAGTGTTCGATGCAAAGTGCAGTGGCCGTCCCATCACCATCCTGTGCAGGTCTAAAAATACACCCGTTTCACGTGCCTTTTCCAACATGGCATTCGAGAGGTCGATCCCTGTCAAATCACGGTAACCCAGAACGTACAGGTTTTCAGCTGCCAAACCTGTGCCGCACCCGGCATCGAGGACCTTTCCTCTGGCAGGCACCCAACGCGCGAAGAAGGCTGCAACAAGAACTGGAAGCCGAAACCCCATTGCCGCGTTGTCTTGATCGTAGGTCTCTGCCCATTCGTCGTACTGCAACTCAAGTGCCTCACACCCGCGGACTGCGAACGCCGACGACAAATTATTGCTAGCTACATTATCCGACATTGTTCTCTCCAAAGTGTTTTCGGGCACCGGCTAATATCAGAGTTTTGCTATCCAAAAATGACCAGACAACGACCGACCTCGTCTAGTTCACCAACGGTGCAGTAGACGGTTCACTGTCCAAAATGCATAGTGTCAAAGATACACGCGCGTCGCTTGGGAGCCTAAATAATGAAATACCAAATTGCGCCCAGGAGCACCTCGAAAAGAAATCAAATCCTTGATGCGGCCGAGCAGGCAATCCTTCAAAAAGGCGTTTCGGCGACGACAATCGAAGAGTTGATCTTTGAAGTTGGTGTCTCTAAGAATGGTTTTTTCTATCATTTTCAGGACAAGAGCCAACTCATCCGAGCCATTCTCGATCGTAATCTACAAATTGACGCGGATTGGTTCGGTGAAATCTTGAGCAAGGCACAGGCTGGCAGCAATAACCCACTGGAAAGGTTTCTTGCGTTTTTAGATCTGCTTGCCGATGAGATGAATAACATGCCTGAAGGACATCCGGGATGCATGACAACGGCGTGTTGTTATCAGGATCGGCTTTTGAATGATAGCGTCAGGCAAATTGCCGCCGAAATACTGATGCAATGGCGTCATGCGTCGCTGTTTCAACTACGTGAGATTGCCGCGTTCCATCCACCAGCCATTGACGTTAATCTGGAAGACTTGGCTGACATGTTGCCTGCTCTGATAGACGGTGCGATAATTTTTTCTAGGGTCATCGCTGATAGATCCGTTTTACCACGCCAAATCCGTTTGTACCGGACGCTCATAGAAAGCACCTTTAAATCCGAAGATACCTAAAGCGCGCATTGCCGTATTTTTGCATCAAGCTTAGTCAGACTAACGCCAGCAATGTCCGCAAAACCAACCTTAACATTAATCTTTATGAAAGGCCGGCCAAAGTCAGGAACGCCTGACGTATGGACCATACAATTCTTAAATTAACTCTTTGATATAATTAATAAATTCCGGTTCACCTAGTCAAATCTTAAAAACACCCTGCCCTTTGATAAAAACTACTTACAAAAAAGGCGTTATTGCTGGTTGCGTTTCATACCCTTAGCGAAGGTGATCGTCAGGCACACCAATAATCTGGCCTCGTACAATCAGGCAGCGCGGCCCGCTAAATTGTTCCGCGCCCTTAAGAAACCAACTTTGCGACGAAGAAGCCGAGTCTCCTTCGGGCATATGACCCAAAGGAAACCTATTCGGCTGCCTCATGAAGAAAAGCTTCCACCTTTACGGCACAGAATTTGAACTCTGGAATTTTTCCAACTGGGTCAAGTTGCGGATTGGTCAAGGCATTTGCTGGCGCTTCTGCATAGCAGAATGGAACAAACACTAATCCTTGTGGCAATTCCCAATCTTGCCGGAGCTTCAACGTAATGGTGCCTCGGCGCGTGGCGACCTGCACCATTTCGCCGGGTGTAAGTTCCATGCGCTGGATATCGGTGCCATTCATGCTGACAACTGCTTCTGGTTCAATGAAATCCAGAACCTTGGAACGGCGCGTCATAGACCCTGTATGCCAATGTTCCAGAATGCGTCCGGTGGTCAGAACCATTGGGTAATCATCATCTGGAAGCTCATCTGGCGAAACCAAATCAGCAGGCACAATACGCCCCCTGCCAGTGTCAGTCGGGAAGCTATCGGCAAATACGATGCTTTGTCCGGGCTCATCAGGCGCCAGACATGGATAGGTTACGCTGTCTTCCTGTTGAAGACGTTCCCAGCTGATGTTGTTCAGGGAAGGCATGATCTGCGCCATTTCATTGAAGACATCGCTGATATGATCGTATTTCCAGTCAAGATTCAGTGCATTTGCAAGATCGACAATGATCTTCCAATCCTGCCTTGCTTCTCCTGGAGGTGATACCACAGGTCGCCCAATTTGAACTTGGCGGTTCGTATTGGAAAATGTGCCTTCTTTTTCTGCATGTGCCGTTGCTGGCAATATCACGTCAGCAAACCAGGCGGTCTCAGTCAGAAAAATATCCTGTACAATCAGATGCTTGAGCTTGGCCAACGCCGAACGAGTATGGTGTTGATCTGGATCCGACATAGCAGGGTTTTCGCCCATGACATACATGGCTTTGATCTCATCAGCATGAATATCATTTACGATTTCCACCACTGTGAGGCCGCGTTTGCCACTCAGTTCTGTTCCCCAAAACTCTTCCATTTTGGACTTCACATCGCCATTCTCAACGGAGATATAGTCCGGGTAGAACATGGGAATTAGGCCGGCATCAGAGGCACCCTGCACGTTGTTCTGTCCTCGAAGAGGGTGGAGCCCTGTCCCGTCGCGTCCGATCTGTCCCGTTAGCAGTGCCAGCGCGATGAGGCATCTTGCATTGTCGGTTCCGTGTACGTGCTGGGAAATGCCCATCCCCCAGAAAATGATGGACCGTGGGGATTTTGCGTAAGCCAACGCGGCCTCGCGTATTTCCTCGGCAGGAATACCGCAAATATCCTGCATTTTCTCTGGCGTATATTCTTTGTTCCGCTCTCTAAGCTCCTCAAAGCCATCAGTCATCGACTGCACATATTGCTTGTCGTAGGCTTCTTCTTCAATGATCACATTGATCATTGCATTGAGGAGCGCAACATCGCGACCCGGCTTGAAGGCAAGATGCTTCCAAGCAAGTCGGCTCATCTCATTGCGGCGCGGATCCATAATAATCAGTTTCGCACCACGTTTTGCAGCAGCCTTGAAGTAGGTTGCCGCGACCGGATGATTAACCGTTGGCCTTGCGCCGATAACGATGATGCAATCTGCATCGTTTGCTGCATTAAAGGGTGCGGATACGGCACCAGACCCAACGCCCTCAAGAAGCGCTGCAACAGATGATGCGTGGCACAGGCGTGTACAATGGTCCACATTGTTGGTTCCAAAGCCGGCACGCACCAGTTTTTGCACCAGATAGGCTTCTTCGTTAGAACCTTTTGCCGAACCAAAACCGCATGTGGCATCTGGTCCATGCTCATCCAGAATCGAACGCATACCGCTTGCAGCTTTTTCAAGCGCTTCTTCCCAGGTTGCGGGGCGGAAATATTTGTCGATGTCGTTAGGTTCAATCTGCAAATCGCCGTTCTTTGGCGCGTCGTCGCGGCGGATCAAAGGCTGCGTGAGGCGTCCATCATGGTGTATGTAATCATAGCCGAAACGACCTTTTACACACAAACGGCTGTCGTTTGCAGGACCATCGCGCCCGTCGACATACAGGATTTTGTCGTCTTTAACGTGAACCTCAGTTTGACAGCCAACCCCGCAGAAGGGGCAGAGTGTATCTACAGACTTATCTGCGTATTCAGTGCGAACGCCCTCGTCATTGACGAGGCTTTTTTCAATCAAGGCACCTGTTGGGCACACCTGAACACATTCACCGCAAGCAACGCAGGTGCTTTCACCCATAGGGTCGTCAAAATCGAACACGATTTGTGAGCTTGCCCCGCGATACGCCATTCCAATTACGTCATTGCTTTGGACCTCACGGCAGGCACGCACACATAGATTGCAACCGATGCACGCATCGAGATTTACGTGGATCGCGCCATGACTGATATCACGAGGCACATCTTTGATCTTTGGTAGGCGCGCTTCATCGGCGCCCACTGCATCTGTCCAATTCCAGAAACTTGCATCTGGATCAGGATGGGCGGCACGATCCGGTTGATCGGCTGCCAAGAGTTCAAAGACCATTTTGCGGGATTTTTCAGCACGTGCCGACGCAGTATTGACCACCATGCCCTCGGAAGGCCCACGTACGCAGGATGCTGCCAGAACGCGCTCGCCCTCAACTTCAACCATACAGGCGCGGCAGTTTCCGTCTGACCTATATCCTTTTTGCTCGCTATGGCACAGATGCGGGATTGATGTTCCCAGCCGCTTTGCGACTTGCCAAATGCTTTCGCCTTCAAGCGCTGTTACGTCTTCGCCATCGAGTTTGAACCGAATTGGTTTTACGTTTTTCATCAGCCCAGCACCTCTTCAGGAAAATGCTTCATCACAGAAAGCAGTGGGTTTGGCGCAGCTTGGCCCAGACCACAAATAGACGCGTCCATCATGACATCTGACAGGTCTTTCAACACAGTAGCATCCCAAGTCTCTTCTTCCATCAGCTTTACTGCCATGGAAGTGCCATTGCGGCACGGAGTGCATTGTCCGCAGCTTTCGTCTTCGAAGAATTTCATCAAGTTCAAAGCGACACCGCGCATATCGGTCTGGTCCGAGAGCACAACAACAGCAGCCGATCCAATGAAACAATCATGTGCCTGTAATGTATCAAAATCGAGTGGTACATTTGCCAGAGATGCTGGCAGGATGCCGCCAGATGCACCGCCAGGCAGATATGCCTTAAGCGCCTGCCCATCCAGCATTCCGCCACAATACTCATTGACGAGTTCTTCAAGCGTGATGCCAGCTGGCGCCAGTTTAACACCTGGGTCTTTTACGTGCCCTGATACTGAAAACGAGCGCAATCCAGTTCTGCCATTGCGGCCGTGTGCCGTAAACCAGTCTGCACCTTTTTCAAAAATTTCGCGGATCCAATAGACCGTCTCAACATTGTGAACCAGCGTGGGCCGTCCAAAGACACCGTTTTGAGCAACATATGGCGGACGGTGACGCGGAAGGCCTCGCTTGCCTTCAACAGATTCGATAAGCGCGGACTCTTCGCCGCAAATATAGGCCCCTGCTCCGCGGCGCACTTCAAGCTGCCCTGGTTTGGCAAGACTTTCAGTTTCAAGACGACGAATTTCCTGGCGCAACATCTCAACAATCGCTGGGTACTCATCGCGCATGTAAATATAGCATTTGTCAGCACCAACAGCTTCAAGAGCAATTAATGTTCCTTCAAGGAACCGGTGCGGATCCAATTCGAGGTAAAATTTGTCTTTGAATGTTCCTGGCTCGCCTTCATCACCGTTGATACACATCAAACGAGGTGCAGGAGCAGAGCGTACGAAGCCCCATTTTTTGGCGGCAGGGAAGCCGGCGCCACCAAGGCCCCGCAATCCTGACTTTTCAATGACTGATGACAATTCTTCAAAAGTCAAAGCGCCACTGCGGAAACTCTTCAGCAAGGCATAGCCATTATCGCCGACATATTCATCGAATGATTTTACATCCGGCATCGATGCATGCGTGTCCTTGGCATCGACCATTGCTGCAATACTGTCTTCAGTTGCGTTGATTGCATGATTGTGGCCGACCTCTGCAACAGGAGCCACATCACAGCGCCCCATGCACGGGGCGCGCAACACCCGAACATCTTGCCCAAACCGCTCTGAGAGCCCCTCAAAAAGCTCTTCAGCACCATTTAGTGCGCAGCTAAGGCTATCACACACGCGCACCGTAATTTCAGGAAGAGGGGTTTCATCATCCTCAAGCACAGTGAAGTGGGCATAAAATGTCGCGACCTCGTAGATTTCAGACATGGACAAACGCATCCATTCAGCAAGACCACGCAAATGACGGGCATGAAGGCAGCCATAAGTGTCCTGAATTGCATGAAGATACTCTATGAGCAGGTCGCGTTGAGGTTCACCAGAAAACAGATCCTTAACTTCACCCAAAGCAATTGGGTCCAGTTGCCGCCCTTTGTTGTATGCATGCGCCTTACGGCGGCCGGAGCCAGGGTGGATACGGTTACCCGCCCCCTTTGCGCTTGAGTTATCAATCAGCGTAACAGACATACCGCGATCCTAAATCACTCTTCAATTTCACAAAGCTAGCAGACCTCTTTAGAACTACCGTCGCTTGTCCGACAATCATAGTGGAAAAATGCGACGGATGAGATGGGGCCAAATGATAAATCGCTGTAAGGCAGGTTGAGGCCTTTTGCATATCGGGGAATTAAAAAATCAAAAAAACCCTGCTACCCTCGCTTAGGTTCATGGTAGCCAAGAGGAACATGATTAATGCGATTCTTGGCCCCTGATGCAGCAAGCGAAACATTTGCTCAAAACCGTTTTTGGACATGACGAATTCCGTCCTGGTCAAGAAGAAATCGTATCAAGTGTTCTCGCTGGCGAAGATGTGTTGGCAATCATGCCGACAGGTGGCGGTAAATCGCTTTGCTATCAACTCCCAGCATTGTGCGGTGACGGCGTTACACTAGTGGTTTCTCCGCTTGTAGCCCTTATGAACGATCAGGTTGCGCAACTTCGCCAAAATGGCGTGGAAGCTGGCGCCCTCACCTCAAACAATGATCCGGACGAAAACGAGCGGGTATTCAATGCATTGGACGATGGTTCGCTCAAGCTGCTTTATATGGCACCAGAGCGCATCTCCACTTCGCCAGGACTTTTGAGACGCCTAAAAATCAATTTGCTGGCTGTTGATGAAGCACATTGCGTCAGTCAATGGGGCCACGATTTCAGGCCGGACTATCTAGAAATTGGTAATTTGCGCGATGCACTGGGCGGCGTGCAAGTTGCCGCCTTTACAGCAACTGCAGATGAAGAAACACGTTCCGAAATCATCTCTAAGCTTTTTGCAGCACCGCCAAAGCAATTTCTGCGCGGCTTTGATAGACCAAATTTATTTCTGGCATTCGAACCAAAAAACAATCCGAAACGACAAATCACGGAGTTTGTAGGAGCGAGGCCAGACCAATCTGGCATCATATATTGCTCGTCTCGTAGAAAAACTGAAGATTTGGCAGAACACCTTGCAAGTAAGGGCGTCAACGCCCTTGCATACCATGCTGGAATGGACCCGGAACGCCGCAGAAAGAACCAAAGCCGATTTTCTCAAGAAGATGCCGTCGTTATGGCTGCGACAGTTGCGTTTGGCATGGGGGTCGACAAGCCCGACGTTCGGTTTGTCATCCATGCCGACTTGCCAAAGACTATGGAAAGTTACTACCAGGAAATTGGCCGTGCGGGCCGAGATGGACTTCCTGCAGATACGCTCTGTCTTTACGGAGTAGACGACATCAAATTGCGCCGCCGGCAAATTGATGAAAGCGATGCGCCGGAAGACCGAAAGAGAGCTGATCATCAACGGTTGAATGCCTTGCTGACTTTGGCGGAAGCAGCGCTTTGTAGGCGTCAGACTTTGCTGGGATATTTTGACGAGATAGCAGACCGTTGTGGGCACTGCGATTTGTGCAAAAACCCCCGTCAAACCTTTGATGGTACCGAGGCAGCGCAAAAGGCAATTTCGGCTATGCTTCGAACCGGCCAAATGTACGGTCTTGAGCACCTGGTGAGTATTTTGGTTGGCGAGGAGACAGACCGTATCAAAAACCAGAAGCATGATTGCCTTCCTACGTATGGGATTGGCGGTGAATTTGACAAAAACCAATGGCGCAGCATTTTTCGCCAACTGTATGCAGCTGGTTACGCCAGTGTGTCTATTGCGCAAGGTTCTTGGCAGGTGTGCGAAAAAGCGCGGCCAGTGTTGCGCGGTGAAGAAAAACTGGACCTGCGCTTTCCTGAAAAGCAGGCCGAACGAAAACGGTCTGGATCACGTTCAGCACCGATTGAACTCCATGATGCCGGTGACCAAGCACTGTTAAAAGCATTGAAGGTTTGTCGTACCGATTTCGCGCGCAGCCAAAACGTTCCCGCTTATGTGATTTTTCCGGATAAAACGCTGATTGAAATGGCCCAACATCGACCTCATTCTATGGATGGTATGATGCAGCTGAACGGCGTCGGCGCTAAAAAGCTCGAACGGTACGGATCCGAATTTTTGCGAGTCATCTCAGACCATTGAGCCAAACCTTTGAAGTTGTGAATCAGATTCAACTCGTCGAATAATTCAAGATGGCAGTTCTGTGCATAGTCGTTTACCTCAATGACTAATCGGGCTAACCCCTATTGTAAATTTTGAGTTTCTGAGCTCGACCAACAAGGAATACAACTACATGGATTCGACTACGAAACGCCTGTCAGCAATGTTTTCAATTTTGACTGCATTGATTTTTTTCACAATCGCCAATGCGCAAGCCTGGCAATATAGTCAGGGTCAAGAAGATTGGGGCCCAGCATGTTTCGTCTCCCAAGCACATACCACTGGTGATTTCACGCTGATTAGTTCCCAAGGCCAATATGCGCCCGTTTTGCTCATTTCTTTGCCGCGATATCCTCGAAATTCAAACGATATTTCTGTTTCTTTGAATTTTGACAATGGAGCAGAGTACCGACTGACAGCATTTGTAGACGACTACTATGGCAACCTTTATCTCGATTTGGACCCATACATTGTCAATGAAATGAAAACTGGTCGCGAGCTTACTATTGTGATTCAGGAACGTATTCGAGTTACAGCATCGCTCAATAATTCCGCGTCGGCATTGAACCAGTTTTTGATATGTGCAAACGCCCCAGATACAGCATCCCCTTCAACATCTACCACGACCATAGGGCAATGGATTCCATTGACTGAGCTTGGCCCAGGCTGGCAGCCGGGCCCCAACCCTGTCGACGAGATTGAATATCGCATTTCTGATAGAGGATACGTAGAATTGCGGGGGCGTCTCTATTTAAAAAACATAAAACGAGCTGAGCGCCGCGGCGGTAATAATACCTTTCGGGTATTGCTTCAGCTGCCCCAACTAAACGGGCAAAAATACGTCTTCAATCATTATGACAGTGCGCGCACCGAACGTCATGGCGTTGGTTATGGGTTAGCACATCGGATGGAATTAAATGTCTATGACGACCAACTGGTGTTTTCTTACACGGAAACTCAAAATCCAAGCATCGGAATAGTCGATAACGTGACGCTATATGGCCTGCGTATTCCAATTGAGTAACGGCAATGAGCTTCCATCACTCCATCTGTTAAAGAGGGCCGGAAATCCGGCCCTTTTTATGTAGTATTCAACCAGGATGGCCTCAACCATTTGCAAGAACCTGCCAGGCTAGGACGAGGATCGAGATCCAGCCAATCAGAAAAATCATAGGTCTGGCAGGGAACTTTGCCACACCGGAAATCATTCCAACAGCGTGCAACACCCGCACGCTCAAGAAGACAACAACTGCCCAGCCGGTGATCGAGTTACTGACACCCAACACATGTGTCAGAATTACCAAGGCAGCAAATGGTGTAAATTGCTCTAGTAGATTCAGATGGGCTCTGTGTGCACGGTGAACCCAGGCAGGCATTTCGCGCAAATCTGCGGGCCTTTCAAATGCATAAGAGGAATCCCCTTTCTGCATATTCACACCAACAATGTAAGGTATCCATAAGCTTGCAAGAAGAACGGATGTGAGAGTTAAAACAAAAAGCTCCGTTGTCATAATAGTCTCCTAAATTGGAAACTGATATTCTCGCGCCTAAGCGGAGAATGCCAGACCCTTACCTGTTTCTAGGAAAGTCTTGAGACTGGATGCAAATTTACTCCAACCATCGCCGACACCCTCCTGATTTGCAGGAATGTCATAGTGCATAATTGTTAGCTTGCAGGCGCCATTCATGTCTTCAATCTCGTAGACAACACGTGAGCTTTCCGCATTTGGCATCCAACCTGGCGTAAAAGTCATGTCGAGATGTTTTTCAGGTGTGACCTTAGTAATTTTGTGGCTGAGCATGGTGTTTCCATCAGGAGTCAGGTGCTTCACTTCACCACCAACTTCAAACGAGCCAGTCGCCCGCGCTTTGGCAAAGTGATATTGCTCGGTCTTATCTGCGTTGGTAATCGCGTCCCACAGATCGGCCGGTGATGTTTGAATATAAGTTTCCAAGACGAAGTCCGGACGTTTTGCTTCAGTTGACATCGAGTTTTTCTCCTCAAGATTTGCTTTCAAATCCAGCACCATGCGTGCCAGAGGTTTTTGCGTTAGCGGCTCAATCCAGCGGTCGATGACCTCCTGCAATGGAACCGCGTTGAGATAGTGATGCTTGAAACGTCCGGACCGCTTGCTGACCACTAGAGAAGCTTCTTCCAAGACCTTTAGGTGTTTCATTATGCCAAAGCGGGTCATCTCTCGCTTTTGCGAAAGTCCCTCTTCCAGCTCCGTCAGGGTCTGGCCATCCTGCTTGTGCAGCATATCCAGAATGTCCCGTCTCGTAGCATCACCCAGCGCCTTGAATATCGCTTCCATAAAACCCTTATAGGTTACTATTTAGTCACGTATCAATATGGTCACTTATTATTTGTAGAATCGCTTTTATCTACCCCTCACTGATATGTGACTGGAGCGTTACAGGGAATATGGCTAACTATTTAGTTGAGAGAAAAGGAACCCGATAATGTTCAAACCAACGAAGCTTCTAATGTCATTTGCTGTGACCTCCACAATCTTGGCGACAACCACCCTCACCGCCCAGATTGCAAACGCTGATGTTATGACCAAGCCTCGAGCGGTTGTTGAATTGTTCACAAGTCAGGGCTGTTCATCCTGCCCACCGGCGGACAAAGTTGTGGGGGACCTGGTGTCTGAAGGTGATGTTCTCGCACTTACACTTCCTGTCGATTACTGGGATTATCTTGGCTGGCGCGATACGCTCGGCAAAGCTGAACACTCCGAACGCCAACGCGCTTACGCGACAGGGCGTAAGGATCGTAATGTCTACACCCCACAAGCAGTGGTAAATGGACAGATACATGTGGTTGGGAGCCGTCGTGGACGTATAGACGATTCCATTTCCGGTTTGCAGAAGGCAAGCGCCGATGCATCATCTTCTCTACCATTAGATGTGACGCTGACGAAAAACAGTGAAGCGCTCTCGGTGAGCGTATCAGGTGGTGACTTTCAAAGTAAAAACACAACGATCTGGCTTGTGTTCTACGATAAAGCGCATGTCGTTGATATTGGCCGTGGCGAAAACCGAGGCTCTCAGGTGACCTATCATAATGTTGTTCGCGAGATGCGCCCAATCGGCATGTGGAACGGCAAAAAGACCGAAATGACTTTGCCGCTTAGTGAGCTCGCGAAAAGTGGTTATGATAATTGCGCGGTATTGGTGCAATCCACCGTCAATGGGCACCCTGGAGCTATTTTGGGAGCCGCTACTCTCAACGGCTTATCAAGCTAGAAATTACAGCATTCGAAGTAATGTTCTTAAGGCGGTTATCCTCGGGTAACCGCCTTTTATTTTCGATAGCAAAGCTCTATTCGAAATTTCTGATGCTTTTGTGCTTGGTAGCGCGCTTTATCATTTTCGTAACCGCGCGGTTTTTTGTGTGTTTTTCTGCAATGCTTTCAGTGTTGCGCGTCTCTTCAGCTGCAAGTTTTTGCCAACTTTTGAGACGCTCAATTTGTAAATCGCCGGAACCAATCGCGGCTTGCACTGCGCATCCAGGCTCGCTGCCATGATTGCAATTATTGAAGCGGCATTGCTGTGTCAAATCGACAATATCTGCAAAGACATCGTCGATACCTTCCTTCACATCCGTCAACTGCAATTCGCGAATACCTGGCGTATCTAATAACCAGCCCCCAGTTGGTAACTGGTGAAATGTACGGTGAGACGTGGTGTGTTTACCCTTGCTGTCACCTGCACGAACAGCCTGAGTTTCTGCCTTTCTCGCGCCAGACAGTGTGTTGACCAGTGTTGATTTTCCAACACCAGAGGATCCAACCAACGCAACGGTTTCCCCAATGCCGCACCAACCAGACAAGTGAGAGACACTTTCCGTATCGCGTGCATCAACGACTTCAACGATGAGAGTCGGAGAAAGCATTCTGATTTCCTGCACGTAAGTATCTGGATTATCAGCTAGATCAGCCTTCGTCAGAATAATCACCGGCAAAACATCTGCTTCGCTAGCAAGCGCGAGATAGCGCTCTAAACGCGCTGGGTTGAATTCATTATTACAAGAAGTCACGATAAAAAGCGTATCGATGTTTGCAGCGATCAGCTGCAATTTGCGAGCTTTTCCAGGCGCGCGCCGCTGAAACAAACTCTTACGTTCAAGCATCCTCACAGGGCGCTGCGATAGAGGGTCAAGAACGAGCCAATCACCTGAAGTTGCTACAGTTTCTCCATCCCCCTCCCCTGAACTAAACCGAGGGATTTGAACGTCGATAAATGGTCCCACCACACGAATTCCGCTGCGGTGAACCTCTACGACACGCACTGGAAGCAGACCTTCCTCATCATGCTGAATTTGGCGCGCAAAAAAACTATTCCAGCCCCATTTCTCTAGATCAGAAATGGGATTTCTCGCTTAAGCAAGGTAAAATGTCTTGGCTTTTCAAGCCATTGAGATATGTGCGTAAATGATGAAATAATAAGTTCATGCGCTGATTTATGATTAAGCAAGCCAGTAGAGTCAACAATACCAAGGATTGAGCGCAGTAACTAGTCAGCGCTCAACACCTCAACTCGCCAATTTCGACTCATGGTTTTCATTACATATTTGGATAAACAGGACCACCGCCGCCTTCTGGAACGGTCCAATTGATATTCTGGTTTGGATCTTTGATATCGCAAGTTTTGCAATGAACGCAGTTTTGGCCATTTATGACAAAGCTTGGTTCATCACCTTCTTCAACCCATTCATATACACCAGCTGGACAATAGCGTCCGGACGGCCCCGCAAACACATCGTATTCGCTCGTTTTTTGCAGGCTTAAATCTGTAAGTTTAAGATGTGTCGGCTGGTCTTCTTCATGATTTGTATTCGACATGAACACTGAAGACAGCCGGTCAAAACTCAAAATTCCATCCGGCTTCGGATAATCTATTTTCTTGTGTTTTGAAGCTGGTTCCAATGCCGCATGGTCGGGTTTACCGTGGCTTCTTGTACCAAAGAATGAAAAGCCCAGTGTGTTTGTCCACATGTCCAAGCCGCCAAGTGCAATGCCGATCATGGTGCCAAAACGCGACCAAAGCGGTTTCACGTTTCTGACTTTTTTCAAATCCTTGCCAATATCCGTTGCGCGCCATGCATCTTCATACCCAGTTAGTTCATCCTGCGCGCGACCTGTAGCAATCGCTTCAAATGCATGTTCGGCAGCCAATTTACCTGACAGAACAGCATTGTGAGACCCTTTGATGCGGGCAACGTTCACAAAACCGGCAGAGCACCCGATGAGCGCGCCGCCCGGGAAACAGAGCTTTGGCACGCTTTGCCATCCACCTTCTGTAATTGCCCTAGCGCCATACGAAAGACGTTTGCCACCTTCAAACGTCGGCGCAATTGCCAAGTGCGTTTTGAACCGTTGAAATTCGTCAAAAGGGGATAAATATGGGTTTTTATAGTTGAGGTGGACAACAAAACCGACAGCAACCTGATTGCCTTCCAAATGATAAAGGAATGATCCGCCGCCAGTTTTATTGTTAAGAGGCCAACCAAAAGAGTGTTGCACAAGGCCAGGTTGGTGATTTTCTGGTTTTACTTCCCAAAGTTCTTTCAGGCCAATGCCAAACTTCTGCGGCTCTTTTCCAGCATCAAGTTCGAACTTCTTGATGAGTTGCTTTGCGATAGATCCCCGTACACCCTCGCCTATAAGCACATACTTGCCTAAAAGCTCCATTCCACGTTCGTGAGATGGTTTAGGTTCTTCATCTTTACCAATACCCATATCGCCAGTGGCAACGCCGCGTACTGCTCCATTTTCATCATAAAGGACTTCTGCGGCAGCAAAACCCGGATAAATCTCGACACCAAGGGCCTCAGCTTTCTCGCCAAGCCACCGTGCAACATTGCCAAGTGAAACCACGTAGTTGCCATGATTATTCATGAGAGGTGGCATAAGGAAGTTTGGAAGGCGAATTGCGCCGCCCGGCCCCATGAACATAAACTTGTCTGCGGTTACTTTGGTCTTCAATGGGTTTTCTTCATCGCGCCAGTTCGGCAACAATGCGTCTAAACCAATTGGATCTACCACTGCGCCTGATAAAATGTGTGCGCCAACCTCAGCGCCCTTTTCCAACACAACAACAGAGAAATCATCGTTACCAGCTTCTATGGCAAGTTGCCGCAAACGAATGGCAGCAGACAGACCTGCTGGCCCAGCACCGACAATCACCACATCAAATTCCATGCTTTCGCGTGGTTCAGCGTCATGAAGAGCGGTTTCGGTCATTCGTCTTGCCTTTCGAAGTGCCACAAAGCGGCGAAAATTACGATTACGATCTATTCCAATATCATCTAGCCAGAAATTGTTCTGATTTCCAGCAACATCTGTTTGTCACACCACGACATCCAAAGCATGTTGCTTTATATAGACGCCACAGGAACCGCAGCGGACGCGTGTAAAGACAAATGGTACAGACTGAAACTTTAAGAGACGTGTTACAGTTTTACGCCGATGCCGGCGTAGATATCGCTCTAGATGAAGCGCCGCGTAATCGTATTATCAAAGTTGCCGTACCAGACCCACGATCCCCCACCGCAAACACTATTCAGCCTGAAAGCACTCTCACTCAATCCCCAAAAACTGTAAGGCACCAGCAGACACCGAATGTTGAGCCAGCTCAGGCTGCCCAACCAGTTGCTCAAAACGCGATATCGCATGAAACCATTTTGCAAGATGCGCGCGAGCGCGCTGCAGCAGCAACCACCCTTGATGAGCTGATGGAATTGCAAAAATCATTTGATGGCTGCGGTTTGAAAAAAACTGCCAAAACCACTGTTTTTGAAGACGGCAATCGAAATTCCAAGATCATGCTCATTGGTGAAGCACCTAGGCGCGATGAAGATATACAGGGAAAACCATTTGTCGGTCGTGCCGGGCAATTATTAGATAAAATGCTTTCCGCAATAGAACTAGATAGGAACAGTGTATACTTGGCGAATGTTTTGCCTTGGCGCCCGCCAGGCAATCGAACGCCAACTGCAGCTGAAATGGAGTTGTGCAAACCCTTTATCACCCGCCAAATTGAATTATTCCAACCTGAACTGTTGTTGTTTCTTGGTGGTTTACCAGCTAAAAGCCTTTTGGAAACGACAGATGGAATTTTGAAACTTCGGGGGAAATGGCGCGCATACTCTCCAACTCAAGTTCCTGCCCTTTCAACTCTCCACCCTGAATACCTACTTCGTCAACCGGCCCAAAAGCGGCTTGTATGGCGGGATTTATTGAATCTCAAAAATGCTGCAAAGGACAAAGGTATTTTTCCAACTGCAGACCAGTAATGTCAGGAATTTCTATGCTCGGTTTAGACATGTCCAAAAAATTCATACCGTTGAGAATTGCTGTCTTGGCGATGTCAGACACTCGGTCTTTGGTTGAAGACCGGTCAGGTAGTGTTCTTGTTGAGAGAATTAAAAAAGCTGGACACGTATTGGCGGACCGAGCCATGTGCAAAGATGATGTCAAACAAATTCAGGACTGCGTGTCCAAATGGATTGCTAATAAGAATATTGACGTCGTTGTTACCACTGGCGGTACTGGCTTTACGGGACGCGATGTTACGCCGGAAGCGTTGACACCTTTGTTTGAAAAACAAATGGATGGCTTCTCTCACGTGTTCCACCATGTCAGTTTTCAAAAGATTGGAACATCCACAATCCAATCCAGAGCAACGGCTGGAGTTGCGAATAGCACCTATATTTTTGCCCTCCCCGGGTCATCTGGCGCATGCAAAGATGCTTGGGATGAAATTCTTGTCCATCAATTGGACTATCGTCATCAACCTTGCAATTTCGTGGAAATCTTGCCGCGACTCGATGAACATCTGAAACGCTCCAAACTTCAAAACACCTGATATTTAACAGCTTTTTAACCAAATTCACTCCGCTTGCAATTTTGTTCTTGTTTTGTTCTAAATTTGTACTATCTTTGAAACATGCAAAACAGAACCCAAATTATCGGCATAGATAGCCATCGCAATGGTCTCCAAGTTGTCCGTCAAAAGGGGCGTGGTGCTGTCAGTAACACTTCTGGCAGGTTCGAACGCTATAAACGAGACGCATTTGACGATGGCTGGGACATGGAAAGCTCACAGTCCAAACTCAAAACCCAGATACAGATAGAACACCCAAAGCGTATCATCACACGCAATCAATCGCCTGATATTTCATTTGACCGATCCATTAATCCATATCGTGGTTGCGAACACGGTTGCTCTTACTGTTTTGCAAGACCAAGCCACGCATATATGGGTCTTTCTCCCGGACAGGATTTTGAAAGTCGCTTGTTTGCAAAACCAGATGCAGCTGCGCTGCTGGAGAATGAACTCGCGAACCCCAAATACATCCCCAAAGTAATTGCACTTGGAACCAATACAGATCCGTATCAACCAATTGAGAAAAATTGGCGCATTACGCGTTCAATTTTGGAAGTCCTTGAGCGCACAAACCACCCTGTTGCGATTGTAACAAAATCGGCAATGGTTCTACGCGACATCGATATATTATCGCGAATGGCCGAGAAAGGCCTGGTGAAGGTAGCTATATCGGTGACAACACTGGATAAGAAGCTTTCTCGCAGGATGGAACCAAGAGCTGCCAGCCCGACAAAGCGGCTTGAGACACTTCAAGCGCTTCATGATGCGGGCATACCAACAGCAATGATGGTTGCGCCGATTATACCGGCGCTGAACGACAGCGAAGTCGAACGAATTTTGGAAGCTGGTAAAGCTGTTGGAGTAGATCAAGCCGGTTACGTAATGTTGCGACTGCCTTTAGAAGTACGAGACATATTTCGCCAATGGCTTCTTACCAATTACCCCGATCGATATCGTCACGTCATGTCACTTGTTCAGGCTATGCGAGATGGGAAGGACTATGATGCCACCTGGGGAAAAAGAATGCGCGGCAGCGGGCCTTATGCCTGGATGATTGGACGTAGATTTGAAAAAGCATGTAGTCGCCTTAAAATAGGCATTAGAAGCGTAGACCTGCGTACAGATCTATTTAAGTCGCCAATGAAGAAAAATGCTCAGCTGTCGTTGTTCGATATGGCTTCCTGAAACGCACTTGCTGCGCATGGGTTTTGTGCTCATTGTAGTTAGATGAGTACACATTTATTCGATTCCCCATACCGAGCTTCAAATAAGAAAAAAATGTCTCGTGGACCGGATTTTAAAGTAGAAACGCTGGCTTGCGAAAAACTGATGTCTTTGGAGCGTAATGGAAAAGCATTCAATCTTCCGCTTTTCAGCGAACTCTCGAAAGAAGATGTTGTAGAGGCAAAGCAACGCTATTTGATTGCAGGTGTCGATGAAGCGGGACGTGGACCTTTGGCAGGTCCAGTCGTAACAGCCGCTGTTATCCTGAATAATAAAAACGTTCCCAACACGCTTAATGATTCCAAGAAGCTATCAGCCATTCAACGAGAAAAATTGTTCAAGGCGCTAATAACGAAGCATCACATTGGTGTTGCTTGGGCCACCCCGCTGCGAATTGATGAAATGAACATACGCGCTGCAACGCTTTGGGCTATGACCCAAGCAGTTAAAGCCCTCCCCCTTCGGCCGGATGGAGTGCTCATTGATGGTCGTGATGTCCCAAGTGGGCTGCCAAGCCCTGCAGGAGCTGTCATCAAAGGAGACACGCTCTCTAAATCCATTGCAGCAGCTTCAATAGTAGCAAAGGTCATGCGTGATCGTATGATGCAAACATGTGCGCAGGACGCCCCAGGCTATGGTCTAGATGTGCACATGGGCTATGGTACAGAGATGCACAGACACGCAATTGTTAAACATGGCGGCTCAAGACATCACCGCCAAAGCTTCAGGCCACTAAAAGACCTTTAAGTCCTTTCCAATGAGGTTTCCGTGCGGCTTTGACAGGATTTAGAGGTCTTCTCATCTCAAACGGAAAAAAATGCACAAAAAAGCCGGGCATTGCCCGACGATTTCAATTCAAAAAACTTCTTGCTGCTAGTTTAACTTTGCCGCAACGTCTTTGATACTGCTGCTAATCAAAGTATCAGCAAGCTTGCCACTAACTTTGTCAGCAATAATCAATTCCGCAGCAGCAATTGCTACATCTGCAGAACGTGAGCGGACGTCTTGGACAGCCTGCGTTTCAGCCTGAGTAATTTTATCTTCAGCCTGCTTCTGTCGGCGGACAACATAAGCTTCAAGTTTCTGCTTCGCTTCGGCAGCCATTGCTTTTGCTTCGCGTTGAGCCTGAGAGACGATATCTTCAGCTTCACGCTCGGCTTCGCGCTGTTTGCGCTGATATTCAGCTAGAAGTGCCTGCGCTTCTTCACGCAAACGTCTAGCTTCTTCCAGCTCGCTTCGAATAGCGTCAGCACGCTTATCCAAACCAGCAGCGATCTTACGAGGGACCTTGATGTAAATAATCAAGGCTAGGAACAGCATAAGGCCTACAAAGGCCCAAAATGTTGCGTCGAACATAATCCCGCTCCTATGCCGCTTTTTCAGCCGAAGAAATGGCCTTTGTAAGCGCCGCTTTGGTTGGTTTTGTACCAATCAAAGTTGACACCAATTCGATGGTCGTCTCTTCCGCAATGCCAGTTACTTCAGCCATTGCTTTGTTACGTGTTTCAGCAATTGCGGCTTCAGCTTCTGCCATTTTTGCACTCAGGTCAGTATCAACCTTTGCCTGCTCGGCGTCCACTTCGGCCTGAGCCTTTTCGCGGGCGCTAAGCGCAATGTCATGAGCTTTCTTACGCGCTTCAGACAATGCCTGTTCGTAGGAAGCGATCGCTTCTTCGGACTCATCTTTCAAGCGTTGTGCTTCGTCAAGGTCGCTCATTATGCGATCACGACGTACTTCGAGAATGTCACTCAGACGCGGCAACGCGACTTTGGACATCAACCAATAAAGCACACCAAAAGTGATCGCGAGCCAAAGCAACTGCGAACCAAATGTTGATGGGTCGAATGGCGGAAATGATCCTGCCGCTTCCGCACCATTTTCTGCTGGCGTTGAGGCCACGGTCTTCTACTCCCAAAAAGCTCATTAAGCGGCAGGCGAACCCGCCGCGCAACTTGTCTTTGCTTACGCGAAGAGAAGCAAAAGAGCGATAAGCAGAGAGAAAATGCCAAGGGCTTCTGTCACCGCAAAGCCGAAAATCAAACGGCCAAACTGGCCATCTGCAGCTGAAGGGTTACGCAGAGCGCCGGAGAGGTAGTTACCAAAGATCTGGCCAAGGCCAATAGCTGCGCCGCCCATTCCAAGGCATGCGATACCAGCGCCGATTGCTTGTGCTGCTGCAAGTTCCATTTTGATGCTCCTTAAGCTTTTAGATAGTTACCGGCCACCCAATGGACAGCTGGAATTAGAGTTGAACTTAGTGACCTGGATGTACCGCGTCATTGAGGTACATGCAGGTCAATACTGTGAAAACGTAGGCTTGAAGAAAAGCTACGAGAAATTCGAGACCGGTTAGAGCGACTGTCATAACAAGTGGCAGAACCGAACCGGCAATACCTACAGCGCCCATTGCTGTCAGGCTTGTGACGAAACCAGCAAACACTTTCAGTGTAATGTGGCCAGCCAGCATATTAGCGAACAAACGAACTGAAAGGCTAATTGGGCGCGAGAGGAAAGAAATCACCTCAATCGCGATAACCAGTGGCATCAGAACCGCAGGAATTCCGCTAGGAACAAATAATTTCAGAAATCCGAAACCGTGGCGCATGAAACCATAGCCAACAACCGTCAGAATCACCAACATCGCAAGCGCGAATGTCACGATAATATGGCTGGTAACTGTGAAGAAATACGGGAACATGCCAAACAGGTTGGCGAACAACACAAAAACAAACAGGGAGAACACAAGCGGGAAGAACCGCATGCCCTCAGAGCCGGCGGCATCTCGTAACGTCTTAGCCACAAACTCGTAAGTCATTTCAGTCATCGACTGCCAACGACCAGGAACCAACGAACGGCTACTGGAGCCAAACATCAGAAAAGCTGCAACAGCAGCTACGGTCGCAATCATGAAGACTGCGGAATTTGTTAGGGCAAATTCAACGCCGCCAACTTCGCCCAACGGCGCGAGTTTGGAGATTTGAAACTGATGAATAGGATCGTTTGCCACAGATCTCAGCCCTTAACTTGTCTAACTCATTGTCCACGCTACCGCTCTATTCAGAGCCGTCTCGCGGTTTTTCAAACGGCTTTTCCACCACACCAATTGAACGCAAAACGTTCATGACACCAGCAGCAAAGCCAAGCAGCAAAAAGATAATCAAACCGAACGGTGAACTATCCAGCCAACCGTCAATTATATATCCAAGTCCCGCCCCAACCAGAATGCCAGACACAAATTCCGCGCCCAACTTAAGACCTTGTGCCAACTCCATGTTACCGGAGTTTGGCTTTTCGGCCTGCTTCTGAATTTTACTGTCTTCACGATCAAGCCGCGATTTCAGTTTTTCTAGGCGGTTATCGAGATCAGCCTGCGCCTCCTCGCCCGCATCTTCAGGGCGATTTTGCTTGCTCATGTTGATCCCACAGATTTTCTGCCAAATTCGAGCGCAACATAGTTGTGCCCTCTGTCGGTGTCAAGCATCAGCTTCACTCCATTAAGTCTTTGAATTTTATATATTTTCTCTATTTTCTCGCAACATATACTACGAATGGTGTGTTGCGATTGCGAAGAAGGCCATTTTTTAAGCGCTTTTTTTAACTGTTTAGCTTGCTTCCAGGTACTGTTCCGCTGTTTGCAAATCCACTGAGACGAGTTGAGAAACGCCCCTTTCGGCCATAGTAACCCCAAAAAGCCGATCCATACGCGCCATCGTGATGGGATTGTGGGTCACAATTACGAATCGCGTCTGCGTTTGACGGCTCATTTCATCCACTAACGAGCAGAAGCGCTCTACGTTTGCATCATCCAGCGGAGCATCTACCTCATCGAGAACGCAGATTGGCGCGGGATTCGTAAGAAACACTGCGAAAATGAGCGATAAAGCTGTTAATGCCTGCTCGCCACCGGACAACAACGTCATCGTTTGCGGCTTTTTGCCGGGCGGCTTGGCAATGATTTCAAGGCCCGCTTCAAGAGGATCATCTGATTCCGTCAATTTCAATTCTGCCTGGCCACCGCCAAAAAGATGCGAGAATAAATGTTGAAAATGTCCGTTTACAACTTCAAAGGCAGCAAGTAGGCGTTCGCGCCCTTCTCGGTTCAAGCTTTGGATTCCAAGGCGCAAACGACGAATGGCCTCAATCAGATCATCACGCTCTTTTATGAGGCCTTCAAGCTGCGTGTTGACTTCGCTCGCTTCTTCTTCGGCCCGAAGGTTTACGCCACCAAGACGTTCACGTTCGGCTTTTAGGCGTTCTAACCGCGTTTCAATTGCCGAAACATCTGGGAGCTTAGAATCAACTTCCAGTCCAGTTTTCTCGCGAAGCTCATAAGCCCGGCATTCAGCAACGTCAAATATTCTTTCTTCAATATCCGTAAGGCGTTCTTTGGCAGATGTACTACGCTCTTCAGCCCGTACTTGCTCTTCACGCGCGCTGGTTAATGCTGACAAAGCCTCTTTTGCCTGCCTGTCGGCATCCCGCAATTCACTCTCGCCTATTGCTCTGGCATCAGCCACATTTTTGCGATTGGTTTCCGCTTTTTCAATCTGTGAAATCAATGCTTGGCGTCTATGCAGAAAAGTATCTGGCGCTTCATCGAGCACGGTCTTTTCCTTGTTATTTTCTTCAAGCCTTTTACGCAGGCTTTCTATTTGGCGTTTTGCATCACCAAGACGGCGTTCCCAATTCGCTTTTTCATTTACAATTGCACTGAGCCGCTGTTTGCGAATTTGCGCATCACGCTCTTGCCCCTGGAGCGATGCACGAGCCTCAGCCGCAGCTCCTCGGGCTTCAACAATCTGAACTCTGAGTTCTCTAAGCTGTTCCTCATGTGCATTATCGGCAGGAAGCGCCTGCAGCTGCTTATTCGCTTCATCGTGCTGCTCTTGGGCTTCAGCAACTGCATCATCCAAACGTTTCAACGCTTCATCAAGCGCAGCTTTTCTATTTGTAAATCGGCTTCGTGCCTGTTCTGCCTTTGCCAATTCGTCTTGAGCTGCCGCATGCGCGCTGCGCAATTGCCGCAGCTTATGGCGAAGGGACTGGTCTGTTTCTTCAGCCTGCTTTAATTGCGCGGAAATTTCTTGCCACTTTGCACTAAGACTCTGAACCTTTCGTTCGCCCTCCTCCGCTTCAGCTTCCAAATCAGCTAATCTATTTTTATTCTCAAGCCGAAGCGCTGCGGCAGACGGTGCCTCACTGGCGACTACAAATCCGTCCCACCGCCACATATCACCTTCCCTCGAGACCAATCTTTGACCAGGCTTCAGGAGTTTTTGCAGCTCCACGCCTTCGGTTTTTGTTACGAGACCAATTTGCCGAAGACGTCGGGTTATAAGGTCTGGTCCCTTAATATGCGTGACAAGCGCATCAACCCCGCTTGGCAAATCCGGGTCAGAGTTCACAAGTTCTGCGTTGTCAAGCCCACGCCAATGAGTTGGCGCGTTTGCATCAATCGGCACATCAATATCGTCGCCCAGAGCAACACCAAGAGCAGCTTCTAGTCCGGGTTCGACAGACAACGCATCGACAAGTGGCGGCCACATATCCGTCTCATCAACTTGGAGCACACGTGCTAACGTCTTTGCTTCTGTCTGCAGCGCCCGTAAATCTTGCTCCGCCTGCCTTAACGGCTTGCGACCATCGCTGTCCGACTGGCGTAGCTCACGCAAGGTTGTTTCAGCTTTTTCAAGTGCAGCTTCCATATCGCTCACGTCTTGGAGACTACCCTCAAGCTTTTTCTGCAACTCGGTCAATGCGCTGTCAGCGTTCAAGTGCGAATTAATGCTTTCAAGCTCTTTAGCGACGGAGTGCTTTTGCATTTTGTTTTGCGATACTGCACGCTCTGCATTGGCAGTGGTACGCTGCAACTGACTCCGCTCAGCCTGCGCTGAAGCTTGGGCTTTGTTTATGTCCGCCAATGATTGTTCGTGTACTTGTAAGGCAGCTTCTTTGGTCTCCAAGGTTGCCTTAAGCTCGGCCGCCACATCAACCTCGCCTCCGCCTGCTTCCCTGAGCTCACTTTCTTCTTTAGATAAGACCGATATGCTCTGATCATTATCGGTGATAATTTGCTTTTCACGTTCTAAATCACGATTGAGCTGTTCTATGCGATGACCCAGTTCAATTTGACGACTTTTTGAGCGTGATTCTTCGGCTTCGAGCGTATCCCTAGTAACATGCAGCGTCTGCAAAGCTGCACCAGCCTTTGCTTCCGCTTCAAGCAACTTTGGCATTTGATCCCTGGCGACGCCTTCATTACGCGCGGCTGCAGATTGGGCCTGTGTTTTCGCGGCCATTTCCAATGTAATGGCCTTATGTGCCTCGTCTGCGGTTTGTAACGTATCTTTGGCAGCCAGCCATTGAAGATAAAGCAAGGTTGCCTCTGCTTTTCGAATTTCCCCCGAGAGATTCTTATAACGACTGGCTTGCCGCGATTGACGCTTCAATCCATCCAATTGACCTTGGATTTGCGTAAGGACATCATCCAGGCGATCAAGGTTGGTCTCAGCAGCTCGCAATCTCAGCTCAGCCTCGTGACGGCGAGAATACAGACCAGAAATTCCCGCAGCCTCTTCAAGAATTGCACGCCTTGCAGTGGGCTTAGCCCCAATCAGCTCACCAATTTGTCCCTGGCGAACCAGCGCGGGCGAGCGGGAGCCCGTTGAGGCATCTGCAAACAATAACTGAACATCTCGAGCACGAACGTCTTTGCCATTAATTTTGTAAACTGAGCCAGCTTCACGCTCAATTCGCCTTGTGACTTCCAAAACATCAGTATCATTGAAGGCAGCTGGTGCTGTACGGTCAGCATTATCAACAAAGAGCGTCACTTCAGCTGTATTACGCGAAGGACGGTTCAAAGATCCGGAAAATATAACATCATCCATGCCGGAAGCGCGCATGTTTTTGTATGAGCTTTCACCCATAACCCAGCGCAATGCTTCGACAAGGTTTGATTTGCCACAACCGTTAGGGCCGACAACACCCGTTCGACCGTCCTTTATGAGAAACTCTATCGGATCAACGAAAGACTTAAAGCCCAAAATACGGAGCTTGTTGAACATCATGCCGCGCACCTCGCGACCGCAATACCATTTTGTTGCAATAATGAATTGATAGAAATTTGGCGCGCGAATTTATAACTCGCGCGCCTAAATGGTGAGCGAGATTTAAAGCAACGGCTGGATAACTTCGTCCATTTGCTCAATCGTCATCGACCCTGTCTGACGGGTGCCATTGAAGAAGAAGGTAGGTGTTGACGACACCTTAAATTCTTCAGACGCCCGCTTTCTTACCCAATTTACACCGTCAAGAACCTCTTGATTAGTCAAGCACTCCTTGAATGTCTCCTGTGTAAAACCAAGCTGAAGAGCCATTTTCTGCAATTCTACAACCACATTTTCCTTAAATGCCCATTCGCGCTGACGTTCAAAGAATGCATCGACAACTTCAAAATAAGTGCCTTCAGGTGCACAACGTGCAAGCATTGCAACTGCCATGGCGACTGGATCGAGAGGGAATTCACGGAACAGGAAACGCACCTGGCCGGAATCAATGTACTTCTCTTTGAAAGGCTTATAGGTGTTTTTGTGGAAGTTGGCGCAGTGACCGCAAGTCATGCTTGCATACTCGATAACCGTAACGGCGGCATCTTCTTTGCCTAGAGTCTTTTCGCCAAGTGGTCCTGCGACCATAAGATCATCAACATCGACTTTTACTGTCTGAGCGAAAGCTGAGCTTCCAAACACAGTTGCCGCCCCAATACCAGCAACCAAACCTGTACCGCTTTGTAAAATACGCCTACGAGAAATCATGTAACGTCTCCTTCCATAAAAATTGAAGCGAAACGAGCCGCCCATCTTATTAGGGTTCGTGCCACATTGCAGGATTTGAAGGCAAATGAAATTTTCGTCATGAACAAGCCAAGTTGGTTCACTTCAAGAGTGCTGTTTTTGCCAGATGCGTTCAGCGTTTCTCAGAAAGAATCGCAGCGCCGAGCCTCTTGAGTGAAGCTTGCAAATCATCAGATCCAATATCAGCTACCTGCGCATCAAGAATTTCGTTCTGCTGATCGCTCAATTGCGCTGCCTTGTTGCTTTTGGCAGGTTCTTGAAGTTTGATCTTGCCCTGTATAATTCGCACTCTTCCAATAGCCTGATACCCAAGGAATTGATTTATACGCTCAAGTACCTGCGGAACCTCATGCTGGAAAAACAGGGCTTGAGACGGTAAAACCCGAACTGTCAAAACAGCAAGCGAGGAGTCTGCATCACGTTGATCGTGTCTTTTGGGCCAATTGATAGATTCCGGAAAAGTGGACTTCTCATAATCAGTGCCAACAATGTCGGGCCACCAAGACAGAAGCGAAGCAGAACCAAAACCGCGCTTCGCACAAATCGGATCAAGCGTAGCACCAATTAAGTCCGCAAGCGGACGAACGCCCTTACGATGCGGCTTTTTGGCAGGTTTTGTGGGATTGTTGACCATGCTTACAAGATCGTTGATATCATCGACGACTGCAACATGTGTGTTCGGATTTTTATGCCAAAAGCTCAAACTTTGGAAAAGCTGCCAAAACAGCTAAGCAGTGAACTGCTGAATTGGTATGACAAACATGGTCGAGACCTGCCTTGGCGTAAACGCCCCGAAAGCGGACAGCAGACTTTGGCAGACCCTTATAGCGTCTGGCTTTCAGAAATCATGTTGCAACAAACAACCGTTGCTGCCGTTAAACCCTACTTTGAAAATTTTCTTCGGCTTTGGCCTACTGTTGCCGATCTTGCAGCAACTGAGGACGAAGCGATTATGGTGGCCTGGGCAGGTCTTGGATATTATTCCCGCGCAAGAAATTTGCTGAAATGCGCCCGTATGGTGATGGATGACTATAACGGTAAATTTCCAGAGACAGCTGTAGAACTTCAAAAGTTCCCCGGAATTGGCCCCTACACAGCGGCGGCCGTTGCTTCGATTGCATTTCGTGATCCCGTTCCTGTGGTCGACGGCAATGTAGAGCGGGTTGTGACACGCCTGCTCTCCATCGATACGCCCTTGCCCGTTGCCAAAGACATCGTGCGCAAAGCCCTGCTGCCAATCATCCCGTCAGATCGGCCAGGAGACCTTGCACAAGCATTTATGGACCTTGGCGCTACACTATGTTCGCCAAAACGTCCTGCCTGCAGTCTCTGCCCTTTGAACGATAATTGTTCTGCGTTAACCGGAGGCAATCAAGAAAAATTTCCAGTCAAGCTTCCTAAAAAACAGAAACCTACAAGAATCGGAGCAGCTTTTGTCTTGGTTCAGGGGAATCGCAGCATTTGGCTTCAAAAACGCGCACCCACTGGTTTATTAGCAGATATGACCGAGGTGCCAACGACTGACTGGACATCCAACAATGATGGCGTTTCTGATACGAGTGCAGCGCCTCTTGTTGCAAATTGGAATGAGGTTGGAATGGTGCGTCATACGTTTACCCATTTTCATCTCGAACTCATTGTTTTTAAATCAATTTTTGACGAAAATTGCACGCTAACACCGGCGATGCTTGAAGCCAAAGGACGGTGGGCTAATATCAACCAATTGGAAGAAGAGGCGCTCCCCAACTTGATGCGGAAAGTCATCGCGAAAGCACTTTCTTAATACAATTTTAAGTCCGCAACTGCGCATTTTTACCTGCCATTTCTAACAATAGAATTTCAACAAAAAAGAAGCTATAAATTTTCTTTTATTTATTGATTTTCTTAGGTTTTTTATGGCTAGTTCTCGCGGCAGCCTTTTGCTTTTTTCGCTACTTGTCAGCACCTGTGGATCTTCAGGATCATTTGCTACCAGTTTCGCAATCAATGCCCCTCAAGGTACGGCTTTCGTTTTCACTCAATCGGGCGATGATCTAACGATTGCCAATGGCGGGTCGATCTCAATCAACAGCAATGCGGTGCGTGCCACAAACAACACGATTAACAACAATATTGTACGGGTTTTCGGCTCTATTTCGACCAACACGGGTAGCGATGACGGGATTAATTTGTTTGACGATGCCGAAATCTCGATCTCCGGTTCCATTTTAACTCAAGGGAATAATTCCGAGGGCATAACTGTTGTGAATGGCGCAACAATAGCGCTTACAAGCGGCAGTTCAATCACAACAAACGGCAACAATGCGGAAGCGCTGTTCGGCACCAACAATGCAATTGTCACAATTGCGAACGGCGCCACGATAAACACCGATGGTAGCAACTCGGACGGCATGCAATTTGTTGATAACGCAAATATCGTCATGAACGGAAGCATCGTTACAAATTTAGGGCTTGGCTCGGAAGGAATAATTACCCGGGATGACGCGACCATACGAATGGGTTCAAATGGTTCAATTACGGCATTGAGCAATACCGCCGATGGCATATTTTCCAGAGATGACGCAGATATTATAGTCTCCGGAACTGTTTTGAGCGGGAGACGGGGTATTACCACCCGCGACGACAGCGTCGTCGTCCTTACGAGCGGCGGAAGCCTTGCACCCCAGATAAGTCATGGAATTTTTGCCCGGGATGGAACAACTATTGTCAATGACGGCAACATTTCCACAATTGGAAACGATGCTCGGGGCATTTTCGTGGGCGATAACAATGCCCAAAATACTGCTACAATAACAAACACAGGCAGCATAACCACTACGGGTACAAACAGCGATGGCATTCTGGCTGACGATGATGCTATTATCATCAACGCAGGCTTGATACGAACAACGGCCGCCAATAGTGATGGAATCGATGCTGATGCGAGGGCTCAAATAACCAACACCGGCTCTATTTTTGCCGGCGGAATTGGTGTTAATTTACTAGGCGGTGGCGGCTCCAAATCTATTGTAAACTCAGGCCGGATCGAAACAACTACTCCCATTACCGGAACAGCAGCAACGACTGGCTACGCAGTACGTTTCAGAAATAACAATGCTGACGACGCGCTTACGCTTCTGGCTGGCTCGCGCATTATCGGCCGTATGGATATGGGCAACGGTGGCGGAAACGACATGGTAATTCTTGATCGCACAGGTGGCGATATAGCCTGGCGCTGGACTTTTGAGGACTACAATCCAAACGGCAATGATAACTTGTCTGTCATCGGCGGACCATTTGTGGTCGAGGTGACTGGCGACAGTCTTGGTAATGGGACAACAGTGACTGTTGGTGACACCAGTTTACAAACGTCTGCTGGTGCTGTGCTTGCAGATATTTCCGCTTCACAGAACAAGCTTGCATTGGACCGAATTACAGAAGCCTGGGCACTGGGTGATAATGGCGCCGCTGAGTATCAAACAGGCTGGAATGCTTGGGCACGCGGATATTTTTCACTCAAAAACAGAGACGGTAGATCAGCCACCGCGGGAGATACAGCCAACAGCCAACATGTGTTGACTGGCTTTGCTGCAGGTATTGATCGCGCATTTGGCCAGCGTAGTTTTTTTGGTGCCTACGCATCAACCACCCACACCACATTTACATATGAGGGCCGTGAACAGGTACTGACAACGGACACGACAACCGGTGGTGCCTATGCTCGTTTACAGGCCATGAATGGCCTATTTGCAGATTTGGCGGTGGCTGCTGGATATGTCGAAGGTGAAGCGGGTGGGCGGCTTAGGGCCAACAATCTCGTTGCCGGTGGTATTGAAAAATTTGAAGGCGGAGAAACAGATGGAGCGTACATCTCTCCAACTATGCGCGTGGGGTCAGAAATCGCTTTAGGCGCTGTTAAGCTAGTACCTTCCGCAACGATTGGCTATGCGGCCCAATGGCGTGAAGGGTATGCAGAAACCGGCGAGACTGTCCAAAGTATGGGCCGTCATGTGGTTGAAACTACATCGGCGAGACTGGAGCTCGCTGCAGTGTTGCAACACAATGGCGTAATGGCACGCTTTCACGGCGGTATTACAGCGCAGAAAGACATCTCTGGTTCGGCCGATTTCATGCTCGGAAGTCAGACGTTTGATATTGAAACCGCCTCTGGCGAAGCTGAGTTTGGATCATTTGCCGGTTTTGCATTCAATTGGGCGATGGGCGATCGCTGGGCACTCAATCTTGATGCAGAAGCATCACTCGCCGATATACCTGAAGATTTGAATGATACGATTGATCTTATCGGCGTTAATGCAAGCGCGGGCCTCCGCCTAAACTTCTAAACACAACAGATTTGGCATCTAATCCAAAACTCACTCCACAGATTATTTTATGGATGGCTCCTGCCGGTGCACTCGTCGGTGGAAACGACATCCTAACCTGTGATACAGCATTTCAATGTTTGGACAGCTATTCCCCATAATGGCCCTTATAGGCGGCAGTGCATTTTTGATGCTTGCAGGCGGTATTAACGGCCTCATATTGCCAATTCGCGGATCAGCCGAAGGTTTTTCTGCGTTTTCACTTGGTATGCTCGGTACAGGTTGGGCGTTAGGGTATGTTTTTGGATGCCTGCAAGTGCCCAAAATTGTTACGCGCGTCGGTCATGTGCGTTCGTTTGGTGTTATGGCTGGTGTTGCTGTCATATCGGTCCTTCTATCGCTTCTAATTATTCACCCTGGTGCATGGATTCCACTTCGCGCGCTTGCTGGGTTTAGCGTCGCTGGAGCCGCAATGGTGGTCGAGAGCTGGATAAATGAGCGCACAGAGCCAGGCTATCGCGGTCGGGTGTTTGCGACCTATACCATGGTCAACCTCGCAGCCATCACAATTGGCCAATTGATGCTAATAGTTGGCGATTCCAATGGCTATTTCTTCTTTGTCCTAGCAGCCGTATTTTACGCGTGCGCTCTGTTTCCAACCGCTCTTTCCACAACGGCTGCCCCACAGCCACTGGTGCAACCCAAATTAGACCTGAAGCGGCTGTGGTTAAATTCACCAATCGCGGTGGTGGCTATCTTCCTTGTGGGGATGACCAACAGCACTTTCGGCACGCTCGCGGCTGTGTATGGGCAACAAATTGGCCTTGATGTATCTTCCATCGCATTGTTGGTCAGTTTGTCGATTTTAATGGGCGCGCTATTCCAACTGCCTGTGGGTTGGTTATCTGACAGAACGGATCGAAGAGCTGTTCTCATTGGCCTGGCACTTATAGCGGCGTTGGTAGATCTATTTTTCCTTATAAATCAACCGCGTGATGTAACAACAGTGCTACTTGGTTCCGCGGTTTTTGGTGCAATGATTTTTGCTATGTACCCTGTTGTGATCGCCCACGCGAACGATCATGCAGACCCAGACTCCTTCTTGAAAATCAGCTCAGGTCTTTTGCTTATTTTTGGAGCTGGCAGCATTGCCGGCCCCCTTTTGGGAGGTGGTTTGATGGCACTTACCGGCCCTGACAGTCTTTTTGCGGCCACGCTTATTTCACATGTCGGCACTGCTGGGTTCGCTGCGTGGCGTATGACGAAACGTGCACCAGTATCGGACGAGGAAAAAGGCGATTTCGTTACGATTTCCACGGTTCGCATGAACACACCGGAAGCCGTAATGTTAGACCCACGTACAGAAGAAGAAGCTAGTCATCCGGTGGATGGCAAAAACAGCTAACACCACTCAAAAAATGCCAAATCAGGCACTACTCTCAGCCTCAGAAAAATATTTTCCTGGCGTCAATCCTGTTGCTTTCTTGAACATGGCCACAAACGCGCTTGGACCTTCATATCCAAGCGAATGCGCTACATCCCCTACCCTTACACCATCCGATAGTTGCGAGATGGCCTCCATCAGCCTTGCTTGCAAAACCCATTTTCTCCAGGTCAAACCTGTTTCGCTCTGAAAATGTCTCTCAAAGCTACGGACACTTAGTCCGGCATCGGATGCCAAAGCAGCAAGCTTCGGCGTATTCGCCATATCTGCTATTAAGGCATTGGCTGCCCGTTGCAATGATGGCGTTTTGGGTTGCGGCAAGTGTAACGGCATAACAGGCATAACACGTAACTCTTCAACCATGACCGCTAGAAGGTGTTTGGCCACGCCCTCTTCGTCGTAGAAACGTGGCAATCCGAGGAAAGCCAACAAGCATTCGCGCATTAATGACGTCATATGTATAACCGTCACCTTATCTGGCAACCCTTTATAGGCCTCTGTATCTAAATACAAAAATCTGGTTTCCGCCTCTGTCAATGATTGGACTGCATGTTCGATTTTGGACGGCATCCATACAGCTCTCTCAGGAGGAACAATCCATGTGCCAGCGGTTGAAATAACCTTCAGGGAGCCAGAAATCGCATAAATAAGCTGCCCACGCCAATGGCTGTGGGCGGGGTTCATTGCACCCTTAACCCGTTCACAAGCATAACCAATAGCTGCACGAGGCACATCATGATCTGTCTGAAGGTACATGTCTGGATGAAGCATAGTTACTCATTGGCGCTTTAGAGATATATTTTGTCAAAATAGCGCTAACTCACCAAAGCTACAACACGTTATACGCTGCCCCAACAAGGAATGATTTATGAGCAGCGAATCCCTTTCAACTCTGCCACCCAAAACTGCGGTCGGTAATATGGCCTCAGACCACGTGTCTGGGGACACGAATGAGACTGACAAAGATTTCTATGCTGCGTTCACAGGATGGCGGAGCCCATTTGTGTTGCTTGCAATTATGTCTGCGGCCATGTGGCTGTCATTTTCAAGCTGGTGGGTCTTGATAAAGAACTTTGCCGTTGATGGCATTGGGCTAACAGGGCGCGAAATCGGATTTCAGGAATCTATCCGCGAAATCCCTGGCTTTTTAGCTTTTTTGGCCATTTATGTGGTGTTTTACATCCGTGAGCAGTCTTTCGCGATCTTCTCATTATTGCTGTTAGGCTTTGGTGTCGCGATTACGGGGTATTTCCCGAGTGCGTTAGGACTGTATATAACGACGTTCGTGATGTCGGTTGGATTTCACTATTATGAGACCATGAACCAATCCTTGGCACTGCAGTGGCTGCCCAAAGATAAAGCACCACATTTGATGGGAAAATTGGTCGCAATTGGCGCCAGCGCGCAACTCGCTGCCTATGCGATAATTCTAGCCAGCTGGAAGTTATTTGACCTATCATTCGAAACAGCTTTTTTGATAGCCGGCGCAATCACAATATTAATGGCGCTCTTTGCCTGGAAAAAATTTCCAACGTTCCCTCAAAAAACGGCACAGCAGAAGAAAATCATATTACGCAAGCGCTACTGGCTGTATTACGCGCTTACCTTTATGGGCGGTGCCCGCCGGCAGATTTTTACTGTCTTTGCCAGCTTTATGATGGTCGAAAAATTTGGTTATGAAGTTCACAGTGTGGCGGGTCTGTTTTTGATCAACTGCCTCATAAACATGGCATTTGCCGGACGTGTTGGAAAGTTGATTGGCGTAATTGGTGAAAAGCGAGCCTTAACATTCGAATATATCGGTCTCATTGGCGTTTTCATTACATATGCTTTCGTGACATCAGCAAATTTGGCCGCGGTTCTGTTTGTTGTTGACCATGCATTTTTCGCGTTTGCGATTGCAATTAAAACCTATTTTCAGAAGATTGCAGACCCCTCTGAAATTGCCCCTTCAGCAGGAGTCGCTTTCACCATAAATCACATCGCTGCGGTAGGTATTCCCGCGCTGTTTGGCATCGTTTGGCTTGTGTCTCCCAAGGCCGTATTTTTGGCCGGTGCGGCGATGGCATTTGTGTCATTAATTTTATGCCGGTTTGTACCAGACAAGCCGCAAGAAGGTAACGAAACCACATTTTCGTAAACATTAAAAAAAGTAATCACACATGTAATAAAATTGATATTCAATTTTTATATTGTATTTATTTAAATATATTTGTATTATTAAATAAAAATTGCAAAATCTAAAAACCCATATTTACTCTGGACAAACGCTCATATGAGACCTTCCCCATAAACCCAAATTCGATAAACTAAATTTGCTGTTCGGCAGTAAAAATCATGCATGCATTTATCGAATTTTCGGGCACAAATATCTGAAAATTTCGCGAGCGAATTACAGTCAATATTTCGTCTAAATAATGACGCTTGACCGGCGACCAACATGAACTTCTTTATAGGCCCAGAGATTGGCCCTATTTTCAATCATTCAAGCTCTTCGATTTCGTCAACCACGCTTCATTGATTACTCTCGAATTAGTCGTTCCTACCCATTAGCCCTACTGAAGTTCCAATTTTTATACACTGAGCCAAATGAGTTACATTGACGCACTTCCTATAAGCTCATGCAACAGAGTTGAAAGCGGTGTGTCTATCGCCCCGTTATCAGGACATCGTTTGCCTTCTGATCGGCATTTCAGTTGAAAGTAAATTCAAATCTGCAAAGCAATTGGTATTTCCGAACAGATGCAAAGCAGCATTACCCCTGACGTTCAGGAATATTCACTTTCAAACCGTTCAACTCGCTGGAAATGCGAATTTGGCAAGACAAGCGACTGGACGGACGCACTTCATAGGCAAAGTCCAACATGTCTTCTTCCATTGCTTCCGGGCTTCCAACTTTTTCCACCCACTCTTCAGCAACATATACATGACACGTTGCACAAGCACATGCGCCGCCACATTCTGCTTCAATTCCTGGCACCGCATTTTTGATCGCTGTTTCCATTACAGTAGCGCCATCCTCGCCTTCTACATCAAAGGTTTGGTTGTCGTGCGTGGTGAACGTAATTTTTGCCATGTTGGGGTCGTTTCTCGTGTTTGGGAATGTCTGCGGAAAGGTTGATAGTGTGTTGTTTAGTGCGCTCGTCGGCCGCTTTCAAGTGAGTCTCTACTGAAAACAGATTCTTTGGAACAAACCGCAGAAAGCCCCCAAACAGCGGAACAAATCAAGAATCCGCTTTGCTTTTGTTAACCATAAAGCGAGTTTCCACAATTTGTGTTTAGAGTCTTCGGCAAGTAAGGTTTGAATCCAGCCAGAGTCAAAACGCGCCGAATTCTGCCGCTTGATTGTGTTTTTATTTCAAGTTGGCTGAATTTCAACACGTATGCGGTGAGTCTTGGCGTTAACAAATGGCGCTAATCGCTTATTTTTTTTGTTGTCTAGCCTTTTCAAAGGGCTACGATATGGGCACGGCAGAAAAAGTTGAGTTCTTTGATCCGCCCGATTGTTAAAATTTGAACGAATTTGAAACAATCGAACTGACACTGATGCGATTTCAGGGAGTTTTTGGTTTTTATAGCCTGAACTGCCCTAAAGGCGCCAAAGTGCTGGGGAAAAAGAATAAGACACTGCGGTGCTGCTGATGTGGCCAGACTTTGATGTATGAACATTGATATCTGGAAACTCACGGCATTGATTTTTGCATTTGTTCCGAAGGGGCACTGGAACTGCGTTTACGACAAAGCCAAGTATACTTGGTCGATGAGTTGTCGTTAATAAGTTTCGATACCGGGGTTGGTCTCCGGTCGTGCCACGGTCGAGAATGTTTTGAGTATGAACGCGAGGCAATACGATGGCTAAGAACTCTCCGAAGTCTAAAGGATCGAGCGATCCGGCAGTATCGGCTGTGGAAGAGGCTCTAAAGATTGATTTTGGTGCAGATGATGCGAAAAGCGAAGGCACATCACGCCGTCGTTCACGCCGTCCTCGCCGGGATGAAGAAGATGCAGGCGCTGAGAGCGAACGCCCACGCGCTGCACGAACACAGGGGAAAGCATCTCGCGCTGCTGATTCTGCAGCCAATGATGCAGGCCCTCGCCGCGAACGCCCTGCCTCTCGCGGCCGCGCACAACGGCCAGCCAACGATGATCGTCAGTCTGTTGGCAATATGCTCTACAGCATCAACCGCCGTCCATCTCTTATGCCATTCTGGGGTGCCCTCGCAGCCTCCGCTCTTTGGCTTTTGTTCGGTGGCATCGTCGGTAGTGCAGCATTCGGCAACGATATCTCCAATTTGAATGGTCTTTCAGGCCTTAGCGAAGCACCTCATCTGTTCGCGTATTTTGTAAGCCTCATTCTGCCAGTCGTATTCTTCTGGGTTTTCGCGCTCATGATTTGGCGTTCCCAAGAAATGCGCATTGTCGCAAATGGCATGACAGAGGTTGCGCTGCGCCTTTCCGAACCTGAAGATATTGCCAAAGACTCAGTATTGAGCGTTGGTCAAGCCATCCGCCGCGAAGTTGCAGCCATGGGTGATGGTATTGAACGCGCACTCGCACGTGCAAGTGAACTTGAAGTTATGGTTCACACAGAAGTCGCAGCTCTTGAGCGCGCTTACTCTACCAATGAAAGCCGAATTCGTTCAGTCGTTGATGAACTTGTCTCTCAACGTGAAGCGATCGTGCATAATTCAGAGCGTTTGCGTACTGCTATTGGCGGCGCGCGCGAAACACTTTCTGAGGAACTTGCAAATACAAGTGATGCTATCGCGGACCGCGTATCCGAATCTGGTCAACGCGTTATTGCGTCCCTTGGTCAAAAGGGTGAGCAGATCACTGTTGCGCTAGGCACCGCCGGCGACACTATGATTCACACGCTTTCCTCTCGTGGTCAGGAACTGGTGCAAAACCTTTCTAACACTGGACAGGAAGTTACCGCATCCTTGCAGGAAACTGGCTTGCAGGTTTCAGATACAATTCTGAAATCAAAAGACAATTTGACTTCAACCTTAGTAGAGCGTTCCAAAGAAGTTAGCGGTTCTCTTGATCTGGCTGTTGAAAATGTTGTTACCCAATTCTCAGAACAAGGTAACAAAATTGCCACTCGTATTGATGCGACAGGTAAAGAAGCCGGAGAAAATATCTTTGCACGCGGAACCCATCTTGCTGACCGCCTTGAGGGCGTAACAACAAGACTCTCCAAAGCAGTCGACGGCCAGGGCCAAGAAGTTACCGATCGTTTGATACAGACCAGCGAGCAAGTTTCAACAAACCTTGAAAATAAAACAGCTGAATTCAAGAGCACTTTGGATCAAGGTGCACAAACAGTTCGCGAAGCACTCAATGTGAATGGCACACAATTGGCCACACAGATTGCAACCGTTGGCACCGAGGTCGCGAAAGCTATCTCCACCCGCGGCAAACATCTCATGAGCGAGGTTCTGAACCTCAATGATCAGATTAATGTAACTTTGAACGACAAAGGCAAGGAGCTTAGCGAAGCACTCGATGGTCGTTTGAAATCTCTCGACACAACTATCAACGAAAATGGCGCTGCCCTCACCGCAGCTCTTGGAAGCCGTTCAAGCGAGATAGAGCAACTGTTCTCCGCAAGAATTGCCGATCTTGATGGTTCTATCTCTAAACACAGTGCCGCCATGCAAAACACAATGGCTTCGCACCTGGACAACTTCACAACATCTGTTAGCTCAGCGACTGAAAAAGTTGGGGATACTCTCGCCGAACGTACGAGTGTTATGGAAGATGTTCTTGCTGGTCGCCTCAATGCGTTTGAAGACAGTGTTGGCGTACGTCTTGATAGCGCTGCAAACGTCATTGGAACCAAAGCGGATACGCTGTCTGAAACATTAGAACAGCGTGCAAGCATGGTAAGCGAAGCGCTGGATATGCGCACTTCCGAAATGAACGAAACTTTGATCGAGCGAACTCGCGAGATCGCTCGGGCATTTGGTGAAGGCCAGAACGAAATCAACGCCACACTTGAAGGGCGCTTCCAGGAAGTCAACGAAGCACTTTCCAGCAAAACTCGCGAAATGTCTGAAGTCGTTTCCGAGCGTATTGCAGAAATCAATATGGCTCTTGGTACCAAGGTCTTTGAAGTTGCTGAAAATCTCGAAGAACGTACAGGCCTCTTGCAGAAATCTTTGTCTGCAAGCATGGAAGCCATTGGCACAGAGCTTTATGAACAAGGCGAGAAAGCGAATTCAAACTTCGCTGTTAATGTTGAACAAGCCAACAGCATGTTCCGCACAACCATCACCGATGCAAGCGAAAGCCTGCTTACAAACATGGAACGCGCGTCGACTGGTATTGCCAGCCTGACAGAAGAGCTAGATGAGAAACTCGTCAATCGCCTGACTCTGGCAACAGACAACCTTTCCAGCTCTACCCTTCAGCTGAATGATACATTGGGTACACGTACTGCTGAATTGACAGAAATTCTGGACAATAGCGGCGGCTCCCTCATTTCTGCTCTGCAGGAAAAAGGGATGGACCTTTCCACACAGCTCCGCTCTGCCGGTGCAACAGTTGTTGAAAGCTTCGCTCAACAAGGCGAAGACATTGCTGGCGCGATTGCCGCTTCCAGTGAAAATGCCCGCCTCCGCCTGTTGGACAGCAACAACGAATTGATCAGCAACATTGAAACTCAAAGTGGGTTTGCTGTTGAGCGTCTTACTGAAACTGGCCGCGCAGCTCTTGAGCTCAGTGATCAGGCACGTGAGCGTATTGCTCAAGCAAACAATGAATTGGTCGAAACCCTGCAAAGCCACAGCGAGCAAGCTGCGGTTCGGTTGGACGAAAGCGGACGGAACGTTCTCCAACTCAGCGAACAAGCACATGAGCGCTTTGCATCCACAGGTCAGGAACTGGCTTCTGCATTGCAGGCTCAAAATGATGCAGCAGCTGAGCGTTTGGATGAAACAGGACGTATTGTTCTGCAAATCAGCGACCAAGCACATGAGCGCTTCTCATCTACTGGCCAAGAACTTGCTACAGCAATGCAAGCACAAAGTGACGCAGCTGCTGGTCGTTTGGATGAAACAGGCCAAACTGTCCTTCAGTTGAGCCAACAAGCCCATGAGCGCCTGACTGCATCTGGTCAAGAACTTGCAAACGCACTACAAGCCCAAAACGATGCAGCTGCAGAGCGCCTAGATGAAAGTGGTCGTTCTGTTCTCGAATTGGCGGATCGAGCGCGCGAGCGTATGACTGAGGCCAATTCCGAACTGGTCACTACCCTTCAGTCCTTGAGTGAACAAGCTGTTGAGCGCCTTAACGAAAGCAGCCGTTCAGCTGTTGAATTAAGTGCTGAGACACGCGACAAAATTGCAAACAGCAACCAAGAACTCGTACAGGCCCTCGCTGAACAAAGTGAAGAGGCGGTTATTCGCCTTGATCAAAGTGGCAAGGCGGTTGCGCAATTGGCAGAAGAAGCCCGCGCAAGAATGCTGGAAAGCAATGAAGAACTTGTGTCTACCCTCAAAACGCACGCTGAAGAAGCTGGCCTGCAGTTCGATGAGGGTAATCGCACAATTGCAGAGCGTCTGGATGAGACCAGCCGCGGCCTGCTGACAGCATTTGAAGAACGCGGTAGTGAAATTGCCGGTATCATGACAAGTGCTACATCTGACTTCATTGCTAAAATGACAGGACAGTCTGATGAGTCTGCAAGGCTCTTGAGCGAGAGCAGCCATGCTGTTCTAACGGCTCTTGATACGCAAAGCACAGAAGCTGTTGAGCGTCTTCTTTCTGCAAGCCAAAACACAGTTGCAAACCTGGAGCAGAGCTCTATGGAAGCTGCTGAACGGGTGTTTAACAACAGCGAAACAATGGCAAACACTCTCAACGAGCGCAGCCGTGACATCGCAGACACCATCTCAGCCTCATCTAGCAACCTTGTTGAAGTTCTCGAAGGTCGTAGCTCCGAAGCTATTAGCCTTCTAAGCAATGCCAATGAGCGACTTCGTGACGATGTTGAAGGCATGGTGTCGCGTCTTGAAAATGCTAACTCTACGCTTCAGCAGGTTCTGGCCTCTGCGCACGAGCAAATGGGTTCTGTAGAAGATGGACTAGGTGCACGTGCCGAGGAATTCCGGAGCACCTTGGCTAAAGCCTTGGAAGAAAGCCAATCTTCAACCGATGCAATTTCCAGTCAGGTTGGTGTTCTTCAGGATGTATCTACCAACGTTCTTGGAAACATGGGCGGACTGGCCGGGAAAATCGAAACCCAAATCCAGTCCCTTGCAGATGTGTCTGAGCGTCTTGATAACAGCAACAATACAATCGAAGACACCTTCCAATCCCGCTATGCGGTGCTGGAACAGGTTGCTCAGGGTATTATGCAAAAATCTGAAGATGTGGAAACACGTATGCGTGCCTTCTCCAGCTTGATTTCTGAAACGCTTGCTGGTGCTGAAGATCGCGCTGAGCAAATCGGCATCAATCTGAGCCGTAACGCTGAAAAAGCTACACGTGGTGTCATTGAGCAACTAGCTTCAATGAGCACTGCTGCTGGTGCAGAAGGTAACAAAGCATCTGAGGCCGTGCGTCTAGCTCAATCAGAGCTGACTGAGGGCATTTCCAACGCTATTGCTGATGCGACTTCCCGCTTCCGTGATGCGACTGTCGAAATGCGCTCAACGACGCAAGAGATGCAAGGTGAATTGAATGCCGTACGTGCTGACTTGAAGAAGGCGACTATCGATTTGCCTGAGGAAACTCGTGAGAACATGGCTACGATGCGCCGTGTCGTCGCAGAGCAAATTCAGGCTTTGTCTGATCTTTCTGAAATTGTCACACAACATGCGCGACCGAGCTCCTCAGGTGCACCTGCCGCCATTGCATCAGCCGGCACGCGGCCAGCGGCTTCCCGTCCTGCTCCAAAACCTGCAGCTGCAGCCCCTGCCCCGGTGGCCCCTTCTACGCCTAAGGCTAAAGAGGCTAAAGCCGAACCAGCCGAAGAAACTCCTAAGAGAAAAGATGGTTGGGTCAGCAGTCTACTAGAGCGTGCTTCTTCTGAAGATGAGCGTGACGTAGGCGAACAGCTTGGAAAACGTGAAGAACGCCAAGAACCAAAGGCTGAGGCGGTCAAGCGCTCTGAGCCGGATATGGTTGAGTCGCTCAATTCACTGTCTGCCGATATTGCCAGAGCAATTGACCACTCTACGTCTGTTGAACTGTGGGAGCGGTATAACCGCGGAGAGCGCAACGTGTTCACACGCAGGCTCTACACAATTCAAGGCCAGAAAACGTTTGATGAAATCCGCCGGAAATTCCAAAACGACACAGAATTCCGGTCTGCGGTAAATCAATACATTGAAGACTTTGAACGTCTGATGGGTGAAGTTACTGACAAGCATGGCGACACAGCTTTGACAGAAAAATACCTCACTTCCGACACTGGAAAAGTCTACACAATGTTGGCGCACGCTAGCGGCAAACTAAGCTAAGCCTTTAACCGATAAACGCAAAAAGCCCTCCAATATGGAGGGCTTTTTTGTGTCGGTATTTTTAACTTCAAAATCTAACTGAGCAAATTACCGGCGTTGTGGACCTAGCTGTCCACTGATCGCATGACTTGAGCTGGATTGCCGTAAGCGACCACTCGCTCTGGCAGTGACTTAGTCACCACTGAGCCTGCGCCAACAACAGTTCCAGCACCAATTGTTATGCCAGGCATCAATATTGCTCCTGCGCCAATCCAGCACTCTTTGCCCAATGTTATCGGACTAGCAATACATCGCCCTTCAAACGGAGGAAACCCGCCGAATTCCAACGGAATTAAGCGTTCTTCAGGCTTTACTGGATGGGTGGCCGTCAAGAATTGAACATTTGGACCAATTAGAGAATTGTCCCCGATTGTAATCAAGTTAGAATCGAGAAACGTGGCGCCTTTGTTTATGAAGACCCACTTCCCAAGATGAATGTGTACGCCAAACTCGATAGAAAACGGTGGCACGATAATACTGGGTCCATCCATGGACCCAAGGATGCCCTTAAGCGCCTCCATACGCGCTTCACTGTCCTCCGGCATAACTGCATCCAACAACAACATACGTCGCTGTGCATGCATCTGCAATTCCAGGAGAGATGCGTCCACGCCATTGTAGACTTCACCGTCTAACATTTTTTGATAGTTAGATTTTTCAACCAAAATAGCGGCCCTCCCTCTGAAATTGGCATCGACATACCAACGGTGAACGAGTCTTCAATACAGCTACAATCTGATCGACGGACTTTCAGGGCAGCGAAGGAGAACTCTGGCTATAATGTAAGCCCATCTGCTTCATCAAGCACGAGCCAAAGTCCAACGCACAATTGAAATTATCACTTCATCCATCGCCTGATCTAGTGCGAATACAATGTCTTCAACGCTATCTGTCGCAGCCACTGCACTTCCATTGAACTCGCGGGACCCGAGTACTTTGCCGGACCGGTCATCTACAATCTTAACAGAGATATCGACTATGGCGGATTGCTGAACCACATCAAATTCAAAGGCTCGCACGCTGGACAGGATTTGATAGTCTATTACCAATCCATCACCAGGCTTACCAATTGCCCGTGTCCGCCCTGTCGCCTCAAACGATTCCTGCAACTTAGCCTGCAGCAAGCGCGGTAGGCTGTCTGCCCATTGCGCCTGCGGGAAATAATTCAATTCTGATGCAGAAGGTCGAACCACAATTCCGTTCCCGGCCAACGCCTGCAGTGCACTTGGCTCGACAATAAGCAATTGTCCGGCCCGACCACTTAACTTCCTGATATCTGTCGGTGCAGAAAGATCAAAGGTTCTGGCAGGTGGAGGTGTAATCAGAATACATGCGGACAAGGTTGTAGCCAATAAACCTGCAGCCGCAAGCTTCACACCGGCGCTCGTAATGCGTCTTGCCATACAAAGTATGCTGCTCAGAGGCATGTATGTGGCCGCTCGAACCAGTGCCAAAAACTTCGTCCTTTGATTCATAAAGTTACATTGTTAGTTTTTGACAGAGATAAATCAAAAAGCAAGTATTTGCATGCGATTCAAAGTGAAGTGTTGCAAGAACAACCCGCATATAGATGTATTTTTAACGTCTTGGTCGACCGTTGTATTCGGGAATGCCCCCACCACCGGAAATAAACTGGCGAGGGTTGCTCTCAAGCTGCTGCAAAACGCTGTTCAATCGACCAACAGCGCGACGACCGTCTGAAATCAGTCCTTCAAGATTGCGTAATCCAGAACCCGAAAATCTGGAGACGCCTTTGGCGATTTCACTAATACGAACGTCAAAGGATCGAGCGGCCTTACGGAACGCGGCGAGTGTACTTTGCACTTCACCCATCAATGTTGTGCTGCCATCCGAGCTCAACATACGGTCCAGACCGTCAAACAAACTATCTACACGATCAGAGGCAGACTTGAGTGTTTCTGACAAAGCTGCTGCATTCGTCGTGATTTGCGTAATGCGGTCGCCTTCACCTTCCAACCGTGAGGCAAGGTTTTTGAAGCTTTCGGTGCTGTCTTTCGCATTGGAAAGAATCGTATCAATGGACTCACTACGCGTTTCCAAATCTTCAGCAAATGCACGGAAATTACTAAAGATAGATCTCACATCATCTGGCGGTACCGCGGAGACAATTGCATCCAATTGTCCCAGGCTCAGATTCAACGATGCGCCAAATGTATTGAACACAGATAGGGTTTCACGAGACTCATTGACCAAGTCTTGCAATGTAACTGCCGTCTCATCCAAGTTTCCGGTAAACCGTTCAATGTTTGAGATTGTGTTCGAAACCTGAGTTGGATTCACCGCAGAAATCAACGAATCGGCCTTGCCAGCAAGCCCTTCCAATCTCACCGAAAGCGCGCTTATCTTAGTGGCGGCTTCAGAAGTGGTTGCTAAAAAATCGTCAATTCCATCCGCGTTATTCGCCAGTGCTTCTGAAAAAATGGCTGCGTTTTGGATTGTTTTTTCAATCTCATCGCTGTTGTTTTCTACGAGCAAGTCCACGCGCCTAACGACACGGTCGACACGCCCCATCATATCCCTTGCAGCTTGCAATAGATCATCCATGGATGACCCATCTGCCGACAATTGGGGAATAGTCTCCTGAGTTAAAAGATTAGCTTTCTCTTTAGAGCCACCGCGCAAATCTACATATGAAGCGCCAGTAAGCCCTGTTGTACCCAATGTTATTGCTGTGTCGTCTTTTAAAGGCGTGGAATCTGCAATATCAACATCAACGAGAACGGCTTCCGGATTGTCAGGATCCAGAGATAGCCCACGTACTGTGCCAACACGAATGCCATTGAAATTAACAGGGCTACCAGAAACCAAGCCAGAAACAGCGCCAGGAAACGATATCTGCACGGCCCGCGCGGAGCCAGCTTCATCAAGTCGTCCGACCCAATAAATCATTCCAACAGCAATGCCGACAACAATGAGCGTGAAAAGCCCAATAAGCCCGTAGTTGGCTCTGGTTTCCATTTTTAAAAGCCCATTTTCATAGGTTTACACCCATTCATTATTCAAACCTTTGCCACAAGCAACAGGGTCATAACTAATTAACACCAGAATCAGTCAATCTGCGTGCACGCTTCCCTTTGAAGTAATCTTGCACCCAGGCATCGTCAAATGCCAGCATATCCGACAAGCCACCTTCCACCATTACTTTTTTCCTGCCGATAACAGCTATTCGGTCGCAGGCAGCGTACAGACTATCCAGATCATGGGTTACCATAAAGGCACTCAGCGCCAAGGTTGAGCAAAGCTTCTTCAACAAATCATCAAATTCGGCGGCACTAATCGGATCAAGCCCAGATGTTGGTTCGTCCAAGAACACAATATCAGGATCTAACGCCAGCGCTCGCGCTAAACTCGCACGTTTTATCATTCCGCCAGACAATTCAGAGGGATATTTATCCGCAGCGTCAGGTAAAAGACCGACCATATCAATTTTGATGCGTGCCAACTCATCCATTAAGTCTTCTGGCAACTTCAAGTGTTCCCGCATTGGTACTTGAATGTTCTGTTTTACAGTAAGCGCAGAAAATAGGGCTCCGTTTTGAAACAACACACCCCAACGCCGATCAACCGCCTCGCGAACCTGAATTTCCGCAGCGTCATAATCAAGCCCATAAATTCTGACTGATCCAGCTCTGCGCGGCAAAAGGCCTACTATGGAGCGTAACAGGACAGATTTTCCAGTTCCAGAAGCGCCCACAACGCCAAGAACTTCACCTGCTCTCAGATCAATATCAAGATCTTCAAGAATGGTGACGTCGCCAAAGCTGACTGTAACACCGCGCGCCTCAAGAATAACGTCACCGCGCGCTATTTTAGGAAATGATGCTGGTGATAGTGCCATAGGAGTTGTACTAGGGAATCCGCTATTTTTGTTAGCTTTGTTATGCTGGATTGTCCCAATGAATGCAATATTGAGCTATCCTCAGATACAGGTAAAAATAAACATGTGGTACGAAGCTTTGCGCTAGCTTTAGATCCTGTTTCGAGTTCAAAACACATTCGATTCTAGCCGAGCTTCGGAAAATACATCCAAATTGAAGGCTATAATTCGCGCATAGTAAAACAACTTTTTGAGCAGGAATGACCATGAAAACTCAACAATTGGGAACGACCGGCCTGAATGTATCTGAGCTTTGCTTCGGTACAATGTCATTTGGCGGTGATGCAGACGAAGCTGAATCTGCACGCATGTTTAGTGCCTGCAAAGATGCGGGCATAAATTTCTTTGACTGCGCCAATGTCTACTCAAATGGGATTGCGGAGCAAATTCTTGGACGTCTGATGAAATCCAGCCGCGATGATCTAATCATTACCTCCAAGTGCTTTGGTAACATGAGTGATGACCCCAATTCTGGCGGTGCAAACCGTCGAAGTATTCTGAAAGCAGTTGAAGATAGCTTGCAGCGTATGGGCACAGACAGGCTTGATGTGTTGTTCATGCACCGTTGGGACAATACCGTACCGTTGGAGGAAACATTACGCGCCCTGGAGAAACTGGTCTCGGATGGCAAGGTGATACACCTCGGAGCCAGTAATTATGCGGCATGGCAGGTGGCAAAGGGCCTAGGCATTTCCGAACGCCAAGGCTGGCCTCGATTTGATGTGTTACAGCCGATGTATTCACTGGTAAAGCGCCAGGCAGAAGTTGAGCTGTTCCCTCTGGCCGAGGCCGAAAAACTGGGCGTCATTAGCTATTCTCCGATGGGTGGGGGTTTGTTGAGTGGCAAGTACTCTGCAGCAACCCGGCCAGCGGATTCACGCCTTTCAACCAACGCAATGTATTCCGCACGCTATGGACAGCCATGGGTCTTTGAAACCGCAGAAAAATTTACAGCACTTTCAAATGAGCACAAGATACACCCAGTCTCGTTGGCGGTCAGATGGGCTGCAACTCATTCTGCCGTCACTTGTCCAATTATTGGCGCCCGAAACCTTGAACAGCTGCGACCCTCTCTTGCTTCAGTCGAGGTCGAAATGACGGATGAACTCTATGAACAGATTTCACAGCTTTCGCCAACACCCGCATTGGCAACGGACAGACTTGAGGAGCAATAGCCATCCACTGTCATTGCTTGCAAAGAGCATTTTCCACTGACTGTTTATGTGGATTGGAATACCGCATCAAATTTGAATGCGGTCAATTCGACCCGCAAAGCAACCTTGTCTAGCGTTGTGTGCATGTATGTAGGCGATATCCGGATTTGAAAAAAGGTGTTCAATCAGCTCGATAACAGACCGACCTTCAACAACATCTGCTTCAACCATCATGTGCGCTTCATCAAACCCACGAAGAGACAGCAGCCTTGTTTTCATTACTGGTGGAATTTCATCGATACGATCATATGTTTCATAAGCTCCTTCGCGCACAAAAATCGCGTGGCTTGCTTTAAAGGGTGTTTCCTCAGGTTGGTAAACGTGGTTCAGCAACAATACGGTTTCACCAGGAAGCGCGTCTCTCATTTCAATGCGATCTGGAAACCCTGAGTTTTCTTTCGCCTGATACCGCACCACACCAAACTCTTTTAATGCCAGATCGTTCAATCCATAGAGATGGTGAAATGGAGCTGCAGATAATCCTGAAATTCGAAACGGCATGTTCATTCTCCTCAATTCTGGAGATTTTTGAACATGTTCGGCAAAGCGATCCCACCCGTTTCTTGTGCGCAAACCGGGAAAATGAAGCTAATAACCAATAGAGGCGAAGAACATCGCAAACAGCCCATCCATGACAATGACCATAAAAATGGCCTTTACGACAGAGGCGGTTGTTCTACGGCCCAAAGACTCTGCGCTGCCTTGTACCGCAAAACCTTCAGAGCATGCGATAGTTGCGATAATCAGAGCCATGAAGGGTGCCTTCATGAAGCCGACCAACAATGTAGAAAGCCAAACGGCTTCTCTTAACCGTGCAATAAACTCTTGTGGTGGAATGTCAGCATAGACCCATGCAACAAGCCCTCCACCTAACAGCGCAAATACATTCGCCAATACTGTGAGCAATGGCAAAGCGATTATGAGAGCGAGCACTCGAGGAAGCACCAGCACATCTGTTGTCGACAAGCCGATCACCCGAAGAGCATCAACCTCTTCGCGCATTTTCATGGAACCGATTTCAGCGGTAAACGCACTGCCTGAACGACCCGCAACCATAATGGCCGTCAGCAAGACACCCAATTCTCGCAGTACAAGAATGCCAACCAGGTCAACCGTGAAAACCTCTGCTCCAAAATAGCGAAGTTGATATGCAGATTGCTGAGCGATAATTGCGCCTATGACGAAAGACATAAGCGCAATGATTGGAACAGCTCTAAGACCAGCTTGGTCTAAATGATGAATGATTGAAGTGCCACGCAATCGTTTTGGAGAAACGATTACTGAAAAGAACCCCAGAACCACACGGCCTAGCATGTTAATCTTTACCGCAATGTCACGCCCAATGTTTGCCGTGGCCATTCCTAATAAGCTGAGCGGCTTCCATGGCTCATCTCTTACGGTAGGAACATCTATTGCTACAGAACTTTCGATGACCTCATCAAGCAACACTTCTCGTTCCACGGAGAGGCCCTCTATGAAGATTTCTCTTCCACTGGAACGAAGACGTTTGCGCAAACGCAACAACAGCCAGGCACCCGACGTATCCATGTTTTTAATGGAAGACGTCTCCGCAATAATGGTTTCAGAATTTGCAGTTTGCAGGCGAGATTCCACGCCCTCAAGCATTTTTGCAAGGGATGCCGCATTTTCCAGCGTCCAATCACCAGATGCAGTTACGGTGAGTGTCCCGTCGCTGTCCTGTATGTTTATTAATTCTGACACTTGCGTATTGCCCACATATTTTTCATTGCGGAAGATAAGATTCTTTCAGACAGTAGCTGAAACCCAGCTGGGTGAAAATGCTGAAAGCAATATAGGTGAAATATGGAATTGAAACGCCCTTATCTCTTGTTTCTTGGCGATGTGCCAGATGCGCTTGCGGCCAAAACAGCAATAGGTATTGTTGACTGGCGCAAAGAGTGGTGCGTTGGACAAATGCGCCTGCCTGGCTGCGGAGCAGATACTGGCCTTTCAGACATGGACCTTCAACAGGCGGCAGATGCAGGTGCAAAAACCCTCATTATCGGGGTGGTAAATGCGGGAGGTGTGCTTCCGGAGCATTGGACTGGCAGTATTGTCGCTGCGCTGAATGCCGGCCTTGATATCGCCAGTGGCCTTCACCTACGCTTGGAAGACATACCTGAAATAGCAGATGCAGCGAAACGAAATGGGCGTTTGTTACATAATGTTCGCCAGTCAGACCGCAGCTTCAAAACCGGTCAGGGCACTAAACGCGACGGTATGCGGTTGCTGACTGTTGGAACGGATTGCTCTGTTGGTAAGAAATACACGGCACTCGCCCTTGAAAAGGGTATGCGCGAAGCTGGTCTGGATGCAAACTTTTGCGCTACAGGCCAAACTGGTGTGTTCATCTCTGGCCGCGGTGTGGCTATCGATGCTGTGATTGCTGACTTTATATCTGGTGCTGCCGAATGGATTTCTCCAACAACAGAACCCGATGTCTGGCAAGTTGTAGAAGGACAGGGATCATTGTTTCATCCCTCTTTTGCAGGCGTATCACTCGGGCTCCTACACGGCTCCCAACCTGATGCGTTTGTTGTGTGCCACGAAACTACAAGAACAAATATGCGAAATGTGAAACACCCACTTCCAACAATTCAAGAAGTCATCGATCACACCATAGCATGCGGAAAGCTGACAAATCCTGGCATTAGATGTGTAGGAATTGCCGTGAACACATTCGCACTAACCGAAGAAGTAGCATCCAAGACCGTGCAGGATATTTCTTCCGAATACGGGCTTCCCACAGTTGACCCGATACGCGACAGCGTCGCACTAATCGTTGCCAAATTGAAGCAGGAATTTTCGCTGTGAGCAGAACGATTTCCATTTCGCGGGATGTATTTCCGCTGGCTGCAGCATTCAATATTTCCAGGGGATCTAAAACAGAAGCTCTCGTTCTGACGGTTTCGATAAGTGAAGATGGTAAGAGCGGACATGGCGAGTGTGTTCCTTATGCCCGCTATGGCGAAAGCTTGGACAGTGTTTCAGCACAAATTGAGTCTATTGTTCCCGAATTGCAGAACGGCCTTGATACGAATGGTCTACAAACAGCGCTACCGGCGGGTGCTGCGCGCAACGCAGTCGATTGTGCCCTTTGGGATTTAAAAGCAAAGCTGGAAGGCGTTAGCGTTGCACACTTGTGGAATATGTCTCCGCTTCACGGCGTGGAAACCGCTTACACACTAAGCTTGGATACCGCAGAGCGAATGGGCCAGGCAGCCCATGCAGCAAGCCACCATCCCATCTTGAAGATAAAACTGGGCGGTCGCGGAGATGTAGGCCGCGTGAGAGCGGTTCATTCGGCAGCTCCACATTGCAAGATCATTGTTGATGCAAATGAAGCCTGGACGGCAGATACGTTGATCGAGAATATGTTGGCCTGTGCAGATGTAGGTGTTGCCCTGATCGAACAACCCTTACCCGCCGGAGACGATGCCGCCCTAGCTTCAATTCCGCACCCAGTCCCAATTTGCGCCGATGAAAGTGCACATACCAGCGAAACTGTAA
>JBGCFS010000114.1:0-5437 GCA_045107035.1 Hyphomicrobiales bacterium
CAGATCAATGAGCGAGCAGAGGTCGATTTTGATTTCCGAGATGCCAATTGGATTTCGGGGGTGGAACAGGACAGCTTCATAATGGCAGCACGTCGTGAACTGCCGACAGATCCAGTAGAACTGCGGAAAATGGATCCTCAGCTCATTCTTCCAGTCAGCGATATCTTGGCAACCCACGCAACTGTTGGAATTCTGCTGAATGCAATAACTGGAATACCGGCAAAAGTCGTTGTTGGATTTAAAAAATCCGACCGAAAAAGAGCTCTTGTTGCCGGTGATGCTGATATGTACACGATCGCCGCAGATGCAAAGCTCCAGCCATTGCTGGCCTCTGGAGACATTCAATCCCTATACACGATTGCTGGCGCCAAGTTCCCGATTGAAGTGGACAAAACGCGCACGCTGGAGACTTTCCTTGTGCCTGATGCGCCCAAATCAGTTGTGTCATTTGTTAAATCGGCCAGAGGAATGGGGAGAGCATTCTTTGCCCCACCATCAGTGGCAACAAAAGACGTACAAGCCCTCAGGTCCATTTTTAAGGACATTCTGGAGGATGAGAACTTCATAGCACTTGCAGCTTCAAATGGCGTGCCAGTTGCGGCGGTTTCAAGCCAGGATGTCAGCGCCCAGCTTAATGAGCTGTTGCTGTCTGATGAAGCTTCAAAAAGGCAGTTGGAGAAAGCATATCAGTGTGGAATTTCAATGTCGCGCGGCGAAATACAACACTGTAATTTTGAAGCAGAATGATAAAGTCAGGCATTTACCTTCCGATCAGTAAGCATAGCTCGTGCCCGCATTAGCCGAACTCATTTCGCTTATAACATCAGGCTGGATCGGCTTATTTACAGCCTTGTGCCTTGGCACATTGTTCGGCTTTATCGCTGGGCTTGCGCCCGGAATTGGCGGACGGATCGGGATCATTCTGTTCCTGCCCATTGCTTTGTTCTGGGACCCTTTGAACGGTGCCGTTTTTCTGTTTGCCATGCATTCTGTGGTTCACACATCAGCCTCGATCCCTGCTATCGCGTTCGCTTTGCCATCAACCGGTGCCGATGCGGCAACGGTGATAGATGGGTATCCTCTTTCAAAAATGGGACGAGCGGGAGAGGCCCTCGGTGCAAGTCTTTCGGCGTCCGCAATTGGCGGCATCATTGGTGCACTGGCATTTTTGACTGTCATTCCTATTGCCAGGTTAGTTTTGAACTACTTCGGCCCGCCTGAATTCCTGTTGTTGGCGCTTGCTGGGTTGTCCATGGTCGCGTTGCTATCTGGCCGCAATCTTGTCACCGGGTTGTTAGCGGCAGTCCTTGGTATCTTAATTGCTTCCATTGGAATTGATGTAAGCACTTCAGCCGACCGGTTCACTTTTGGCTTACCGGAATTGCGCAATGGGGTGGATATCGCCGCCATAATTGGTGGCATCTTTGTCGTTCCTGAAATGCTTGGAAAATGGTCCTTTGATGCGAAGGGACGCCACCGCGCGGTCTCTACAAGCATGTCTGATGTCTTGTTGGGAATGCGCAAAACTCTCCTGCATTTGAAGCTGGTGTTTCGATCATCTCTTTATGGTATCGGTATAGGAATGATGCCCGGTCTGGGGTCAAGTGTCGCAGTTTGGATGTCGTATGCATACGCCTCCCGCAATTCCAAATCCGAGATACCTTTCGGGAAAGGCGCAATTGAAGGCGTTATTGCGCCAGAAGCTGCAAATAATTCCAAAGAAGGCGGGGCTATGGTGCCAACATTGTTTTTTGGCATTCCGGGCAGTTCCAGCATGGCTATCATGCTTGGAGCGTTTCTAATTGTCGGCCTGCCGGTGGGGCCCAATTTACTCACATCAGACATCCAGGTCTCATACACTCTTGCGGCCACTGTGCTTCTTGCCAACCTCATTGCAATCCCAATGTTTTTCGCAGTTGCACCTGGCATTGTGCGCCTGGCCGCTTTGCGTCGGGAACACATCGTGCCTTTCGCAATTGCACTCTCGTTATTTGCTGCGCTTTACCAGGACATGCATTGGGTCACATTGGCGCAATTCATAATTGCAAGCGTAATTGGCATCGCTTTGAAAAGGCTGGAGTGGTCTCGCGCCGCCTTCTTATTGGGTTTCATCATGGGACCACTGGCTGAAATTTCCTACATACAGACCTCGCAGATTTGGGGTTGGTCCATGTTTGAGCGCCCTGCCAGTTTGATCATGTTAGCAGCGTTTTTGATCTTCGCTATACGTGCCGCTCGCTCAAAAACCAAAAAGGAAAGCAGCGCTCTCGGCGTGGCAGATGGGGTTCTGGCATGCCCCATTCTTGTCGTCTTCTTGTTGGCATGCGCATACAGCCTATGCCTGCCATCCGGTGCCTCATCAGTCCCAACGCTAGTTTCCATCATCGGGCTTCTCTTGGCTGGAATGGTTTCACTGATTGCATTCAACACGCGACGGGCCAAGAATCCCGTTATTCCTCAAAACTTTGAAAACCTAGGAACCACCTTGTCGTATTGTGCTCTAGTTCCGCTTTTAGGGCTCCCGTTGATGAGCATGCTTTATGTTTTAAAACTGATGAGGAAGGCCGGAACCGGAATGTCTGCGGCTGTAGGGAGCGCATTGGCATTAGGCATTGTGCAAATATCGTTTTTGGCGCTCATTATGGATATTCGGGCGGAACCCATGATCACAGGATGGATTTACGCCAGCCTGAGTGGATACTAAAACTCGCTAATTTCCCCTCGCGAAACTCTGCATTTGGCAATACCACGTTCTTGATATCTTCGCTCCAGCCCATCTACAGTACGATCCGAATTATCGATGCTTGAGAAGGATTCAACTTCCAAACCTGCGTTTTCATAAAACGAAATAGCTTCATCCTCATTAGCAAACAGCTCCTCATGTCGGTTTCTGGCAAGCACCCCAGCGGTAAGCTGCTGCTCCAAAATATCACGTTGTTCTTCATCATGCATTGCGTTCTCGGTCATGAGTTTGCGAAGGTTTGAGAGCCCGTGAGTAATACGCTTGTTGCTTTCCTCATTTCCACGCTTTTGTCCAAGTTGAGTGGATGAAAGCAAAACACCATCCGGTGATAGCCAACCAGATATGTGGCGCAAATATTCATGTCGTTTTTCTGCTGGAAAGAATGATAGAACACCATGGAGCAGCACCAGATCCGCATGCACAACCAAGTCCATTTTCAGGAAATCACTTTGAACAATGGTTGGTTTCAAATCATGAAGGTCTGCGTAATTTTGGCAAATCTGAAGTGGAGTTTGGCATTGATCCACAATTGTAACCGTTAATGATTGGGCAAATTCTTTACCACCAACTTGAGCGGCCGCATTCAGCAGGCCTACATACAGGCAAGTATCAGTGGTTCCACCAACGACAATGTGGATGGATTGCTTGCGTTTTATGAGGTCTGCCAAAACGAGGGATGTTGCCTGATTGAATTCAGCAAAATCCGCAATGCGTTGATTAGAGGGAAGCGTCGCTCGGCGAATAATAGAGCTGAGGTGAAAACCTGAACAATTACTGCAATGTTCAGATGCCAAACGAAGACAAAGCTGCGCATTTGCGATGAGATCTTCAGGAAAAAAATGCTTAAACATCTTTGGGCTTTTCAATTTCTTGTAGTAAATCCGGAACACTTCTAATGGGAGTTATCAAGCATAGAATCTTAGCCATCAAATTTGGACCGATCTGCTGGACTCAAATCATTTACGCATTTATACATTGTAATAATTCTCACGTTATTTCATCGAGAGCAGAAGATTATGAAGCAGACTCTACTAACATCCTGCGCTGTGCTTAGCTTAGTTGCTGCGCCTGCTTTTGCTGAAGAATATTCATCATTTGATCAAAAAACTTTCTATGCCGCTGTATTTGGCGGCGTGAATCTGCTTCAGGATTCTGACGTATCAATGAACCTCTCAGGGGCTTCTCTAACTTCCCCAGTGGCAGAGATTGATTTTGATGCAGGATTTATTGTTGGTGGCGCTATTGGTGTTGTTTTCGCTGAAAATTGGAGAGGCGAGGCAGAACTCTCATACCGGCGAAATGAAATTTCATCCTACTATGAAGGCGGAAACGTTAGTACAACGGTTTCGTCACAAAACCTTGCAAGCTCGGATGATTTTGTTTCCGCATTCGCGGTCATGGCGAATATCTGGCGAGACTTCGATGTAAACGACACGTTTGCCCTCCACCTTGGTGGCGGTGTGGGCGTTGCCTTGGTTAGCACAGACCTTACGGATATCGACGCGACTAATGATGTTGCTTCAATTGATGACACAGCTTGGGTGTTTGCCGGACAAGCAGGAGCAGGCATTGACTGGAAAATGTTGAATGGCTGGATAGCATCATTGGACTACCGTGCGTTCATTACCGAAGACCCAAGTTTCAGTGGCACTCATCCAAACGGCGGCACCATTGAGCTGGAACATGACTATATCAGCCATTCTATAATGGTAGGCCTTCGAATGCCTCTGTCAGGTCATTGACTTTAAGATAGCGACTGAGCTTCCACATAGTCGTATTCAAATTGCCAGCTAGTCAGCAGCAACATCGCTTATAAACATTTCCGCTTTTCCGCTCTCACTGCGCGGCAAATCTTCCACATGTATCAGTGTGATTTGCATTTTTACGGGGAGTTTTTTCTGAAGGTGGTTTTTGAGCATTTGCTCCTGATCTGCATTTAGTGGAGCAGATGCAGTGTAACGCATTTCAAGACCTTCAATTGATGTTTGCCTGAATTGCTGCGACAGGATCGGGACCCTTTCGCGAAATTGCCGCATCCCAAAACTTGGCCAATATTTTCCATCCTTTGTCACAAGCAGGTTGCGCTCTCGCCCTAGAATGCGTTTCAACACAGGTAAGTTCCGGCCACAACCACATGTTTTTCCAGCTATAGCACGATCACCGATTGCATAGCGGATCAAGGGCGTCGCGAGATTGGAAAGCGTTGTGACGACCACCTCTCCTTCTTTGCCTGAACGGCAAACGCGCCCTTGCTCATCTACAATTTCCACCAATAAAGACTCAGATTGAATATGGTAGTTTCCATGCGAGGGGCACTGTATGGCGATGACACCGCATTCTTCTGCAGAATAAGTGTCATTGATATCTACTTTCCATCGCTCTTTGACGCTGGCGCGTAAGTCGTCATCAACGGTTTCAGCCAGCGTTGAAATACCCTTGGGAGCCCAGTCGCTCTGCGAGCGGGCGGAAATGTCTACAAGTTCACGCAGTACAGATGGCAGGGTCATCAAATAGTTTGGCTGCTTGCGTTCAAGCCAATTGAACTGCTCGGACAGTTTGCCCTTAGTAGCTTCCAGCCCAAACCGTTTGCCTGTGTTTATTGGAATACCTTCAATATCGGCCCAATGCTCCGCTGTTTCTCCATCAGGCAACTCTGTCGAATCCCGAGAGAATTTGCGGATAATACCCAATGTT
>JBGCFS010000115.1:0-3574 GCA_045107035.1 Hyphomicrobiales bacterium
ACGCTATGCGATGCGCCAATGTCCGCAATGCGAAATCTGTGTCGCAGCATCTGCGAGGGTTAGGGGCAGCAGCTCCGGGCCGACTGCACCACGTCGATATTGGATCGCCAATATCTGGGATGGGCTCCAAGCATACATTAAACGGATTAATAGCTTGGCTTAAAGTCCAACCCAAATCGTAGCCCTCTTCGAGGTTTACGAAGGCGGATGCATGGCGGAACGCAGAGAATCCCTCGCGATTGAATTGACCCTTCAACCGCGCAGCAAACCCGCCATCAAAGAAACCACTAGTAAAGTTTCCATCCATAGATAATTGACACCGCCAATGTATAGAGTGCCAGGAGCACGACGTTGACGGGGTTACCGGAAAGCTTCGGTGTCTTGATCTGAGAGACATTCAAGACCGCAAGGCATAGACCGCTGGCAGCGAGGAGAATTGAAAATACAAAGCTGTCGAAAAAGCCTTCAAACATAAATAAGAGGACAAGAATGATGCTGTTATTATCAATGGCTAATCCTGTATATTTTGCATCTCCAGACAGGCCAAAGGTGCTGAAGTAACTCAGCCTTATCGCTCCAAAAACCAGCATGATGAAGGCCACTGGCAAAAATGCCGGATTAAAGCCAGCATAGCTCAATACCAGAATTGCAGGTGTGACCCCATAACTTACAATGTCGATCAGGAGATCCAGTTGACCTCCAAATTGACTATCAGCACCAGTTCGTCCTGACATTCGGCGCGCAATCAGCCCATCAGCCCAATCAAAGGCGACGGCCCAGATCATGCCAATCATGGCAGCGGCGTAAACACCCGTGATCAAAAAGTAGATCGCAAGGAGTGTGCAACCCAGGCCTGCGAGCGAGCAAATATTCGGCAAATCTTTGATATAAGACAGGATCGACCTGGTCGGCGGCTGTTCCGCTTGAGTGTTATCAGTTGTCATGAAAGGTCCTTTGGGTTACAGAGCCATAGCCTTAGTCAAATGTAGACTGGCAAACTCTGCTTTCCTTTCTGCGTGCATTTGAAACTTGTAATTTTCAAATCACGAATGAACTCCAGACTTTTGAATGTCCGGAGTAATATCAGTTTAATTGTCTGAAATTATTGAATAAACGTCGCGTGGTCGTGGACTTGTGTCCAGACCCCGATTGCTAGCATCATTTATAGGCTGGTTAAAGGATAAACAAAAATGATCGTTTATACCGTTGGCACTTTCGACTTACTTCACGTCGGCCATCTCGCTTTATTGAACCATTGCAAGTCACTAGGAAATATTCTGGCCGTTGGCGTCGCCTCAGATGCCGTTGTTAACATGTACAAGCCCAATGTGCCCGTTGTTCCATTGGAGCAGCGCGTGGAGATGTTGCAAGCATTGAGCTGTGTCGACATTGTGCGCCCTTATCATGAACTTGAATACGTTTCAGGCTGCAAAGCAGTAAACGTAGATATTTTCGTCGTGGGAGAAGACTGGGGAAAGAAATCCCACAATCTGGATGTTGATGCGTATTTACGTGAAATGGGAAAAGAAATTGCGCAGGTAACCTACAGTCCTCGAACGTCTTCTACAAAAATCAAGCAAATGGTTTTGGCGCAATCTCGAAATTTAAGCGCGCTGAATTCGGCGGAATTACCACGCTTAGCTTCCTAAAATCTATCAAATGCAGTGGCGGTGAGTGGTCTTGGTTCCATCATCACCCCTCATTAACCTCTGCTTGTTGAGCCGTATTAACAAGCACAATCGACAGTTCGAAAGGTGGATGGAATGGAAGCACTGCATTCAATACCCGATGCCTTCAGCGCTGGAGAGTGTGAGACAATAATTACTGCAATTTCTTCCTCGCCAACTGAAGAAGCATTGCTTGTTGGCCACAACCGGGAAAAGAAACTGCGCATTGCCCAGCTGGTTTGGATGGATGAAGTGAGTGGCTTGGGATGGGTAATGGAGCGGCTGATCGAGCTTGTTCGAAAATCCAATACGAGCCAGTATGATTTTGATCTTCGCGAGTTTGCAGAAAGCCCACAGGTGGCTAGTTATAAAGCGTCTACGGGCGGCCATTTTGCCTGGCACTCCGATATAGGCGACGGCCCAACAGCTGGAAAACGCAAGCTCACATTGGTGCTGCAATTGAGCAAACCCAATTCATATGAGGGTGGTAATCTGGAAATAATGCCAGGTGCTCATGTGTTGGCAACCAGTCGAGCGCAAGGATGTGTCAGTATTTTTCCAAGCTACACGCTCCACCAGGTAACGCCAGTTGAATGTGGAATAAGACATTCAATCACTTTGTGGGCGCATGGCCCAGCCTTTCGGTGAGCCGCCTTTGCGGGGATAAACTAAAACCGCCCCGTAATGCTGACACCAGCCGAGTTGACCTTTCGGACGCTCAAGCAAATTATGTCGGCCAAAAGCAGCATCGGAAAATCCTATGGAACGAAAAGCAATCGTACCCCAAGAGCTAGAATCCTACTACACAGACTGGAAAATGTCGCCGGGGTTGATTTCAGGGCAACACATCTTTTTCACCGGATTTACCGGTGCAAACCCTGATGGAAGCCTTTCTTCTGACCCAGAAACCCAGATGCGAAATGCTTTCGAAAAAATTGGGTTTGTTCTGCGCGACGCAAATTTGGATTTCGGCTCTTTGGTCGAAATGACAACCTACCATGTCGGCCTGCGTGACCATTTGAATACGTTCAAGTTGGTTCGAGAAGACTACGTGAAAGAGCCATACCCCGCATGGACGGCGATTGAAGTGGCGGGCTTCGTGAGGGAGGGCGCGGTGATAGAAATCCGTGTGGTTGCTGCTACAGAGTAGTTGGTTCGCCATATCTGTTCCGGGCCCTAAGCAGACATGGAGCGGGTTAGATGCTGTGGTTGAAGATCTAACCCAAAGCGTTTCCCTGTTCGATGTTTAAGACAACGGATGCTGTGAGGGCAGCAAAAACCTCACCATTGAAACCACACTATCACCACGCGATAATACCCTGGCCGCGATGCTATTTCAGTGGTTAGCAACGCCATCGTTACCTCGGTAGAAAAAGCGACTGGTGGACAGCTGCGGGGGTAGTTGGGCGAGAATTAAAAGGGGCGAAGGCGCTTTGAGCGGCTTCGGCTTTTTTGGTGGCCCAGTTCAAATGGCTTCCGAAAAACACCAAAGCAATTTTTTAGCTGCCTTGCGAACAAAGAGGCCATACTCGATTTTCGTCACAAGGTCTCAATTGGGCGGGAAGTGGACATTGGCTGCAACTGCACGGTCAATTCCACCACAGGGCGAAAGCGGTCGCTCAAAGGTCCATGCAGCAAATGTGGTTTCTGCAGTCTGCATCAAGGTCAGCAATGCGCAGAAAGCTAAGTTTTATTGAGCTGATGTTGCATCCGCGAAAGGCAAGCTTTCAATATTCGTTTCGACCCAAGTTGCCAGTGCTTTTACGTGCAATGAGACGCCTTGACCGTGGGATGTCAGGCTGTATTCAACATGCGGAGGCATCACATCAAACGATTGGCGATGAACAAAGCCGTCCTTCTCCAACGTTTTGAGCGTCTGGGATAACATCTTTTCACTGACGTTCCCA
>JBGCFS010000116.1:0-5788 GCA_045107035.1 Hyphomicrobiales bacterium
GTCCGCTGCCACAAGGAGATCCGGCAATGCATCTGCAACTTCGCGCGCAGCATGGGTCTGAAGATCAGAATCCATTGGCGCGTCTGTCGCATCTGCAGAACTGGGTTGAGGCCAAAGCATAGGCTAAAGGTGTGCCTCCACCAGATCCGCGATCAGTTTGCGGACAGATACGCCATCTGCGCGCGCTGCAAAGGTCACAGCCATGCGGTGCTGTAAAACAGGTCCCGCGAGTGCGGCTACATCATCGAGCGATGGGGCAAGGCGTCCATCGAGCAGTGCACGTGCGCGGCATGTCAGCATCAAGGCTTGTCCGGCGCGCGGGCCAGGGCCCCAAGCAATGTGGCGGGTTAGGCCGTCCTCATCATTGCCTTCTGGCCTTGCAGCACGCACCAAAGATAGGATTCCATCAACAACTTTTTCGCCAACCGGTATGCTGCGCACCAAGGTCTGCATTTCAATAAGACGTTCAGGCGTTAGAACGGCGTCAGGGGTTGCGTCCAGCGAACCTGTTGTCTCCAGCAAGATCTGGCGTTCCGCATCAAGTTCAGGATACAGCACGTCGATTTGCATCAGGAAGCGATCCAGCTGTGCTTCGGGTAGCGGATATGTGCCTTCTTGCTCCAGCGGGTTCTGGGTCGCCAATACATGAAATGGCGCCGGCAAATCAAAGCGCTCACCTGCGATTGTTACATGGTATTCTTGCATGGCCTGTAGCAATGCAGACTGTGTGCGCGGGCTGGCGCGGTTAATTTCATCGGCCATTAAAAGCTGGCCAAAAATTGGACCCTTGATAAAACGGAAATTTCTGGTGCCATCATCGGCTTGTTCCAGAACCTCGGAACCCAAAATATCAGATGGCATCAAATCAGGTGTGAACTGGATGCGTCTTGCGTCCAGGCCAAGAACAACACCCATCGTGTCCACGAGTTTGGTTTTTGCCAACCCAGGCACGCCAACAAGCAGGCCGTGGCCACCAGCCAAAACCGTTGTCAGAGCCTGTTCCACAACATCGCTCTGGCCATAGATAACTTTTCCGATGGCTGCTTTGACAGACTGCAGGGTTTCTGCGGCTTGGTCCGCTTGTGCAACAATGTCATTGTTGGCTTGATCAGCATTCTTGGCGGCCGGCGCCATTGTCGATTCGCTCATTGCACACCCTTCAATCTTTTGCTTGGTTGCATCTTGCGTTAAAGCACCACAGCCGTCGAGGCCTTAAATATTACAATTTGGCAGGAATGATGACGCCGGTTTTGCAGTTTTCAGGACACGGGCTTACATAGGATAAACAAAGGCAGGTAGCATCTGTTGTATGCGTTGAAATACTTGCATGAGGAAAGCTTATGGCAGAGCAGGCAGAAAACACAGACGACAAGAGCGAGCGTCAGGCCCGCTACGACAATATTCTGCAAACTGCGAACGTGCATTCAAAGCGCGGCGCACCGCCTGTGCACCTCTGGAACCCGCCATTTTGCGGTGATCTGGATATGCGAATAGCACGCGATGGGACCTGGTTTTACATGGGAACGCCAATAGGGCGCATGCCGTTGGTGAAACTGTTTTCTTCCGTGTTGCGATACGATGAAGACGGACGCTATCTGCTGGTAACTCCGGTTGAGAAAGTGGGACTTCAAGTCGACGATGTTCCCTTTGTCGGTGTTGAACTGGATAAGATTGCGCAGGATGACGGATCGGACGCCTTGGTTCTACGTACAAATGTGGATGATGTGGTCGTGATTTCTCAAGATCATCCCTTGCGGTTTTACAACGATCCCGAAACCGGGGGGCTGACGCCATATTGCCTTATCAGGGGGCGTCTTGAAGCGCGTCTTGGCCGACCGCTTTTATATCAATTGGCCGATTTTGGTGAAGAACAGGCCATCGACGGCGACAGTTGGTTTGGTGTCACCAGTTGTGGAAGCTTTTTCCCGATGATGCGGATGGTTGATTTGGAACGCGCGATGGAAAACAGCGTCTGATGATCGAAATGGTGTCGCCGATAGGTGTCAAACAGACAGAAGTTTCTTCTGCAGATGCGGACTTGGCAGATTTTTGTGATCGGTTCCTCAAGGCTTTTGCTCCTGGCAGCCCCAAACAAGAAACCGGCGACCACATGTTGGACCTAAATCGCCCGGAACCACCAACAAATTTAAAGCCTGCCGCTGTTCTGATACCTATTTTACCCCATGCAGATGGGGCGACAGTTTTGCTGACCAAACGTACTGCGAAGCTCTCATCTCATCCTGGTCAAATTGCATTCCCTGGTGGGCGGGCTGATATGGAAGACGCCACTGTTCTCAGTACCGCGCTGCGCGAAGCGCGAGAGGAAGTTGGGTTGGCCTCAGATCAGGTTCAACTTCTTGGGAAAATGAATGCGTATAAGGCCGGCAGCGGATACGATATTACGCCAGTTATTGGCTTGATCAAACCTCCCGTTGCGCTTGTTCCCAGTCCTGATGAGGTTGATGAAATCTTTGAGGTTCCACTATCATTTCTCATGAAAAGTTCAAATTATCAGAGGCTTGAACGCGAATGGAAGGGCGCAAAACGACAAACATATGCAATTCCATATGAGACGCACTATATCTGGGGCGTGACTGCTGGAATTCTAAAAACCCTTTACGAGACCCTATATCGCCCATGACAAGATTTTATCTTACCTACGCCTTTCTGTTTCTCGTACCGTTCGTGCTGTACGTGTCTTACATCTATTTCAGTCTGGGAAAGGACGCGGTACGCAAAAGCCTGACTGTTAAGGCCCTTGGCTGGCTTTCAGTCATTGGAGCAGGATTGACCGTTGTCGTGATTGTTGTTTTGACAAATTATACCGGCTTCTCTGCTGAAGGAACTTATCAACCGGCAAGGTTTGAGAATGGCCGCATCGTTCCGGGCACGACTACACAGTCCGAGGCTGCCACTCCGGAGTAAATATTTGACGCCGAATTTCCAATATAAGCATCTGTTTCAAAAAGCTTTTTTGAACGAACCCCAATTGCAAGCGCTCCTGCTTGCTTTGGGCGGAGACGGCGCACAGGTTCGTGTGGTTGGTGGTGCGGTTCGTAATACTTTACGCGGCGTACCAGCCAGCGATTTGGATGTGGCGACAGTTCACGAGCCAAAAGAGATAATGTCGCGGGCTTCGAAAGTTGGCTTCAAGACAGTCCCAACTGGCATTGAACACGGCACAATTACTGTCATTGGAGATGACTTCACCTGTGAGGTGACCACGCTTCGTGAAGACGTAGAGACAGACGGTCGGCACGCTGTCGTTCGATTTGGAACCAGTTGGCTCAAAGATGCTGAACGCCGTGATTTTACGATGAATGCAATGAGTGTCGATAAAGACGGGGCTTTGCTCGATTTGGTTGCCGGGCTGGATGATTGCCTGGCGGGCAATGTTCGCTTCATCGGTGATGCACAACTTCGTATCAAAGAAGATGCGTTGCGAGCTCTTCGTTTCTTTCGGTTTTCGGCTCGTTTTGGTGATGGCCCATTGGATGCTGATGGCACTAGAGCTGCGGCAGAAGCGACCGGTCTTATGGCACACCTGTCTGTCGAGCGGGTTCAGCAAGAGTTGAAGAAGTTGCTTGCGGCCCCCAATGCTGCTCAGCTGTGTCTTTCATTGAATTCAGCACGGCCGCTGCTTGAGGAATTTGGCATTGAAGTTGGGCCGGATGACATCTCACCGCTTGCGGTGTGCCACAGACCAGACCCGCTTTTGCGATTAGCCTTATTGATGAAAGGTCAGACCAAACAATTGGTGACCAGTTTGAAAATTCTGCGGTTTTCAAACGCAGATATCGCCCGTGTGGAAGCCTTCACGATTGCATTTCATGATATTCATGCAAATGACGCAAGTGATCACCACGCCATCCGATTGAATGCCTATAGGCACGGGGCAGACGTCGTCGATGATGCCGTTTATCTCTTAACGCGAAGTGCGAGCGAACCGGATACCTTGTATCAAACAATGATCGCCCCGCTTAAGGGTTGGACTGTGCCAATTTTTCCAATCAAGGGCGCAGATCTGCTGTCTGAAGGTTTCACACCGGGGCGGTCGTTGGGCATAGAATTGTCATCGTTGGAGACTAGTTGGGTCGCGGAGCGGTTTGAATTGTCGCGTGATGAGCTGTTGGCGATTGCCCGCTCACATTTAGAATCTGGGCCAGAGCAATAGGCGGGAGCAATCGAATGACTGAGTTTGAAATTATGCTGAGCGAAAGCGATTCCAAAGGCGTGTTTTCTATGTATGCCCCAAAGGAAGGTCACGATACGCCTGTCAGGTCTGGAGAAATGACATTTTCCAAAGCTGGCGAAACAACATGGATTTTTGACCATGTTGAAGTGAACGATGATATGAAGGGGACAGGTGCAGCCTCCGCATTGGTTAAGCACGGGGTGGAAGTTGCCCGTGAGCGCGGACTGAAAGTTATTCCGCTGTGCCCGTATGCAAAAGCTCAGTTTAAAAGACACCCTGAGTATCATGATGTTTTATAGAGCTAAGAAGCCCTTCAGCTTCGAATGTTAGGAAATACCAGTTGATTATTCGCCCACCAGAACTGTCTGAATGTTCTGAACTGTCAGAGCTATGCCTGCGGTCCAAAGCCCACTGGGGCTACGATGAAGAGTTCATTGAGGCGTGCCGGGAAGAATTGACGATTACCGAAAGAATCATGCGCAACTCTGAATTGGCCGTGGCTGATGAGGATGGCAAGGTTCTTGGTGTCGTTCAGGTTGATATTTTGTCTGGCCCCTGCGTTCTTGAAAAGATTTTTGTGGCGCCGGAAGCAATCGGAAAGGGCGTTGGCAAACGGCTGTTCCGTTGGGCTGTTGCAAAAGCCAAGGAAAATGGCGTGTTCAGTTTTACAATTGACGGCGATCCAAATGCTGTTCCGTTTTACGAGCATATGGGGGCCGTTCAAATTGGCTCTTCTCCATCTGGTTCGATACCGGGCCGCATGTTGCCTCAGTTTCGTTACGAGCTGGAAGATTAGCGAGAACGCAAGGCACATTTTTTCGAAGATTTCTTCAAGGTATCGAGTTTCTCAGCTTTAAGAATTTTGGCAAAGCATTGCACAGACTCACAAGGATAAAACGCTGGTGTGGATGGGATACGGAAAGAGCATCCACGATTCTATTACTTGACCTCTGCCTTAGAAGAGGGGCGTCATGATGATTAAATAGCATAATTGACTAGGTGTGTTATTCGTATTCTAATATTTTTAGTTGTGCTGGATAGGGGTTTTCTGGTGAAAATCGAAATCAATGAATGCTGTGAATTAATATTAGGAAAAAAACCAAGGTTAAAATTTCCAAATACGTTGATGGTGAGATTTCGGTCGATGTAAATAATTTTAAGAGTTCAATAGATATTTTTATAAGAGACTATGACGATGAAATTTTTAATATTAATAAAGTGGATGTTTTTTTTAATAAATTTAATAATTTTTTCGGGTTAAGCAAAAAAGTTTATCGAATTTATAGCCCTTATTTTATATTTGATATTTACTGTAAAAAAAATTTAGAGAGAGAAATTGTATTGCATATAGCTCGGTCAGATTCATTTTGTGGTTATTTAGATATTGTCAATATTCGTTACGTTTCCACCAGAATAGGACGTTGGATAGAGAAAAAATAACCTTTCTCTGGACTTTAGCCCCTGCCGTCCAAGTTTTCTTTTTCACGCATTTTCGCAATTGCGGCGCGTTGGGTGTCCGTCAGCTTTTTCAAAGTCGGTGCTTTTTCATCCAGCACACGCCAGACCGGAGTCATGGCTTCCAGTGGCAAGCCT
>JBGCFS010000117.1:0-24261 GCA_045107035.1 Hyphomicrobiales bacterium
TGCGCCCGCTGTAAAAGCAGCGCTGCAAGCACGCTTGAAAGACAGGTTGCGCCCCTCGGACCCCCATGCCTACCCTTTAATGGTGCGCATTACCTATGTGGACATTCCAAGCACGGTCACAACCGGCATGGACCTTTATCGCGGACGTCTTGCCGGCAAGGCCATTGTGACAGCCAGGGATGGTACAACCATTCTTGCACAGGCCGACATTTTGGCGGCTCCCAAAGCAGGCGGACCAAACAAATCCAGCATCAATGGAATACCGGTTGGGCTCATAGTTTCAGCAGTTGCAACAGCAGCAGTACGGCCAGATGGTTTGAAACCGCTGTCAGCAACATTTGCCAACGAAACGCGCAAGGCTCTTATTGGCAAATAGCCTACTGCGCTTCATTTAACTCTGGCACAGGCCGCGGAAGGCCCTCTTCATCAATGGCGACAAAGGTGAAGATGGCATCCGTGACCTTGTTCCGCTCTCCGGTTAGAAAGCGTTTGGCAAACGCTTCCACATGAATTTTCATGGATGTTCGGCCGACCTTTTCAATGTCGCAATAAACGCACAGCACATCCCCAACCTTGACCGGCTGAATAAAGGTCATGCTATCCACTGCAATGGTCACAACACGGCCCATGGCGCGTTCAACGCCAGCGATTCCACCTGCCTGATCCATTCGCGACATAACCCAGCCACCAAAAATATCGCCATTGGCATTGGTGTCGGCCGGCATGGCCATGGTGCGCACTGTCAGTGTGCCACGCGGCTCAATATTATCGTCAGCCATAATCAATCCCCTGCTAATCGCCCGAAATGTGCAGCACAATTTTGCGCTGATGCCGTTGCGCCCGGTGTTCAAATAAATAAATGCCCTGCCACGTGCCCAGCGCCATAGCGCCATTCATAACCGGAACGGACAAATGCGTTTGCGTGAGCGCCGTCTTGATGTGCGCCGGCATATCATCCGGACCTTCATATGTGTGGATCATCCAGCTCATAGAGGGATCATCGCTATTGGGCACCAGCCGCGCAAAGAAGTTTTGCAAATCCACCTGTACATCTGGGTCTGCGTTTTCCTGAATGGTCAGCGAACAAGATGTGTGTTGGCAAAAGACTGTGAGCAAGCCGGAGTTTACCCCCGCAGAATTTACAAAATCTGCCACCTTGTCGGTGAACTCGTAAAGACCGTTTCCAAAAGTTGAAAGTGTAAGAATCGTTTGCATGGTTCCAACGCCTTTTTGTTCACCACACCTTATCTGTCCACTCCGCGCCTGAAAACTCAAGACGTGATGCAAAGTGACGACTTTATTGAACCTGGCACTGCAGCGGGTTTGGAGCAGTTTGCGGCTGGGGGCGAAATACTACCTTAAGGTCTGCTTTGCGGGACGAATCTTCCGTTGCCGATTAGCGCCATTTCGGGTCGATGATGCTGTATCCAAGGAGTTCAGACAGCCGCCCGAGCGTAGCGCCGCCAAAATCAGCAAACGGCTTGGGTATGCGGGCATCGTATCCACCAGCACGCCCAAGAATACGCCCCGCAAGCGCAAACTTCATCGGGTGCCTTGGCAAACCGACCTTGTCGAGCTTAATGCGCCCGTCGGCTTCCCATTCAAACATTGTAAAAAAGAACCCAAGAGTTTCTCTTATTGCATTCGGTGAAGGGTTCGAAACCGTTGCATGTTGGTCAACAACCATCGGTTCAGTGCCGGTGCTGAAGGGATGTACATGCTTAATTTTCTCTGGCATTACAATGGTTTCTCCGGCCGATACGGTCATTTCTGTGCCACCCAATTTGTAGATGCCTTGTCCACTTTGCACATGAAATTCTTCGTGCCAGCCAACATGATAATGCTCCGCAACTTCCGGTTTTGTGCTTCCTGTGGGAATAGAATACCGTAACACGAAATTCGTGTCTGATAGCTCGCGTAGTTCCCAGTTCGATCCTGTCCTCGGATTCGTAGCAGTCGCCCCAACTTCAAACATGTCGTTTCCCATTTTTATCAAAGTCTGATGCTATAGGCGTAGTTTTCAACTGGCAACCTTGGGCCTCGGTGGCACGAAACCGGCAAGAATCATCAGGTCACGGTACGCGCTCCAGCAGTTAGCAAGGGCTCCAAGCCGACATTGGCCATGTCCTTTAAAGGAATGTTTGGTGGTCACATACAAAGCTGTCCGATAACGTAACCCACGACAGAAAAATGGACAGTTTGATTTACGAACCACTTGTAGGACAAATTTTTTGCTTGGGGTAGTATTGCGCCCCCAGCCGCAAACTACCCCGGTTTGGCCTGCCTGAGCTTGTCCCGGCCAAACGTGCACAAATTCTCCCAGACACGCAAAAGCGCCCCGCATGGCGATTGCCATCGAAGGTTTGCGCAAACGGCTTGCCTTGGTGCGCTTCAGTGTATCTGAGGCGCAAAGGCTTGGGCGGCGGGGCGTTGTGAGCCTCGCTCTGTGAGTAGTTTTATAAGTGCAAAGCCAACGTGGCCCCGCCCGGTTGTGACGCCATAACCGACCTTTGCATCAAATGTGCAAAATGTTGCCGTAGGGCCCGCCACATAGGGGTTTATTGGGCCGTTCCTAGCTAGCCTGACAAACAATACCTGCAACCGGTTTCCAGCGCCCCGGTGCAAACACACCGCAAGCGCCAGACCTTGAAACATTCAGCACCTGCCAAACACGACTTTAACCGCATTTAATTGGCTGAAACCTGCAAACCACGCCACGAAGGCGGGCCTATGGTTTTCCAGCACGGCAGATACGCAGCTTGTTTTAGAAGACGGGCGTTTCCTCCCGGCCTCCGGCTCGGCCCTGTCACGCTACATCTCTGCAACGCCAGTATCGCCGCCGTATCGATTATGGGTTTTGAGCCATGGATGCGTTACCCCCACCCCTCAAAACACCGCCCCTCTGGCTTGGCATAAGGACGGCCCCCATGCGACCCAATCCAGCGAGGTAACATGTATATAGGGATGAATTTGTAAATAGGAATAGTTTCCTGATAATTTATTTACAACAATTCACTGACAGATAGCAGGTACGTGCACCATTGTTTCCAGTACAACCAAGATCGTTGAACTGGCATTGGTTGTAACCTTGATTGATCATCTGCGCACGAGGCAGGCCCAAATCATCTCTTGCAGCACCGCGAGCTGCCTGCGTGGTTCGACCTTGTCCGGCAGCGATCTCAGATTTCAGGCATTGCTGTGCAACCTGCTCGTCCTGCGGCTCTGGCACTGCATCTGCGTCTTCATCAGCCTGAAACGCATCTGCATCCTCATCGGCCGGAAGCGCATCTGCGTCCTCGTCAGCAGGTGCTGCAGCAGCAAGGCAAGGCGCTAACAATGCCTGGCGAGACAACAGCTCTTGTTGCGAAATGGTTGCACCGAATATTTTGCAGTAGGCTTCGTGGGCACCGCTATCGGTGTGCCAACGCAGGCCCGAAAAACCACATCCGTTTTCAATATTTTTGTTCTGCTGGGCGGCCGATTCATGTCCGTAGGTCTGGCACACATCAAACCCAACAGCAGGTTGACCACTGGTCAGCAAAATCGCCAACAGCAAAGCCACGTATTTCAAATGAAACTGTGCAAATATTTTTGAAGAAATACGCCGCATATGATCCTCCCATCTGCATCGTTAAACATGGTCGACACAGAACAATCCCGATTTATTGTCAAATATACTTATTTTGATGGAAAAGTCACTTATGGAGCGGGCTTGCATCCCCCCCTGTAAGGGAATGCAAAGAACCATCGTCCAGACCGAAGGGCCCAATTAGCGAACAAGTTATTTGTTCAGGGCTTCATCCACAAGTATCCGAATGGCTTCTGAGCGCGAAGGAATCTCGGGTTGCTGACGTCGCCAATCATCGATTTTCTTCAGAAATTCTTCTGACACGCGCATTTGGAAGGTTTTATCTTTCATGTCCTATTTGTACTGGCCGTATTGACATCGGCATATAGTGACAGCAATTACTGTCATTACATTTTTGTAATTTAAGAACCGAATTTATTATGCCTTGCACAACCAGCGCCACTTCTTTTGGAATTCAATATTGGCAAAACCGCCTGGCTATAAGGGAACCGAGGCGCTTCGGGTTGCGGAGATGTTTGGCCAACGAGTTCCGGGCGCCCAAACTACTATGGCAAATTTTGCTCTCGAGAAACTTGAGGAATTTGTTGCATCAGACCCGGAACCAGCGTTCTGGCTTTACACCTTGTTGGTAGGCCAATTGCCTGAAGAGCAGTAAGAGACAAAAAACCCGGCACATGGCCGGGTCTTTAAGAAACTCAATCGGTAGCCTGTCAGCTAGTGACCGCCGAGAGGAACAATGATTTTTACTTGGCCGGAATAGGCCGTGTACTCATCTGAACCCACTCCTGATACCTCACCGGATAAATCCAGTTTGGCAGTATCAAATATATAGGTTTGGAAACCAGCCCCGAAGCGTGCGGAGAAGACGCCATCAAAATCAGGCAGTGTCGAGCTGGTTACATCTTGATCAGAAAAGTCGTAGTTCCCTTTAGCCGATATCCAAACCTTGCTGCCCTCTGGCATATCGCCAGCAAGCGCATAGTAGATGGTTGGTCCGAAGGACGCTGAACCTGAGTTCACCGTTTTCGATGCAACAGCGGTCGTATCACTCAAAGTGAACGCATCCTGATCTTCTATGGCATAGACAATGCGTACACCCGGCTCAATCGTAACCCGGTCATTCACGTGGATCGTACCAACAAGGTTGGCTGCAAAGAGCCAGCGGGACGCATCAAACTCGCCCGTTGCTGTGCCACTCTTAATGTCATAGTCGAGCCAAGAGTGGGCAACTGTAATGTCGAAGATGAGACCTTCCGCAATCTGATAGCCAGCATAGACACCCAGCGTTGGGCCCTGCCCTTCAAACGAGCTTGCATCAGCATCGAAGTCCAGTTCGGCACTTTCATAGCCAAACAGCAAACCAATGATAACGTTTTCTGCAAGGCGATAATCAAAACCGCCGGACATAACCACTGACCAGCCATCTAGAACGGTGTCGCCACCGTCCGCAAAACCTGTTGCCTCACCGCGGATCCATGCATTCCATGCGGATTGCTCGCGATATTCCATGCTGACAGCTTGCCCATCTTCGCCATAAGCCATCAGAACCTGCGGCTGTTTCATGGCAGACGTGCTGGCATAGCCGGAAACATTGCTACCCGAAGCGCCGCCGGAGAATTGTCCGCCGCCATTGAAACGGCCGGCAACAGTTGTGTGCACACCTTCAGAGAACACACGTGCTGCAGCACTCGCCATAGCAGAGGAACCAGCGGAGGAGACGTCTTCTGGTATTGACGCACTTTGAACCGCGCAGGAAAGTGACAATGATCCAGTGAAGGATCGGTCACCGAAAAACCACGTTCCTGCCTGCCCGGCGCCAATCACAAACGTATTAAGACCGGCAGAAAGGTTTCCACTTTGTCCTACGCCAAAAAAAGTTGGCGGTGTTGTTGGAGGAGAAGCATCCCAAGTAACCGATACTGTATCACCTTCAGCAACAATAACCTGCAATGAGCTTGTAAACACGTTGGAGAAACTCGCCATATCACATGTCTGACTTGATGGCCCCGTTGCGAAACTCAGAGTTGTCATCGGCAAGCTAAAAGTCCCAACAAGAGCAATAGTCGCCAATGATGATGTAATCTTTCCAAACATAAAATTTCCAACACATTAATCTGCAGAAAACACGCATTAGTAAATTCTTAATTTTATCATTATCTATGAATCTAAACTATTGCAAGACATAGGCCTAAAGCGAATGGTGCGGAAAAGTGTTTAACAGGCGACATTTAATAAAACTGGCGGCTGGAGGCACCGCATTGTTTAGTCAGACCAAAATTGGAATGGCTAACTCTTTAGAGCAAGAATCCACAAAGAGCTTATCGCAACGCTTTTACACGGTTCAAACAATCAAACGCCACGAACCAAACGCATCACAGCTATCGATATCTTACAACCAACAGCTACAAAAAACTCCAAATACTCGTATTATGTGCAAATCAGCGGAAGATGTGCGCAATTCTATTCAAGCCTTGACCCAATCTGGCACGCCATTTTCTGTTAGATCAGGTGGGCATTGCTTTGCCGGCTTTTCGCAGCATGAACAGGCTGTTTTGGACGTCCGTTCAATGAAGGGCATCGAGATCGATCCTTCAACCGCGCGCGTGTCTGTCGATGCAGGCGTTACACTTCACGAAGCGTATGCGGCACTTGCCCCCATGAATTTGACGCTGCCGGGGGGTGTCCATCCAAATGTCGGTCTTGCCGGTATAACGCTAGGTGGCGGTGTCGGATACTTGTCACGACAGTACGGATTGCTGTGTGATCGCTTGGAATCTGTCGAGTTGGTTGATGCGTCTGGGAATCTGCTCGTCGCCAGTGCAAATGAACACGCCGATTTGTTTTGGGCCTGCAAAGGCGGAGGTGGAGGGAACCTTGGTGTTGCCGCGCGGTTTGTTTTCAACGCCGTAAGAACGACAACCCAACATGCAATTGTCATTGTTGATACAGTGACACCTGAACGCATGGCTGCGATCCTCGAGATCTGGCCAATTTGGTCGCAGCGCGCGCCGCGACACACAACTACGCATCTCGATTTCACACTTTATCCCAATGGCAAATTCCTTGTCATTTTGACCGGAATTTCTTCTGAACCCGATCGTGGCAAGCTGATGAAGCAGTTGCAGCTTGTCATGCAGGATCCAGATCCAATACATCCCAACTACGTAACAACTGGTCCCATGGAAGCAATGATACCAAAGTTACATAAACTTCATGAGTACGTGAGCGACAGCTTTGTGGGGAATTCGGATTATCTGAAAGGTGGAATTTCAGCGCAGGGCGCAGCAGATATTGTAGCGACTATGTTGCGACACCCCCCGGGTTCGATCAAAATTATCATTGAGCCGATGCTCGGGGCAGTAAACGATGTTGAACCGTCAGAAACAGCATATCCCCATCGGCGGTCAGCTTTCCTGATACAATATTTAGCTGAATTTTTAGGGCCGGAAGAACATACATCCCGCCGCGCTGTGATCAAGGATACAGCGCGCGCATTCGAACCTTTCACCACAGGCGGAAAATACGTGAACTATCCAGACCTGAACCTTAAAAACTGGCAACAGGCATACTGGGGCGATAATTTCGCGCGGCTTCAAGAAGTGAAACGCAAATACGATCCGGATAATGTGTTCAACCATGCGCAAAGCATACCGCTTTAGATTGGCACGGCTTGCTGTGCCATTGGAGCCAATTGTTCTTTAGTCAGGCCTTTAAGGCGCATCCCGGCTGGTCTATGTATTCCAGATGACCTTGAACGCATCCAACATACCCATTCTCTATTCGTTCCGGCGCTGCCCCTACGCCATACGCGGGCGGCTTGCCATTGCTTCTGCGGGGTTTGAGGTGGAGCTGCGGGAAGTCGTGTTGCGCGACAAGCCAGACAGCATGCTGGCCGCATCGCCCAAAGGCACCGTGCCTGTGCTGATTTTGCCAGACGAAACGGTGGTTGATGAAAGCCTGGATGTAATGTTGCATGTGCTGAACCAACATGACCCGGAGCATTTGCTGACACCCACATCTGGTTCGTTGGAGGACATGCTGGCGCTTATTACAGAAAGTGATGGGCCGTTTAAATCGGCCCTTGATCGTTACAAATATGCCAACCGCTATGAAGATGTGGATACCAACGAGCAACGGAAAACTGCGTCCGCGTTTTTAAGCAAACTGGACAAGCGTTTGGCCGCGAATGACGGTTTCCTTTTTGGCAAGCGTCTCTCTCTCGCCGACCTTGCGATCCTGCCCTTTGTGCGCCAATTCGCAAACGTAGATCGCACTTGGTTTGATGCTCAGGAATGGCCGGCCCTACGCTCGGCCCTTGAGACCTTCATCACGTCAGATCGTTTCCTCGCAATTATGGACAAATACCCGCAATGGCATCCGGGCGATACTGCCACACGCTTTGCCGCCTAGTTTGAATCACTTTGTAAAACTACCGATTCAAACCGTTGTAGAATCTTAATTTTTCAAAATGGGTCATCAAGCATATCAGATTCGATCTATCGAATAAATTGAATCCATCTATGCGGCCAACGCTCTTATTTACCAATCCAAATAACCAGAAACAGTGGGCTTTAGCGCAAAAGAGGCTCTACTAAAGACCGCGGGCGTTTACTTGCATTGGCAAATTGACTATTGGTGAATAATGCATCCGAACCGCAAAATCGAGATTCCCTATGACTAAACGCGAATTATTGCTGACAACAGCATTGGTTTCTGGAGTTCTACAAAGCGCTTCTGCCTTTGGAGCCGACCTTTATCTTGAGGGCGTTCCGACAGAACCAACTGTAATTCCAGCCGTATCCGGTTTGAATGGAAAAATTGCGCTTTTGGGTGGTGAGTTCGGCGAAGAAGGTTTCGGCGCGTTGTCGGCGGCTTTCGCTGTCCCATTTGGGCTGCGATATGGTTTCCAAGGTGATGCAATTCTGGGCGTCAGGGACGGTGACTTTGTTGGCGGCGGCGGCGGCCACTTATTTTGGCGTGACCCAACCATCGGTCTTTTGGGCCTGTATGGTGGATATACTCACCGCGAAGACATTGATGGCTCAATTTCCCGCATAGGCGTTGAGGGCGAGTACTATTGGGGTCAATGGACTGCTAAAGCCATTGTCGGTGCCGAGTTCATCGATGCAGGTGCTGGCTTTGTTGAGCCAGACGATGATTTTTTCGCATTCTCTGATATTTCCTACTATCTGAACGATAATCTACAATTATCGGTTGGACACCGCTACACAGCGGACAATCACTCGCTTGCTTTGGGCGTTGAATACCAACTGGATCAGCAAGTATTTGCCAGTGGCGTGTCACTCTTCGCGGAAGGTCGCCTTGGCGAAGATAGCCACCGTGCAATATGGGGCGGTGTTAGGTTCTATCTTGGCGATGATAAAAGCCTGATCCGACGCCATCGTGAAGATGATCCAGACACACCAGCTGAAGATGATCTTTTTGATCTTAATGTGAAACTGGTTGGCGCAGACATTCCATCCGGTCCTTAGAGCCTGTGTGTCTAGGCATAAACTTCCAAGTTAGATCAACGAACGGAATTCTTCATATTTCCCGCTTTTGGTTCTCGGAATTTCGCTTACAAACTCAAAGCTGACGTTTAAATCGGGATGAAGCGCCTTGCGCATCAGGTTCTGAAACAGGATGCGATCAAACTTGATGTGATGGTCGGACACAACCAAACTTGCGACTATATGATCCGGTTTATCCTGCGTTAACTGCCATTGCTGAAATGGGACGATCGCCTGAAACTCTTCAATTCGCAGCGAAGGCCAAAAGGTGCTTCCGTCGACAAACTTAAACAGATTGCGTTCGCGACCATCGACCTTCGAAAACGCTCTGCTGGATCGGCCACAGCCACACCTTTCAGCTGTGTAGGTTGCGTAGTCTCCGATTGCGTACCGAATGAGCGGCATCGCAAAATTATAGAACGACGTGACGACCACCCGACCTGTTTGACCAAACCCCACTGGCTGATCCTGTTCGTCCAACAATTCGAGAAGACAAATCTCTTCATAGACATGCAGATTGTTGAACTCGGAGCAACTTCCGGCCATCCGGCCACATTCTTCGCTTCCGTATAAATTGATGATCTTGTCGCTAAGTGTCGAGCGCAAAAGATTGGCTGTGCGTTCGGTCAGGACCTCGCTGCCCAACAACAGTGCGTCATATCGTGGGGGCCGAGTGTTTGTCTTGTTGCATTCAAGTACCACGCCGAGTGCGGTATTGGGCGTAGAGGCAAAATATGTTGTGGGGGTTCGGCTTAGCCAATCCAATTTCTGAGCGCTGTTTGTGGTTTTGTGATTGAGCCAATGCCCTACTCCATTGGGATACCCCCGTTGCCACTCCTTTTCGCACCCACCATTCGGGAATTCATAAGTTTTGGTTTTCGACGCTGCAAGAATGGCGCAACTCTGGTTGGGATTGATATTATACCAATCAAAATTGCGGCCAACAGTCGCTTGGTTGGCTACTGCCTGTAACCCACTATTGCGGTGTTTAAACGGCATTCCTGTCGAACCAGAGGTTTGTTGTTCAAATGTCTCTCCAGCCTGCTCTGGGACCTGCCTGGCATAGTATTGTGAAGAGTTCGCCTGTGCTTCCTTGCGTGTGAGAATGGGGACCTCTTGCCAGCGGGATAAATCCGGCACGTCACTTTTTTCAAACAAGGGCGCAAGGCGCTCGCGATAGGCCGGTGCTTGTTGCCAGGCATGCACAAGCATTCGTGTAAGGCCCTTGTCCTGCAGGGCTTTCAGCTTTGCCGGTTCATACCACTGGCTGCGTTCAAGCAATTTCGTGAATTGGAAATATGGGTCTGCCATTCACATACCGTCCAAACGACAGCAACAATCGTCAACAAAAAACCCGCATGGCCATTCGGCAATGCGGGTTTTCAATTTTGATCTCATTTGTAACACCGAAGCGCCAGCCTAGCTGTCCAGGAAGCTCCGCAATTTGCGGGAGCGGCTTGGGTGTTTCAGTTTGCGCAGTGCTTTCGCCTCGATCTGACGAATACGCTCGCGGGTCACGCTGAACTGCTGGCCAACTTCTTCCAAAGTGTGATCGGTGTTCATGCCGATACCAAAGCGCATACGCAACACACGCTCTTCACGTGGTGTAAGAGATGCCAAAACGCGTGTTGTTGTTTCACGAAGATTGGACTGGATCGCAGCATCGATAGGCAGGATCGCGTTTTTATCTTCGATGAAATCGCCAAGGTGGCTGTCTTCTTCGTCACCGATTGGTGTTTCCAAAGAAATCGGCTCTTTGGCGATTTTCAGAACCTTGCGCACCTTTTCAAGCGGCATTTGCAGCTTTTCAGCCAACTCTTCCGGGGTTGGCTCTCGGCCAATCTCGTGAAGCATCTGGCGCGAAGTCCGCACGATTTTGTTGATCGTCTCGATCATGTGCACAGGAATACGGATGGTGCGGGCCTGATCGGCGATGGAACGGGTGATCGCTTGACGAATCCACCATGTCGCGTAGGTGGAGAATTTATAACCACGGCGATACTCAAACTTATCAACCGCCTTCATGAGGCCGATATTTCCTTCCTGAATGAGGTCGAGGAATTGCAAGCCACGGTTAGTGTATTTCTTGGCAAGCGAGATCACGAGACGAAGGTTGGCTTCAACCATTTCTTTCTTGGCAAGGGCCGCTTCGCGCTCGCCCTTTTGCACGCCTGACACGATGCGGCGATACTCGCCAATATCGAGACCAGTAACAGTTGCCAATTCCTGAATTTCAGCCCGAAGACGGCCAATAGTGCCCTCTTCCTTGTCCGCAAAAGCCTGCCATGCTTTACCTTTAAGGCCAGAGATATGCTCAACCCAGTTCGGGTCCAGCTCACGTCCTTGGTATTCAGACAGAAAATCTTCACGTTTCACACGATAGCTCACAGCAAGACGCATCAAGCGACCTTCGCGCGCAATGAGCTGCTTGTTGATATCGTAGAGCTGCTCAACAAGGCTCTCAATACGGTTATTATTGAGTGCCAAGGATTTTACATCTTCGATAACAGCCACGGTGAGCTGTTCATGGAACTGTTGTTCATCATCAGACAGGGCTTTGTTGTTCAACTGCAAATCAACAGACTTATCATGAAGCTTGCGCATTTCCTGATAAGTGCCGGCAATCTTGTCGAACAACTCAACGACCTGTGGCCTCAGTTCAGCTTCCATGGCAGCAAGAGAGAGGTTACCCTCATCTTCTTCATCTTCATCTTCTTCTGCCGCGCGATCTTCAGCTTCTTTGACTGCAGCTGCTTTACGCTCTTCTTCAGCCTTGCGTTCTTCCGGTGTTTTAGCGCTGTGATCTTCCTGCAGCTTCTTCGCATCCGGGCCAGCATAAGTGGCTTCCAGATCGATAATATCACGCAGCAGAATATTGCCTTCAGCCAACTCATCGCGCCAGATGATAATCGCCTGGAATGTTAGTGGGCTTTCGCAAAGGCCAGCTATCATAGCCTCGCGGCCAGCCTCGATGCGCTTGGCAATTGCAATCTCGCCTTCGCGGGACAGCAGCTCAACAGAGCCCATCTCACGCAAATACATACGCACAGGATCATCGGTGCGGTCGGTAGGTTCTTTGGCCGTCGTCGCTTTGGCTACGGACTTGTTGCTATCGTCAGCTGGCGCAACTTCGCCGCCGCTTGCAGGTTCTTCCGCTTCTTCAACTTCTTCTTGCTCAACCACATTGATGCCCATATCGGACAGCATCGACATGGTATCTTCAATCTGCTCGGAGGTAACTTCTGCAGATGGCAGAACAGCGTTCAATTCTTCATAGGTGACGTAGCCGCGCTTCTTAGCGAGCTTGATCATCTTCTTTACAGCAGCATTGTTCAGATCCAGCAAAGGACCGTCTGAACCCTCGCCCGCGGCAGCTGTTGCTGGCGGCGCTGTTTTTGTTGGGCTTGTTTCTGCTGTTTTTCCTGCCAAGGACATACACACTCTCCAAACGGAGCGCCGTACTGGCTTCTGCCAATATCATTCGGCGGCTCGGATACATCTAGTGGAACCTATCAAAACCAAAACATCGCCAACGATCGATCAAGTCGGCGCATTTGTTTGGAATGATTACACTCCACAGATCTCTAACTCACATGCCGGAGTTTTGAGCCAACTTCCCAAATCAGTTGCAAGCCCTTGCAACTCGACCAGTTGACGCATTCCTCGGCACTTATACAAAAGGAATGATTGCTAGTTTGCCCAGCGACCAAGTTCCTCCAACGCCTGTTTTAGGTTTTCCGCGTTAATCCCGGATTAACCCTATAATTATTTGTCGACATACGACTAAATTTTATCGCTCTTTCGACGTTCATAGAAGATAGGTTGAAAGCTAGCGTTTTGAAGGCTTTGCACACAAATTTTGCGAGTTAACCTGAATCAACTAAATTTCCATGGTTCACATTTCGAATAGAGCTTCGGCTAATTGCAGCGAATCAGTGAAACATTCAAGAAGAATCATTGATTCAAACGAATCACTTTTCCATTCAAATGCCCAGAATTAGCTTTTGAGTTTCACATGCTTGCAAAAAGAAGCGTGAAAACACCACAAGTAAAAAGAAACGCAAGGGATTTTTCAAACAAAAAAAACGTAAACAGTGTAATTAAGCTACATCATCATCAGTTCAAAAGAAAATACATTATTCATTTGGTTACCAACCCGAATAACAATTTGTTTTCAATGCAATTAAATTAAATATTCAAACAAATATGCGACAAAACACCCCAGTATAAATAATTGGGGGCCCATAATTATGCGTTTTGCATTGCTAACAATAAGCTTAATTTTTGGTTTACTTGCCGTTCTTAACGGTCTGATTCATGCAGCCGGAAAAAACGCTGATACGCATAGCTTCGGCGGTTTGGTGGCAGTTGAGCAGGAAAAAGAATCACTTTCCAACATTGTGATGGGTCTTTGGGGCTCAATCTCGATTGAGGATGATGGCTCAATTCATGGCGACGGCGTTGTGCGTTACGAAGGTGTCGTGCCATGTTCGTGGACACCGCCCGCACCAGAAAATGGTCCTGCCCCATACTGCAAACTGGAAAATCTGATTGATGGCCGGTTTTCAGTCAAAGGACATGTCGCAGAAGAAGAGCAGACCAAGTACTATTTAAAAGAACTGTCTGAGCAAGTTGCAAAAGGCAATGATAAATCACCCGGCGAAATTATAGACAATGCGCCAACTGTATTGGCTATTGAACTTGCCTTGGATGAAAACCCAAAAGAGTTGATTGAATTTTGGGGACTGTCCGATGGCGGTCGAAAAAAACGGGAAACGCATGTCGCCACCGGCGGATTGCTGATTTCCACTTTGTTCAATCAAGAATTTCTCATTGCTCTAAAACCCAGCGATTCATCTGCGCCAAGCAGACATGAATTTGAAGGACGATTTGAAGGTGACTGGCCAATCACTGCTGCAGGCGCTGTCTATTTTCCTCAAATTCCAGCTGAAAAACTGCCAACAGAAACCGACCATCAGGTGTTCGTAAATGGCGGCGTTACCCCTGCGAGCGCAGAGTTGAGCGAATTCAAGCCACTAAACTTTGATGTTTTAAACCCATGGTTTGGCGGCCTTCACAGCAAATATTGAAATTTCGCAGGTGGACCATGCCTGCAGAACCTCGAATACATAGGTTAGGAGAACCTCATGAAACATCTAAAATCAATTGCGATGGCAGCAAGTCTGCTCCTCGCGCCTACCATGGCGACGAGCGCATTGGCACAATCCACCTCCATGTTTATCCTGGATGCATCTGGATCGATGTGGGGCAGACTGCCGGACAAACAGATGAAAATTGTCGCTGCTCGGGATGCGATGGGGGAACTTCTTGGTGCCCTACCTGAGAATATTTCTGCCGGCCTGATTGCCTACGGTCACCGAAAAAAGGGCGACTGTGGAGACATTGAAGTTGTTCAGGAGGCCGTTCCCGGCGGCGGCTCAAAGATTGCAGCTCGCATTGGTTCGCTGCAGCCTCGTGGAAAGACTCCGATCTCGGATTCGCTTCAACTTGCTGGCGAGAAACTGACAGGCATTGAGGATCCGACAACAATTGTTCTGGTCAGTGATGGCATAGAAACATGCGAAGGCGACCCCTGTGCTGTTGCCGAATCTCTTGCGCAATCGCAGGCGAAACTAAATATTCACGTTATCGGCTATGCCGTTGACCTTAAAACAAAAACACAACTTCAGTGCGTTGCTGAAAAAGGCCGAGGTGAATACTTCACTGCTGATAATTTGGGTGATCTAAAAACGGCACTTGCGACTGTGACAGAGAGCATCAAGTCAGCTGAACCTATCAAAGCAGCAGTGCCGGAAGTAGAAGCTCCAAAGGTCGACGATAACAGCACGACCATCACCATCCAGATCGCGGGTCCCGGCACAATTAAGCTGAAACTAGCTGACTGGGTGACGGAGCCAAAATACTGGAAAATTCTCGATCCGGAGACCGGCGAAGAAGTTGTCAAAACCAGTGACGATGAAATCTCAACAATGGCTGGTGACTACCAGCTTGCCTGGCGCCATGTTGAACATGGTGCGCACGAGGTAAACCTGCCAGAAATAATTACTGTCAATTCAGGCGAGGTAACTGAGGCAGTTATCGATACAGGCATTCAACTCGTCCCACCTGCAGAAACTGATCGCCCCTATTACTGGCAGCTCATTCCAGCCGGATCAAAAATCAAGAAAACATTTCGAAGCCGCGATGCCACGGCTTGGTATTCAGTATGGGACGCAGTTCCTGTTCCCGCAGGTTCCTACACACTTTTGATGCGCCAATCAGAGCACGACCATACCGAGGCAAATCTCGGCACAGTGAAGCTTGATGGTGGCAGCCTCACGCAGTACCCACTTGATCAAGGTGTCAATGTGCAATGGAATGATGCTTGGGGTGAGAAAGTCTATGACATTATCTTTACGGGCACCGACGGCAACACAACGAAAACCGATACCGAAGGCCCCTTGTTCCTAGCGCCCGGCGATTATGATGTAGCTCTACGCTTGACAGAACACGGACACCGCGAAGCACAATTTGGCAAAGTCACCGTGGCGGAAACGGGCTTTACTGATCCCAAATTGACCTCTGGCATCACTTTCGAGACCAAGATTGAAGGCAAGTTTTCAATCACCGCGAAAAATCTTGATACAGGCTCAGAAGCCAAGATGACAAACCGTTGGGGGCCAATGCCTTTAGGTGCCGGACGCTATCAGTTTGATTTGAAAATGGAAGGCAACAAGGCTCAAACCATAGTTCCAGAATTGGAAATCAAACCGGGACAATTCATCACTGCAAAAATGTAGAGTCGAATGTTATCATATACCCAATAGGTCGCGCTATTTGCGCGGCCTTTTTATTGGCCTGACAAAGCACCAAACCCTTCGATCAAAGCCTGAATATGCTCTGTGCTTTCCAGATCCTGTTGGATCTCGACCAAGCGCGCAAAGTTTGACTCTGTCGCTTCCTCACCCATTGCACGTTCCGCTGCACGCAATTCTTCACGCAGCACAGCGCCCTTTTCATGTAAGGCCAATGCCTGCTTCCAGCCCTCTTCCGCATCAATCGGGTCTGCCTGCTCACGCGTTTGCCACAGCCGACAAGCAGCAAGAGTGTGCTCTAACTTTGTGACAATTGATTCATAACCACGTCGCATCAGCGCATCCTTGATCGCAGCTGGTGTTTGCTCTGGATCTTCTGCTAGGATGCCGACTAACGCTTGATGTAAGCGGTTTAACTCCCCTTGCTCAAATTGTAGGGCTGAAAACGCTTCATCATGCCGGTCCAGCAAAATTGGATGGTTGATCATTGTCATCAACAATACGGCATTGCGTGGCGAAATATTTGCAATCGTATTGTTTGCTGAAAAGCTGGATACCAATGGACTTTGCGACAGGCTGCGGCTGACGGAAAACCCGGAATGGCGGCTTTTGCCACGCCCTGCATTTCCTTTTCCGGTAAAACCGCCAGTTTTGCGCGCATTGCTCTGACCGCTTGATCCGCCGAAAAACGCCTGAAGCCGTTCACGAAACTCTTGCTCGTAGTGCCTGCGAATGGTGTCATTCGTCATTATGCGGGTCAGGCCACGCATACGTTCTTCTAATTCCGCACGGCGCTCCGGCGTATCAAACACACCGTTTTCCGTTTCACGACTCCAAACCATGTCGCTCAGAGGTTTTGCCGTGCGAATGAAATTATCCATCGCATCACGACCAGAATTACGCAGCAAATCATCAGGGTCCTGACCATCTGGCAGGAGCACAAATCGTGTGGTTTTCCCCGGTTTCAACTGCGCCAATGCCAAATCAGCAGACCTACCAGCAGCTTTGAAACCAGCACTATCTCCATCAAAACACAGAACCGGGCTGTCATTCATGCGCCACAAGAGTTGCATCTGCTCTTCTGTCAGCGCTGTGCCCAACGGCGCGACAGCACCCGTCAACCCGTGCGCAGCACAGGCAATGACATCCATATAGCCTTCAACCACCAGCAACGGCGCACCATGATGAACAGGTTCGCGGGCCCGATGATGATTATAGAGAACGAAGCTTTTCGAAAAGAGCGGCGTTTCAGGCGAATTCAAGTATTTCGCTGGCACATCAGCGGACAGCGCCCTGCCGCCAAATGCAATGACACGGCCCCGTGCATCAGCAATTGGAAACATCACCCGATTGCGAAACCGGTCATAGGAAACGGCAATATCTGGGCCGGCAATCAACAGTCCGGCTTCAACCATGTCTTCCTGCGTCACACCTTTGGACCCAAGAAATTGCTTCAGAGCATTCCGGCTATCTTGTGCATATCCGATACCGAATTCCTGCTGAATGGCAGGAGAAAGGCCGCGATCTCGCAAATATCTACGTGCTTCGGCACCCTCAGCAGATTGCAGGCTTTGCTGGAAGAAGCCATTCGCCAAATCCATAACTTCGTAAAGAGAGCCGCGCCGTTCAGCACGTTTTTCAGCTTCCGGGTTGCGTTCCGGCAAAGCAATACCCGCTTCGCTTGCCAGACGTTCAACGGCTTCGGGAAACGCAACACCTTCCGTCTCGCCTAAGAACTTAAAAATATCACCCGATGCCCCACAACCGAAACAATGGTAGCGCCCGCGCCTGTCATCCGCATGAAAGCTGGGTGATTTTTCATTGTGAAACGGGCAGCAGGCCCAATAGTCACCCTTGGAGGGCTGCGATTTCTTCCGATCCCACGTCACACGCCGTCCCACCACATCTGAAATATTCAGACGGGCGCGGATGTCATCCAGGAATCGATCATCAAAGCGCATAGTTTTGTATTATCACCCTTGTTCAAGCCAGAACGGAATGAGGCGTTGGATACCATAACCCAACGCCTCAATTAATTCTCTTGTGGATAGCTGTGGAAAACTGGGCCTGCGCTACTGCAGCAGTTCCTTCACGACACCACTTGCGCGGCAAAAATCCATCTGGCCAGGGTAACGCTGTTTAAGCGCATTGATACACTTGCCCATGTCGCGCAAGCTATTGGCACCAATATCTGCGACAACATCTTTAACGGCCTTGCGCACTTCGTCTTCCGGCAATTGCGTTGGCATGAGAGAGCGGATGATTTCCATTTCCTCACGTTCCTGCTTTGCCAAGTCCAAACGGCCAGCCTGCTCGTATTGCTGCGATGATTCCACACGTTGAGTAATCATGGTTTTCAGCATCGCAAGCACTTCTTCGTCACCGATTTTTTCTTTTCCGGTGCCACGAAGAGCCATGTCTCGGTCTTTGATAGCTGTGTTGATCAGCCTTAGGGTACAAGCTTGTCGCTTGTCCTGTATTTTCACAGCTTCATTCAAAGCTTCAGCAATAAATTCGCGCATGTAGATCTACGATCCTTGTTTGCACACTTAGTTTGTTTGCACACTTGGCGAACCTTCGCACAGTGCTTTAGAGGCGCTGCTTCTAGTCCCAATCGAATCTCTTGTCGAGTTCCGAGTGATCGCCAGTGTATAACCCTATTCGCCCGGCTTTTGAAGCGGCCAGACATCGTTCGTGATGTTTATGTGTGGTTTCTTAGAAGATTTAACAAGTTTTTGCCCATGCTGAATCCGCATGACAGGCTTGAAATTACTGCAAAGACATGCGATCCGAGCGCGATCGCGCATCACAATTTCGAAATCTTGCGATCGGTAGACAAATTGTCGCGCCTGTCCATTTTAGGCCGCGAATGAGCCAAATCAAGCGAGCGGATGTCCAATGCAAACTTCTAGCCAAGAAAACAGCACACCTGATTTGGCACCATGGGTAGAGCCCACTGCCACAGCAGCTCTTGTCCTCGCAGACGGCACAATTTTGTACGGTCGCGGTTGTGGAGCAATTGGTGATGCCGATGGCGAAGTCTGTTTCAACACAGCAATAACCGGCTATCAGGAAATTCTGACAGACCCTTCTTATGCCGGACAGATCATCACTTTCACCTTCCCGCATGTGGGAAATGTTGGCAGCAATGATGCGGATATGGAAAGTCTGAACCTTGCAGCGGCCACAGGCGCGCGCGGTTGTATCATGAAGGCAGATATCACAGACCCAGCCAATTACCGCGCCGGACAACATTTTGATCAATGGCTCAAAGCACGTGGCATCGTTGGCATATGCGGCGTTGATACCAGAGCGCTTACATCGAAAATTCGCGAAGGCGGCATGCAAAACGCCGTGGTGGTTCATAGCCCACAAGGCGCATTTGATGAAAGCGCGCTAAAAGCACGCGCGAAAGCCCTGCCATCCATGGAAGGCGTGGATCTGGCTAAGGACGTTTCCACGCTGCAAACAGTGCCATGGGATGAAACACCATGGGTTTGGGACAAGGGATTTGGACAACAGGTCAATCCCGATTTGCATATTGTGGCTGTTGATTTCGGTGTGAAGCGAAACATTCTGCGTTTGCTGGCCGGTTTGGGCTGCAAAGTAACAGTTGTTCCAGGCAATGCATCTGCAGAGAGCATACTTGCCCATAAGCCAGATGGAATTTTCCTCTCCAATGGCCCTGGTGATCCTGCGGCAACCGGGGATTATGCAGTTCCGACAATTCAGGCGCTGATTGAGAGCAATTTGCCAATCTTTGGCATTTGTCTTGGTCATCAGATGCTTGCTTTGGCGCTTGGAGCAAAAACCAAGAAAATGCATCAAGGCCACCACGGCGCTAATCACCCTGTGATGGATCACACCACCGACAAAGTGGAAATTACCAGCATGAACCATGGCTTTGCGGTGGATGAGGGCAGCCTTCCCGAAGGCGTAGAGCCAACCCACACATCCCTGTTCGACGGCACAAATTGTGGGTTACAGGTGAAGGGAAAACCGATTTTCTCAGTCCAGCACCACCCGGAAGCCTCTCCGGGCCCTCAGGACAGCCACTACTTGTTCCAGCGATTTGTGGATTTGATGAAAGCGCAATAGGCCGGCATCGGTCGACCGACCTGCCAATACCATCTGCCAACAAAATGCGCATTTTCGATAATTTATGGAAATTTATGTCAGCATTATTGACATAAATTGAATTTCTTGCGCAACATCCCAAAACCAAGAAATTTGCTGGGATGAATGCTATGAACTGGGAAGATGTATTTGCATCGCGCTCTTCAAGAATGCGGGCCTCGGAAATTCGGGAACTTTTAAAGTTGCTGGATCAACCGGATGTCATTTCCTTTGCTGGCGGCATTCCCGACCCAATGCTGTTTCCCTCAGAAGCGTTTGCACAAGCGTTTTCCAAAATCCTGTCAGGGGATCAAAAACACAACGCTTTGCAATACTCAGTCAGCGAAGGCTATCTGCCTCTGCGGCGCTGGATTGCAGATCAAATGGAGCAACTTGGTGTTCCCTGTGACGTAGATAATATTTTTATCACATCCGGCTCTCAGCAAGCTTTGGACTATCTGGGAAAGCTCTTCATCTCTCCCGGCGATACAGCGCTGGTTGGTTGGCCAACATATATGGGTGCGCTCGGCGCGTTTAACGCATATGAGCCCAGCTTTGACCGACTGATACCAAATGGAAATCGATCTGCTGCAGACTACCGATCAAAAGCAGAGGCACAGGGAAATCAGGTCAAATTCGCATATATGTCGGTAGATTTCGCCAATCCGACCGGTGAAACAATGCCGCTGTCTGCGCGGGAAAATCTGCTCGATATGGCTGATGAGCTCAACATCGCCATCGTTGAAGATGCTGCCTATCAGTCACTGCGCTATGATGGAGAAACCTTGCCGCCAATTTTAGCACTGGATGTCGCGCGCAACGGCCATATCGACAAAACCCGCACGCTTTATTGCGGCAGTTTTTCTAAAACACTGTCTCCAGGTCTGCGCGTTGGTTGGGTTTGCGCCGCAAAATCGGTGATCGATAAACTGGTTTTGATGAAGCAAGCTTCCGATCTGCATTCTCCGTCGATCAATCAAATGGCGGTCTATGAAGTCGCTTCCAAAGGGTTTGATCGTCAGGTTGAAACCATCCGCAAGACATATTCAGCCAGACGCGACCAGATGCTGGGCAGCCTCAGCCGACATATGCCGGCGGGTGTTGAATGGACCAAGCCGGAAGGTGGCATGTTTGTTTGGCTCACTTTGCCATCGCATATCGATGGGGCAGAATTGCTGGCTGAAGCGCTGAAAACACACAGAATTGCCTTTGTTCCCGGCCGCGCATTCTACGCGGATGGATCAAACGGCAACACACTAAGGCTGAGCTTCACACAGGGCGGCGAAGACACAATCGAAGAAGGTATCCGCCGTCTGGGTGAGCTTTTGCAAACTCACACCGCGCAATAAATTTTAAACATCATTGTCGAATGTATTGCATCGGCTGGTGTCACCGGATTCAAAGCCGCGATTAAACCATTTGCGGCGCTGCTCAGATGTTCCGTGATTAAAGCTCTCCGGCACTACATAGCCCTGTGTGCGCTTTTGAATCGCGTCATCGCCAATTTGAGTGGCCGCGTTTAACGCTTCTTCCAAATCGCCGCGTTCTAGCAATCCGCGCTTTGCAGCACTAAAACCCCAAACGCCTGCAAAGCAGTCAGCCTGAAGTTCGACACGAACAGACATCGCATTGGCTTCTGCCTTGCTCATAGTGCGGCGCGCTTCATTGAACTTTGGCAAAACGCCAATGAGGTTTTGCACGTGGTGGCCAACTTCATGCGCAAGAACATAAGCCTGCGCAAAGTCACCTGGAGCCTCAAACCGCTTGCGAAGCTCGTCGTAAAACGACAAATCGATGTAAATTTGCTTGTCGCCGGGGCAATAAAATGGACCTGACGCCGAAGAAGCAAATCCACAAGCCGAACTTACTTGCCCGGTAAACAGCTGCAAACGCGGCTCTTCGTAATTGCTGCCACTGGCTTCGAAAATTGCATTCCAAGTATCTTCGGTTTCAGCCAGAACCGTGGAAATAAAAGCTTTCATTTCATCGTTGCGGGCCGGACCGGTTGATTCCGGCGTTGGGCGAGATTGCTCAAACGGTATGCCGCCGCCTGAACCACCACCTGAAAGCCCACCAATGAGCTGCATTGGATTAACGCCAAACACAAACCAAGCAATGCCGGCAACCACGATCAGACCCAAAATCCCTTTGCCGGAGGTTGGCGCACGCATGCGTCCACCGCCGGGCAATCCGGCGCGGCGTGTCGATGCTCTGCGGCGTGGCAAGCGAAAACCACGTCCGCCACTAGACCCACGACGATCATCTACATTTGAGCTTTGGCGACGGCCTTTCCAGCGCATGGTATTTCCCTGTTCAATTTGGCAAGAAGCCTGAAACGCAAGATTGGCCCATTCAAGGCAGCCAGACAACCAAGAAATCTTGTGCCCTGCCCTTCCACAAGCGCGGCTAATCGCTTATAGCACCGTGACACATCCCTTCAGAGTAAAAACAAGCCGATTCCGGCCGTCCGCAGCCAGAGATTTTACATGCCAAAACGTACAGATATTAAGTCCATTCTCATCATCGGTGCCGGCCCCATAATTATCGGGCAAGCGTGCGAATTTGACTATTCCGGAACACAGGCCTGTAAGGCGCTTAAGGAAGAAGGTTACCGGGTCATCTTGGTAAACTCCAACCCGGCCACGATCATGACAGATCCTGATCTTGCCGACGCGACTTACATAGAGCCAATCACGCCGGAAATTGTTGCGAAAATCATCGAAAAAGAACGCCCGGACGCCCTGTTGCCAACAATGGGTGGCCAGACCGCGCTTAACTGCTCGCTTTCATTGCGCAAAATGGGCGTTTTGGACAAATTTGGCGTAGAGATGATCGGCGCCAAGCCAGAAGCTATTGATAAAGCTGAAGACCGCGATCTTTTCCGCAAGGCAATGGACAAAATCGGTCTGGAAAGCCCGCGCTCCCGCGTTGCACACACTGTTGCAGAAGCAATGGACGCGCTGGAAGCTATTGGCCTGCCAACGATTATCCGGCCAAGTTTCACCATGGGTGGCACCGGCGGTGGCATTGCATACAACCGCGAAGAATTCCTGACCATTGTTGAAAGTGGTCTTGATGCATCCCCAACCACAGAGATCCTCATTGAGGAATCCATCGTTGGTTGGAAAGAATACGAGATGGAAGTTGTCCGCGACAAGGACGACAATTGCATCATCATTTGTTCCATCGAAAACGTCGATCCAATGGGTGTGCATACCGGCGACAGTATCACAGTGGCCCCTGCTCTGACATTGACCGATAAAGAATACCAAATCATGCGGAACGCTTCGATCGCGGTTCTGCGTGAAATTGGTGTGGAAACCGGCGGCTCAAACGTCCAGTTCGCTGTTAACCCGGAGGACGGCCGCCTCGTTGTGATCGAGATGAATCCGCGTGTATCGCGTTCATCAGCACTGGCTTCCAAAGCGACAGGCTTCCCGATTGCGAAAATCGCAGCCAAGCTTGCTGTTGGCTACACGCTGGATGAATTGGACAACGACATTACTGGCGGTGCAACGCCCGCAGCGTTTGAACCAACCATCGATTATGTCGTCACAAAAATTCCACGTTTCGCGTTTGAAAAATTCGCTGGTGCAGAACCGCTTCTTGGCACTGCCATGAAATCTGTTGGCGAAGTGATGGCTATTGGCCGGACGTTTCAGGAATCGCTGCAAAAAGCGCTGCGCGGTCTGGAAACCGGTCTGACAGGTCTTAACGAAGTTGAAATTGAAGGACTGGGACAGGGCGACGATAAAAACGCCATCCGCGCGGCCCTCGGCACGCCCACACCAGACAGGCTTCTAACAGCTGCCCACGCTATGCGCCTGGGCTTGAGCGACGACGAGATATTCGCCGCGTGTAAAATCGAACCTTGGTTCCTAGACCAAATGCGCGGTTTGATTGATCTTGAAGAACGTGTGCGGGCCCATGGCCTGCCGCAAACGCCCGGCGCCTTGCGCTCTTTGAAGGCTGCAGGCTTCTCAGACAAACGTTTGGCGGAACTGGCAGGAATGGACCCGGCAGATGTATCCGCCCTTCGCCACAAGCTTGAAATTCGTCCCGTCTATAAAAAGATTGATACATGCGCAGCCGAGTTCGCCTCGCCAACGCCGTATATGTACTCAACCTATGAAGTGCCATTTGCTGGAGAGCCAGTGGACGAAGCTGAACCAACCGACGCTAAGAAAATTATCATTCTGGGCGGTGGACCCAACCGCATTGGTCAGGGCAT
>JBGCFS010000118.1:0-7658 GCA_045107035.1 Hyphomicrobiales bacterium
GGCAAACCGCAAGTACGCCCAAACGGCGTAGGCAACCACCTCTCGTGGAAAGCGATAACCTTTAATACGTGGCATTGTAGCTGGTGTTATCATACCAAACGACTAACCCCATCCCGCAAGCTCAACAACTTGGCAATGCCGTTATGGGACATCATCAAACACCTTCACAGCCTATACATGGGGTGCAAATGGGGTCACGCTGTTTACTGACGGACACTCGATCTTCCCACTGAGCCGCTGGTTGGATAGCTTGAACAACAATTAACCAAGGAATCAATTATGACTGAAACAGGTTGGTTGTCTGACCCAATTGGACGGATCAATAATCTGTCTCTTGCACCATCACCGAAGAATACGCTTCAGCCAATGTTCGAAGCCTTGATGAACTCGATTCATGCAATCGAAGAACGCTTCGGCACAAACCAACTGGCATCTGGCACAATCGATATCGAAATGACTGAAAACGATGAGGGATCGTATACGGGATTCGTTATCACGGACAACGGTGTCGGCTTGAATACGGACAACATGACCTCATTCAGAAAGTCAGATTCCATGAAAAAGGTGAAGTTCGGTGGTAAAGGCGTCGGTCGTCTGCTCTGGTTGAAAGTCGCTGACAAGGTATCGATATCTAGTAAGTATGCGTCCGAGGGCGGCGCATCGACCATCCAGTTTGATTTTGTTGCTGATCCCGAAGAACCGATATCAAACTTAGTCGAAGGGTTGGCGTCAGGCGATACTGGGACATCTGTTAGACTGACTCCGCTGAAAACGGCTTACGCACATCATATCCCAGTTAAGCTGGAGACCGTTGCGGTTCGCACGGTCGCACACTTCATAAACTATTTCGTCAATATCGATTGCCCCAAGATCACACTATTGGATTCCAAAAAAAGCATCTCGCTGTTCGACAAATTCACGGACGACATGGTGAGAGATACAAAGTATCCAATCCAAGTCGGCGTTGATGGTGAGGATCGCAAGCTTTCGCTGAATTGCTTCCTTGTCCCGAGAAACTACTCAGATGACGAAACAGGCACGAACGGGCTATTCTTTGGGGCGCATGGCCGCGCCGTGAAGCGTTTCGAAATGGATAGTGTTCTTGGTTTAAAAGCCATTGATGGAAAATATGCTTTCTTCGGTTACCTTGAAGGTCCCCTCCTGAATGACGCCGTGAACGATACCCGAACGGAATTTTCCTTATCAGACGATACTATCGACGAACTCAAAAGGGAATGCATCGACAATATGCAAGACTTCTTGAAGGCCGAAATAGATCAAGTTCGGGAAAGGCAAATTCAGACAATTGTTGATGTTCGCAATGAACACCTACGATTTTATAGCATTGCCAAGGACCCAGAGGAGATCGCCAACAAACTGTCACTGGCAACCCAAAAGGATGAGGATATCTTCGTGGAGTTATCCCGCCAGTCCCTTCGACAGTACAAGAGAACGAGAAAGCAATTCGTCGAAGCCAAGAAGAAGGACCTTCCAGATATTGAACAGCGGGCCAAGGCTTATGTTTCTGAGTTACAGGATGAATCACTCTCCTCGCTGGCTGAGTACATCTACAAGCGGAAGCTGATCTTGGACATCTTTGAGGAGAAGACTGGTTTTGCAGACATTGACGCAGAGAAGGCCCACTATGAGAAGGTGGTACATGAGCTTATCTGCCCATTGGGGACCACCAAGAGTGATCTAAGCTACGACGATCACAACCTTTGGATCATTGATGATCGATTGGCGTTCTACTCGTACTTCAACTCGGACAAACAACTAAAGGCGCAGGCGTCCACGACGGATAAACGCCGCCCTGATGTGACACTCTTCGATCTTGGCATGGGCTTTGAAAAAGGGTCATCGCAAGAGCCGATAACTATCGTTGAGTTCAAACGACCGAAGCGTGATGACTATACCATGGCAGACAACCCGTTTACTCAGGTACAGGACTATGTTGAAGAATTGCGTAAAGCAGGTGAGGCAACAAGATACGATGGCAAATTGATCAGGACCATCGAAGACCAAACCCCGTTTATGTGTCAGATCGTGGCCGACGACACTGAATCCCTAAAATACGTCATGAAACGTGTTGGCGGCTTCTACAAAAAAGCAGGGTCGAAATCTTATTATAGGTGGGACGAAGGCTTCAAAATCTTCATGGAAGTTAGCTCGTACTCTGACCTGATATCGGGTGCTAAAGCCCGACATGCTGCATTCTTTGACAAATTAGGGATAGCACCTTAACTGAACTGAGACGAAGGATGGTTCACCCATACCAACTGACACGGTCTGTCAGCTACATCATTTGTTGAAGCAGACTTTCACCGTTGAAGTTTGAGCGAGAGAAAAGTCCGGATACTGCATTTGACGCCTATTTCGAAACGCCATGGCTTCATACCGCGATGGGCTTTCTCGTGTGGCGGGGAACGACCCGCTGCCAATCCAAACCGTCGAATAGAGCTTCAACCTGAGAGCGGTTGATCGTAATGACGCCGTCCGTCATGCGCTGCCAAACGAACCCGGCACCTTCGATCCGTTTGGACAAGCCGTACACCTCTCTGCAATCTCTGGACAACCACTTTCCCAATGTCGTTCAATGTGCCTCATATCGGAAGTTGTTGATTATCTGACGGCTACGGGGCAAGATGGTGAGCACAGGCAAGAATTTAAGCCTAGATGCACATACAATCGCATTTAAGTTTTGGAAGCGAAATTAGTTGAGTATTTGAGGAACGAGTGGAATGGAGCTCAAGCCAAGCAGTCCGCGGCTATTTCCAGAAGAAGTACTAAACAAACTTATAACCCGTTATCAGGAGCATACTGCTGCCGAACGCGTTGATATTTTCATGGTTTATGACCATGGAGAGTATTATCGCTGTATCATCGTTGGATCGACTGAGGAGGGATATGCTGGACGATGGAAAACAAGTTTCAATATACCTACGGAAAAATGGCAGGATGAAAAGCTTGTCTTGGACAATAGTTTGGCTGAACATGAAGCAGATGTTCGCCAAAATGCAGCTGCCTTGTTTGTGGACGGTTGGCACATCCAGCATTCAGACGCTACCAAGAATCTAGAAACAACTGATCAGCCGCTTTCTCTCGGACCAGTTGCGATTGTAAAATTAATTGGCTCCACTAGAATTGAATTAGAGAAAGGATTTCGAGAAGCAGTCGAGCGAGAAATCGCGAATGCCCTTTGGTTAAGCCGCTCCCATAGATTTCTGGAGTCCACGCTTTTACTACAAGGCCTCTCTCTGAATTCGCCAAAAGACAAATTCACAAGCAATGCACTCGAAAGCCTGTTTAAGTACATTCGGGCGGATACAGTGTTCGCCATACAGAAGCGAGGGCCGACCTATCAGGTCGTTAAGTGCGTACGATCCAACAAAGATGCTAAAGAAATTGAAGGGCAACGAGTGCCCACAGATAGCGTCTTTCATCCTTTAAATCATTCGAATTCGAAAGTTCCGAATGATTCTCGCTGTGATTTCGATCTATTGATGTTGGGTAAGGGGGGAGATCTTTTTGCGATCGAAGCATGCGAGGTGCAATCTGCAAAATCTCGAGTAAAGCATAATGGCGGCGAGAAAAACTTTCGGGCAGGCCAAGTTGCAATCATGTACTTGTGTGTTGCTGGTAAGCGCGAGTTTGACTTTGAGTACCAGTTCTTTTCTGAAACTGATAAGGCAATATTAGCACAAGTTGCATCTGCTATAGCCGCGCATCTTAACACCTCCAAGTTAGCCTCTGGCTATCGTGACCTGAATGTTGCCTTCAACAAGGCAAGAAAGAAATCTGGCAGCTCTGCAATTGAGACATACACATTGGCGTCGGACCTTCAGGACAAATTCAATATTGACGTGATAAACCGACTTTTGCCACGCATTGTTCAGAATGTCGGAAGCTGCTTTGTTGCATCCAAATCTGGGAAGAGTGGAGAAGTCATCTTTGTCGAAGGAAGCCAAAAACACTTCAATCTTCATGAAATTGAGTCGTGTATCGAAAAGCGAACCTTTACCTATCAAGCCAAAGACGGATACATCAACTGCGTCAAAATATATACTGACAAATCTGAGATAGCTTATTATTTCTGCTACCATACATTGGCACTGCAGATCGCTCACTATAAGGCAGAATTAATTTCTTTCTTGATTAATGAATTTCGCGTGAATTTTCAAGAATTTTTGGAGATTGAACGGCGAGTTAACATGATGGCCCAGTTCCAACATGCAACGAAAGGACCTTTAGCCGCGGCGGTATCTGCGTTGAAGATGCTCTCAAATAGGACAGCAATTTATTCGTCAAATCCGAATATGCTATCTAGGTTGTCAAAAACCAACGCACATAGAAGCGCGCTTACCGATTCACTTTTATGGATTGAGAAATCCCGTCAACTTGGTGATTTCGCCCAGATACTGGTTGAAGGTTATAGCGACGACCAAGTTATTTGGCAGGACACGGACATCTCTGAGTTGGTGCAATCTTCGGTGGATCTATTCCGAGGCTATGCCAAGTCGAGAGGTAAGAGAATTAGCCTTAAGATTGACGAAAGTATCCGTGATAGAATTGTTTCCTGTGACTACCGCGCAATTGAAGTTGTTATCCACAACTTGATTGATAACGGTATCAAGTACGGCCATCGCGACAAGAACATAACCGTTCGACTGAGTTTAGATGACGAGGTCAAGACTTGGTTGTTTGCTGTGGAAGATATTGGGGAGCCAATACCGGATGAGGACTCAAAAGCGATTTACGAGTTCTTCAGGCGCTCCAGTGATCGTCGAGTGACTAGAAGACGATCGGGTATGGGACTAGGCCTTGCTATTTGTCGGGAAATATTAGACGCCCATACGGCGGATCATGGACTGGATTTTTATCAGAGGTCGGCGGGTGATTCCCTTCGAACAATGGAAGTGACGTTTTCGTTTAGGATGCCTTTGGTCGGAAAAGGCGATGTTAGGCAGATGGAAAAATGAGTGTAAGAAGAGTAAGAATAATTCATGTTGAAGATGATTGGGAACAGTTCCGGACGGTTCCAAACAACCTATTCGACGCAATCTATGTTCGTTCTGACCCGGAGGTGAGGATAACGATCGACTTCGAAGAATCGCAACCAGAGAATGGAGCAATTCCGGATGGAGAGAATATTGACTTTTGTTATCTTTGGCGAGCTTTTGTAGGCGATCCAGTCCAAACTATTTTCGAGTACTATTTCGTTGATACAATCGAAGCACTGCGAACAGTAAACGTGCAGCAAGATGATTTTTACATTGTTGACATTATGCAGGCTGGTGAAGATGGAATGCCAGTTTCCGTTGTTGAAGAGGCGCAAGCATATATTGCTTCAGGCACCAATCGACCGATGGGGATGTTATACTTCTCGGCTTATCCCGAGTACAATAGTCAGAAAAACCTAGATTTAGATGGCTTTGACAAAAGCAAGCTCGAGAAGCTTCTTGCGTCCTTGCAGCAGGCGATATTTTCTCAATTCCAAAGTTTTGACGGTTTAGAAACAGAAGGTTGGAAGCTCACCCCAATGGATATTGGGATGACAAGTAGGCTAGATGAAAAATGATCTTAAATGGTGGGATTAGCTGGGCACAGTGGCCAACAAGTTGGGGTGACATGTTCGATGAAGGCCGTATTGGCCACACCGGCGATCCTGGCGTTGATGCGTATGCTGAGTTAAGTCAGTATGTGCCGGTACTAGGAATAGAGTCAATTATGTTAGTTAACGGCGAGACTGGAGTTCTGGAATGCTTCTGGGCGAAGCCAAACCGTGGGGTAAGGGTTCTTAACTTTGAGGCCGTAATTGCGCGATATTTTGATCAATTTGAACGGTTGTTGAAGTCAGCCGAAACATGGCTGAGTCTCCCACGTGAGCAACGACAGAGTATTTCGTGGACGGATCCTTCTGATGATCGAATAAAGGGTTACAAGATAAGAAAGTGTGTAGCGCTTTATACGACCTCTGAAGCATCTCAGCCCAAATTTCCAGTCGACTCAGAGTTTCTGAGATTTAAGGAGTACGCATACCAACGGATCGTTGGAAGATCGATTTTCTCTCGAGCGTGTTTTCAAATAGGAAAATCTCATCCAAAAGAGTTATTTGATCGTTTCTTTGGTCCTCTCTTTTTTCGGCAATCAACTGAGATTGATTGTTTTACCTGGCCTTGGCAATCGCTCGCAGAAAGACGTCGAAATATAGGAACGGTGACTCTTGTTTTTGATGTTAGAATGTCAACCCTCGCCTACATGCACACTTCTGAGAAAGTGGAATTTATTCAATTCATTAATCGAGTGAAACAGTTAGCGAAGAGGCGAGTCATAGAGTACGGTGGGGTGTTCTCGATGGATACAGGGGATGGCATAGTTGGGCATTTTTGCGATGAAGTAAGTGGGCTATATCAGAGCTCGGCGACATGCAGAGGTGATATGTACGCCGATGGAATAAAGTGTGCATGCGCTATAGTATCTGACCTCAAGCCCTACTTCTTGGAGTATAAATCGAAGATGGACCACTTGCTGGATGGTCTCGCGCCGTCAATCGGTTTGCACTTCAGTGATGCGCACTGGGTCAACGTCGATGGAGCTTGTGAGGCGGTCGGCGATAACGTGATATGGGCGCACCGGATTTGTTCTGTCGCAGCTGGAGAGACCGTGCTTTATTCACAAGCTGTCGAAAGGGGGCTGGAAAAGGCGAGAGGCCTCGGGATCGAACTCCCTAGATCTAAGAAGGTCAGTAAGAAGCTTGGCGATATTCCCGAGAAAGGGCGTTGGGTTGGCTATCAAGTTAAGCCTTAGCAGTTGAACTGAAGTCGACATATTGAATGAGAGGTTCAGTAATCATGGAAGATGATAAGAAATTCCTTCGATCTGTGCATCAAGATAACTTGCAGCGCGCGATTGATTTTCTCAAGTTTGCCGAGGCGAAAAATGGGGCTGCAGTTGCATACTCGTCGGCACTAGTGTTAACCGTGCTACAAATGCGTCCCAAAGTGGTTGAACTTTCGAGTTTGGAGACCACAGGGTTGCTACTGTGTCTACTTGGTGGACTTATCGCGGTTAGAAGTTTTGTTCCACAACTTGATCCACGGGTTTTCTTTAGGCCCGATGCCAAGGTCGATTCAAATCTATTGTTTTTTGGGGATGTTGCGAAGCTAACTGCGAATGAGTACTCAGAAAAATTTAATGAACGGTACTGTGATATGAGTAATTTGTTAGAAGATATGTCGCAGCAAACATCTATTAATAGCAAGATTGCAATGGATAAGATGAACCATTTCACTTTGTCGCTCATGTTTTCCGTTGGTGGAACAGTATGTCTTCTAGTAAGTCTTTTTACGCGCCTGCTAGGCTAACGGCATTGCCAGTTTGCACTGATTGCGTCGAATGTCAGGAGTTAGTTGAGTTCTTTGCTATGCTCGACGTCTGACCAGTGTTTGTTGATAAGCAACTGACGTGCCCGCCGTGCGACATCATCGTATGTAACCGGCATGAAATCCCAAACATCAACACCGACATTGACGGAGTTTCGAGAACCGCGCCAATTGTTGTGTACGTGCCCAAACAACTGCAACGCTTCACGTCTCGCATGATTCCATGTGATCATTGGGTAGTGACAAAGCGTGTTTCGCTGCTTCTTCGGTCCATCG
>JBGCFS010000119.1:0-3145 GCA_045107035.1 Hyphomicrobiales bacterium
TGCGCTGGTGTCGGATACGATGTGGTTCGGTTTTTTGGCGGCGGTCGGTGCGACTGGCTTTGCGATCTATTTTTCCAGCCGTTTGACCGGGCGTTTCAGCCTGACCAGTCAGTTTCTTTATCTGATGGGCTTGTTCTTGGGGGGGCGGTTTTTGCTGGCGGTGCTGTCGCCATCCTATCCAGTGGAAGAGTGTTTTCTATTTTCCAGAACCATCTTAAGCGACCCACAGCTTTATGAAATGGTGTTGACATATTCCGTTGCGACGATGGGCGTGGTAATGGGGATTGCCCTGTCTCGGCCCGTGCCGCAGCTTAGCACCATTGCTCGCCCAAGGCCCTTGCCAGCGGTGCGCAAGGTAGTGGCCTTTTTGTTGATTCCAGTCACCTTATTGATGGCTTATAATGCGTCCCAGTTCCTTGCGGCGATTGCAAGTGGCGGTTATCTTGCGCTTTTTGCCAATCCTGAGAACTACTTGAACACCGGAATCGCGCCGCACATCGTAAGTCGGGTAGGTCTAATCTTGACATCGCTCTATTTCTTTTCAGCGCCGAGAAAGATCGAGATAAAATTCCTCGTGCTGATCTTTGTCTTTGGATTGCTGGGGTCTGCAACTGGCCAACGGGCGCCCTTATTTCTGGCTGTCTTGCTTATTTTGTGGGCTGCGATCAACTACAATCAGGCCAATATTAAGATGGGCAAACTGGTGATAGTGGCGTTGATACTGGTCGTTGTCGGGCAAGGAATGATCACAATTCGCGCAGGCTACACCTATAGCTTACTTGAGATGCCTCGCGAATTTTTGCATTTAAATGGGATCAGCCTTTGTACCCTTGGATACCTTGTCGCCTACCCAGAGATTGCTGGTCCCGGATCGCCAAATTTCCTGTTTGCACCTGTGGTTGACTATTTTGGACGTGTGTTTGGTGACACAAGAGAACTTTTCTATGCTGAGAGGAGTCTCGATTTGCTGGATGCTTCAGGCTATCTATCCTATCATCTAACATACGCCGTTAGCCCTGCGTCTTACTTGAATGGCTATGGTACTGGAACCAGCTTTATCGCCGAGTTTTATGCTTCGACGGGAGCGTTTTTCATCTTTTTCCCATCTTTGATCCTTGGAGCTTTTCTCGTATTTTTGGATCGCAATGTCATGCGAAGCAGATTTTTGTTGTTGATGCTGCCGATGGTCCTGTATCAGGTTGTGTATTCACCACGCGATGCGATTTTCAAGTCGATAGACAACTTCGTACCTTTGTTCTTTGTCTATTTCTTGACGATGCTACTTTACCAGATATTTGCCCGCCGAAATTCAGTTTCTGCAGCAGCAGTAGCTAGATAAACTTAGACGACGCGATGCTGCGTTAAACCGAAAATGTGATCAATGAAAATAGCAACCGTTGGCTTTTATTACGATTTTACCCGCTTTTTTGCAAGCCTCCATGGTCAAATTACACCTGATGGGCAAGTTCTTTCAATTAAGAATTATGCGGCTACGCTGAGTGGATACCTTTTCGAAAACAAAAAAGGTATGAGGAGTGTTTTCTTGCCAGTAGCTGCCCGCAGTGGGAGGAGTGAAGCCAAACTGGACGCTGAAACTCTGGAATGGCTAAGCCAGTATCTTGTGATCTCGGGGGTGCCTGTACGTCGAGCAACCCAGATTTCGAAAAAGTACGCCGCCTACTTTCTCAAAACCTTTGAGAAAAACAGACCTGAAGTCGCGATCATCACAGGAGACACGCGTTTGCAATCAAGGGCTGCTGCCCTGGCTTGCCGTACGCTTGGCATTCGACATTACTACTTTGAACAGGGCCCATTCGGGACAACAATTTTTGACTCTGAAGGTGTAAACTGCACTGCTTCTTTCGCAAAAACGTTTGACCACGTGCCTTCAAACGACAATTCTACAATCCCCGCCATCACCGGACAGCCTAAAATGAGAGAGAGGAAAGCTGTTCGCGCACTGGATTTTTTCGTTCAGCCTCTGGTTATTGCTTTGGGTTTCCTCGAAATCCGAGAGGAAAAGGCGTTTCTCAAGCAGGTTTCACGCCAATTGTGGCTGTTGCGGAAATCACGGAAAACTCTTGGCCCCTCTCAGGAACCTTCAGAATGTTCTGTTTTGGTGATAGGTCAAGTTCCAACAGACGCAAATTTCTCGCTCAATTCTCCATATTCCGCACCAATAGACGTTGTTCGGGATGTCGAAGAAATGTTCCCTAGTTCTCCTGTCCTTTTTCGTGAACACCCTCTCTACATCAAGTCTTATGGCGCTGATTTCTATTCTCATTTTGAAAGATCGCCCAAGTTGAGCTTTTCTCGTGGAACATCTCTAGATGTTGAAATCGAAGCGGCTGACCATGTTGTCGTTGTAAATTCCACTGCTGGAATGGAGGTGCTTCTAAAGCACCAAAAACCTGTTTTGGTTTTAGGTGATGCTTCTTACTTACACTTGCATGGTGTACATAAGCGTGTTGATTTGGCGGCCTTTGTCAACGAAACACCGACCATAACCGAAGAAGCGCACGCCGCAAATTGGGCATGGTTTCGAAATAGCTTCCAGCAGGGTCATTTTCGTGACCTGGATTTGCAACCAGTGATTGCTGAAATTCTGAAGCGACTTGATGAAGACTAGGATGGCGAACCGGGTTTTATCGCAAATCTGGATAGATGAGGCGGGGTTGGGACTGTTTGTGGGACGCAAGGGGTGGGTTGAGTTGATGTCCGTGCCACAAGTGAGAATTTGCAAATTTGACCGCATAAATGCTGACTTGCCCAGCCATCTAGTTACTACATGCCGTGCTTTGTTTGCCTACGCCGTGTTTGATCCGCTTATTGTAGTAAAAGGGGGCAATGGATGAAAGTCTCTTCCATCGAGTTTCTGCGTGGTTTCGCGGTATCTATTGTTGTCATTTTCCACATGTATGCCGTGCAGGACCGCTATTTCGGAGAGAATATCCTACCGGACATCTTTCGATTGGGCGGTTGGGGCGTCGATATCTTTTTTGTTATTTCTGGCGTCGTGATGTTCAAATCGGTCTATGGACGCAAGACACGGATCACCAGTTGGCCGTTCCTGCGCGCGCGGGTCTCGCGGATTTATCCGCCTTACTGGGTCATCACGTTGATCATTCTTGGTATCGCATTTGTG
>JBGCFS010000012.1:0-106348 GCA_045107035.1 Hyphomicrobiales bacterium
TGAATTGCAACAAGCGCTTCTTGGTGTTGGGCGTCACGCACATGATGAAACACCAGAGTTGACGGAGTCCTTCTCAGCGACGACAGAATCTAAGTCCCCTGAGGGACCAACAAAAATATATGTATCTAACCCCAATCCACCCACAAGGTGGTCGCAACCCGTATCAGTGCGTTTGATCGAAGGTTCTGCCAGAACACAAACCGATGCAATAGCCGCCAATTCGGAGGGGCTTCAACCTACGCGAATTAGCGCTAGGGCCGGTGCGACAACAGTGCTCGTGGCAGGAACTCTTGATACGAAGGGAGCTGAACTACGATATATTCGAGACCTGCTGAAAGCGCAGGGTGTGAAGGCGCAGTTGGTTGATCTATCCACAACTGGCAAACCTTCGGGAGCCGAAATACCACCACATGCAATTGCAGCATTCCACCCTCGAGGAACATCTGGCGTATTTACTGGCGATAGAGGGTCTGCAGTTGCCGGAATGACAGAGGCGTTTGAACGCTGGATGAAACAGCAGACCAATGTTGCTGGGATTATTTCTGCAGGTGGATCAGGCGGAACTGCACTGGTAGCACCTGCAATGCGCGTTTTGCCTGTGGGAATTCCAAAGATAATTATTTCCACAGTCGCCAGCGGTAACGTGGGTCAGTATGTCGGACCTGCAGACATTATGATGTTGCATTCCGTTGCAGATGTGCAGGGTCTAAATTCGATCACCGAAGAGGTTCTTTCAAACGGAGCCCAAGCGCTAGCAGGAATGGTAAAAAATCGATTGCCAGTAAAGGCAACCGGTTCTGCGAAACCAGCCATCGGACTGACAATGTTTGGCGTGACGACGCCTTGCATTCAACAAATAACTGCTGAACTTGAAACAGATTTCGATTGCCTAGTTTTTCATGCAACTGGCGTTGGTGGTAGATCAATGGAAAAGCTCATGGATAGCGGAATGTTATCCGCAATCCTTGATCTTACAACAACAGAAATATGTGACATGATCGCTGGTGGCGTTTTCCCAGCGGACAAAGACCGCTTCGGAGCCTCCATTCGTGCAGGAATTCCGTACATTGGGTCCTGTGGCGCGTTGGATATGGTGAATTTTGCCGCACCCGAAACTGTTCCAGAAAAATACCGCAACAGGAACCTGTACGAACACAACCCACAAATTACGCTCATGCGCACAACGCCTGAAGAAAACCGCCAGATGGGGCAGTGGATTGGCGCACGATTAAATTTAATGACTGGTCCAGTCCGTTTCTTCCTGCCGGAAGGTGGAGTTTCACTTTTAGACGCGCCAGGCATGGCCTTTCGTGATCCGAAAGCAAATGCGGCCCTGTTCGAAGCGCTGGAATTAACTGTCCGCCAAACCTCCAACCGGCAGTTAATTCGCGTACCCAATAACATAAATGACCCGGAATTTGCAGAACTCGTCGTCCAGACGTTTCGTAGTTTCCATTCCGTGCGTCCAAGAAAAGCCTCAGGAGAATAAATATGTTTGACCGCGAAACTCTGATGAACCGCTATCGAGCGATGATCGCAAAAGGTGAGCCAATCATTGGGGGCGGCGCCGGAACCGGTCTTTCAGCAAAATGTGAAGAAGCCGGCGGCATTGATCTAATTGTCATATACAACTCAGGCCGTTACCGCATGGCAGGCCGGGGCAGCTTAGCTGGACTAATGCCATATGGCGACGCAAACGCCGTAGTTATGGAAATGGCCGGTGAAGTGCTTCCTGTCGTGGAAAAAACGCCTGTTCTTGCAGGCGTATGTGCATCGGATCCATTCCGTCTAATGGACAAATTCCTCGACGAAATAAAAAGCGCAGGGTTTTCTGGAGTTCAAAACTTTCCAACTGTCGGTCTGATTGACGGCGACTTTAGAGCCAATCTGGAAGAAACTGGAATGTCTTACAGCCTCGAAGTCGATATGATTGCGCTGGCGCACAAAAAAGGGATGTTGACTACACCTTACGTTTTCTCAACCGAAAACGCGACGGCAATGGCTAAAGCCGGCGCAGATATAATCGTATGCCATCTGGGACTAACCACAGGCGGAGCGATTGGCGCTGAGACATCACTTACCCTGGAGCAATGCCCGGCAATTGTAGATGAATGGGCAGCTGCAGCGCTTGCAGTGAACCCGGCCGCAATTATTTTGGTGCATGGAGGCCCAGTGGCAATGCCTGAAGATGCAGCGTTCGTTCTCAAACACACAAAGAACTGCCACGGGTTTTACGGCGCATCTTCAATGGAGCGCCTACCCACCGAAATTGCTCTGACAGAGCAAACCAAAAAATTCAAACAAATCAACCGCGCTTAAGCTGCGACCAAGGAGCATCCCATGACCGGGCAACTTATCGGACAATTGATCCTTTGGCTGATTGTAGCAGTCATAGTCATATTCATCCTTTATTGGGTCATGAATTGGCTTTACCGCCGTTCGACCAAGGAAATAGCATTTGTAAGAACTGGTTTTCTTGGGGAGCGGGTCATCATAGATGGCGGCGCGTTCGTCTGGCCAATTGTACACGACATCACGCCAGTCAATATGAATACACTTCAGCTTGAAGTGGCACGCACACGCGAAGATGCTTTAATTACCAAAGACAGAATTCGTGTTGATGTGGAAGCGGAGTTTTACGTCCGAGTACAACAGGACCGAAAATCGGTCAGTTTGGCTGCTGCTACGCTCGGTCGGCGGACACTCGAACCCGAAAAACTACACTCCTTGCTTTCCGGTAAATTTGTATCTGCATTGCGCACAACTGCAGCGGAAATGACAAGCGAAGAGTTACTTGAAAACCGTAACACTTATGTAGCCCGAGTTCTGGAAGCCGCCCAATCCGGTCTGGACAAGAATGGTCTGGAAGTAGAGAGCTTGGCGATTACAGATATCGACCAATCTGACATTGAATTCTTTAACCCATCCAACAGGTTCGATGCAGAAGGTTTAACCACTGTCATCAAATCTATTGAAGAGCGTCGCAAACTTCGCAACGACATCGAACAAGATGCGATGATCAAAATCCGCACACGTAATCTGGAAGCTGAAAAACAAGCTCTTAAGATAGAAAAAGAGAGCGAAGAAGCGCGCCTCGACCAAGAACGCGAAGTAGAATTCCGCCGTGCACAACAACGTGCAGAATTGACTAAAGAGCGTTCTGAACGGGAAACGGAAGCGGAACGAGCATCCATTCAATCCCGCGAGGCCATCGAGACATCTCGCATTCTTAACGACCAACAGATCGCAGAAGCTCGAATAGACTCAGAACAAAAGGTTCAACAGAAAGAGATTCAACGTCAAAAGTCGATTGATGAGGCTGAAATCGTCACACGTGAAGTTATTGAAAAGGCGCGAATCTCGCAGGAACGTGTACTTTCTGAAGAGCGGATAAAAAATCAGCAACAAACAGACGAGGCTGGAATAGCAGCCAAGCAGGCTATCGAGAAAGCTCAAATCTCACAGGAGAAAGCTGTTGCCGAAGCGCGCATCAATAAAGATCAAGAGACACAAGCAAAAGAAATCGAACGCCAACGCTCTGTAGATGAAGCAGAAATTCTCGCCAGAGAAATGATCGAGAAGGCGCGAATATCGCAAGAGAAAAACGTAACAGAAGCAAGAATTGCACTGGAACAGGGCACCAAAGAAAAAGAGATCGCCAGAAACCTTGCTGTTCAACAGGCGGAGATTGCATCCCGAGAAGCCTCAGAGAAACTTCGGATTGCACAAGAAACTACTGTTAATGCACAAAGGATCAATTCAGATCGCGAGACGCGTGAACTTGAAATTCAACGTCAAAAGGTTCTCGAAGAAGCTGAAATAGCATCTCAACAGGCAACTGACTCAGCAAAGATTGCACGAGAAAAAGCACTAGCCGCCGATCGCATTGCATCCGAACAAGCTACTCGCGCTCTGGACATTGAACGCCAACGAGTCATTGAAGAAGCGTCAATTGCATCTCGTGAAAGCACAGACAAAACCCGCATCGGGCAGGAAGAACGCATCCGCGCCCTAGAAATTGAGCGTAACCGCGCTGTCGATGAGACAGAAATTGCCGCTCGTGAAGCTGTCGAAAAGGCACGAATTGCACAAGAGAAACAACTTTCATTCGATCGCATTGCAGCTCGAGAAGAAACCGAAGAGCGGGAGGTTTCTCGCCAGCAGGCCTTTGATGCTGCCGAAATCTCTGCGAAAGAAGCCACAGAAGCTCTCAGGATCGCACAAGAAAAAGCAACAGCTGCAGAGCGCATTGCGTTTGAAAAAGCTACCAGAGAGCTGGAAATCGCTCGGAATCAGGCACTTGAAGAAGCTGAAGTTGCATCTCGTGAAGCTGTTGAGGCTGCACGCATTGCCCAAGAGGCAAAAATAGCTCTGCAGCGCATCGAAAGCGAAGAAAAAACAACAGAACGCGATGTTGAGCGCAGCAGAGCTGTCGAAACGGCTGAAATTGCGAAATCTGAAGCTCTTGAAGCAGCCCGTATTGCAAAAGAGAAAAAGGTTGCCGCGGAACGCATTGCTTACGAGCAAGACCTTCGCGAACGCGAAATCGCGCGCAGCAAGTCAGTGGACACAGCCAATATTGCTGCTCAGGAAATTGTTAATAACAAACGCATTGCTGAGGAAACTAAAACAAGAGCAGCCGAAATTGAGAAAGATGCTGAAATTCGCTCTCGTGAAATCGAGAAGAATGAGGCAATCGAAAGCGCAGAGATTTCTTCTCGCCGTCTCGTAGATCAACTCCGTATCGAAAAAGAGCGTGAAACGACAACCGAAAAAATTGCTCGGGATGAAGGCATTCGGAACCTTGAAATTGCCCGCAACAAGGCTCTTGATGCAGCCCAGATTGCAGCAGATGAAGCAATCGAAGCCGCAAATGTCGCAAAGACAAAGACCATAGACGCAGAAAAAATCTTGGCCGAACAGGAATTGGACGCCAAGAAGCTGGAACGCAAAAAAGTTCTCGAACAAATCGAAATCGCTCGTGTTCAAGTGTTGCGTGAAGCTGAAATTGCATCTCAAGAGGAAGTAGAAAGAGCTAAAATTGCTTCTGAGCGTGGATTGGATGATGCACGCATTGGGCATCAAACAGAACGCCGTCGTCTTGAAATTGAACGAGAAAAAACTGTCGAACATGCACTAATGGACAAGGCAATCGACCTCTACAAAAAATCTCTGGATGAAAGTGCAGCAGCTGCAGAAGCTGAACTTGCAAAAGCTCAAGCAACTCAAGCAGCCGAGAAAACCAAAACTGTCCAAGAAACAGAACAAGCAACGAGACGCAAAACTGTTGATGTGGTGATGGCTGAGAAAGAGGCCGAAGAAACGCGTATTGCAGCAGAAGCTGAAAGTATTCGAGCTGCCGTTGAAGCTGAAGCGCAGAAACTCATCAACGAAGCCGAAAATGTTCTTACTGATGCGGCGCGACATTCGCTCTTCAAACGCAAAATGCTGGAACATGTCGAAGGTATCGTTTCTGCTTCGGTCAAACCGCTTGAGAAGATCAATGAGATCAAAATCATGCAATTGGGCGGTTCAGGAACCAGTGGCAGTGGCTGGAGTGATGGTGAGGGCAGTGGCGGAAGTGGCGGCGGCGGTGGAAGCCCCACTGATGAAGTGATCAACTCCGCGCTGCGCTACCGCGTCCAGGCGCCCATGATCGACAATCTATTGTCAGACATTGGCATCGATGGCGCAAACCTGACCAAACAAGGCGGTCTTATCCGTGAAGCATCGGACATGAGCCGAATGCAAAATGAAATCGCAAAGGGTGAAAAAGCAAAAGAGAACAAATCCGGAGAGAAGAAATAATGGCACGGGTTTACATCTCATCAATTATCAATGCACCAGCAGCAAAAGTTTGGGAGCGTGTAAGGGACTTCAACGGCCTTCCGAAATGGCATCCTCGCATTCGAGATAGCCGTATCGAAGATGCTCTACCAGCGGACAAGGTGGGATGCATTCGAAACTTCCATCTGCAAAATGGAGATGCATTGCGCGAACAACTTTTGGGCCTCTCAGATTACGACATGTTTTACACATATACGATCCTAGAAAGCCCAATGCCTCTGACTGACTACATCTCCACTCTGCGGCTTACACCGGTGACAGATGGTGATCGTTGCTTCGGCGAGTGGTCGGCTGAATTCAATTGCGATCCCGACAAGGAAACAGATCTCGTGAATGGCGTTGGCAACAACGTTTTTCAGGGTGGTTTCGACGCGTTGAAGCGACACTTCGGCGACCAGTTAGGTCGTTAGGCGCAAAGGGTTTTCTGATTATGGTCAAGGTCTTACGCAGCACAGTTCTACCAGCTTCTACAGATGCTGTTTGGGAGATACTGCGCGATTTCAACGGTCATGATCGTTGGCATCCAGCTGTGGCGAGCAGTAATATTGAACGCAATACCGTGAGTGACCAGGTGGGTTGCGTGCGCCGGTTCAAACTTGAAGATGGCTCTGAGCTGCGTGAGCAGCTTTTAACGCTCTCAGATATCGAGCAAGCGTTCAGCTACTGCCTTTTGGATACGCCTATTCCGCTTTTCAACTATGTGGCTCACGTCCGCTTGTTTCCAATCACGGATGGAGATCACACGTTTTGGGAATGGGAAAGTAAGTTCGACACACGGCCAGGCGAAGAAGACAGTATGGAGCAACTTGTGGCCGACAATATTTACACCGCCGGATTCAAAGCAATTCGCGCACATATGGGACTTGGAGCTTAGTTATGCTGACAGTCGAGACATTTCAAAGTCTGGCTCAAGCAGCCAGCACTATGACGCCCGAAAGTCGTTTCTTAGGTGGCGGTACGTTGATTATGCGCGGCGTGAACTATGGCGATCAGAGTTTCAATAGAATCGTACGCGTTCAGGATGATGCCCAAAAGCAAATTCGAAGTGAATCCGGACGCGTTATCATTGGTGCAGGCGCAACGATGTCTGATGTTATAGCGGCACCGGATCTCTCGTTTCTAGCGCCTGTTGCAAAATCAGTTGGCGGGCCAGCCATTCGAAATATGGCGACAGTGGGAGGGAATTTATTTGCTGAACATCCCTATGGTGATTTTGCAACTGCTTTGTTGGCATTGGATGCGACTGTGAAAATGTCCGATGGAGCAGAGCATAACATTGAACAATTTCTATCCGACCGAACAGCGACACGAGGCCTTGTTGCTTCGATATCGGTGCCACGACCAATGGGTGACGATTTCAAGTTTCGTAAAATTAGTAGGGTCAAGCCCAAAGGCATTTCAGTGATGTCCATAGCTGCATGGCTACCACGTCAGGCCGGGCGCATCGCGAATGCACGCATTGCCTTTGGGGCAATGGGACCGACACCGTTGCGAGCTAAAGCTTCTGAAATGGCGCTTGAAGGTGTTTCCCTTGACGCGTCCAGTATTGAGCGCGCAGCCCAGGCGGCAATACAAGGCCTGAGCCCGGCAGATGATGCTATTTCCTCTGCGTGGTACCGCGCACAAGTCGCTCCGGTACATTTGCGCCGGCTTTTACTAGGTGAGGGTATGAGATAATGGCCAAGATACCGGTACGTTTTACGTTAAACGGTTCGGAAACAGCAGTTTTCGTGAATGGCGGAGAAAATCTTCTAGACACCTTGCGGCGTGGTGTCGGGGATTTGTCACCAAAATATGGTTGCGCACAAGGAACCTGTGGAACATGCACGGTTTTAATCGATGGCGAACCACACCTTAGTTGCTTGACCCTTTCAGAAACCATTGAAGGCAGGCAGTTGGAAACAACTGGTGGTCTTGCCAACGGTCCTGACCTTCATATCCTGCAGAGGGTTTTTATGGAAAATTTTGGCGCGCAATGTGGCTATTGCACACCTGGCATGTTGATGGCCGCAAAATCACTTCTGAGCAAAAATCCAAATCCGAGTCGAGATGATGTCGTGGAGGCTATTTCCGGTAACATCTGCCGTTGCACCGGTTATGAGCCAATCATTGATGCAATCCTGACGGCCGCCAACCAAATGCGCGGGAGGGTTGCCTGATGTCGTCAATAGAATTTAGAAAAGACCTGTTTGCTGATGAACGGGATGACAATCTCAAAGAAATTGGCCAACCAACTATTCGCCAAGATATACTTGGCCATGTAACCGGACGGTCTCCTTATTTCGATGATCATCTATTTGATGGGCTGCTGCATATGCGCTGTGTGCGGTCGCCACACCATCATGCGCGAATTCGTTCTATAGACACTGCCGCTGCTGAACGTATGGAAGGCGTACGGCGTGTCATTCGTCCTGAGGATGTCCCAAATAACATCAATACGCTTTTGGCATTGATCAACTTCGGCAAAGATGACGAAGCGCTACTACAAGGCAAAAAAGTCGCATATGTCGGCGAGGCGATTGTTGCGGTTGTTGCAGAAACGGAACGTCAGGCCCGAGATGCGGTAGCGGCTGTTCGCGTTGATTATGAAGTATTGCCTCATGTCTTGGACGTCGAGGAAGCGCTTGAACCAAATGCGCCAGTGGTCAGCGAAACGTATCCCAACAACACATTCGACTATCACGAAACCTACGACCATCAAAAGCTTCGCTTTGGTGATGTAGATGCAGGTTTCGCGCAAGCAGATCACATTGTAGAGGGACGCTATCAAATGTCCCCGATCGAGCAAGCCCCCACAGAGACTTGTGGGGCGATTGCCGCTCCAGAAACGAATGATAGATACGTTTGCTACACATCAACGCAAGCGCTGTTTTTCTCCTTGGGCACAACGGCAAAACTGCTTGATATGCCTTCTTCCAAACTTCATTTTATAGGTGGGACTGTCGGCGGTGGTTTCGGCGGAAAAGTCGACAGCTTACATGAGCCCTTGGCCGTTCTTGGCTCCAAGCTGACTGGCGCGCCGGTTAAATTTCAGTTTGACCGCGCCGAAGAAATGCAAGTCGGCGCACCACGCGGTGGCGAACGTTGGTACATCAAAGACGGTGTTATGAATGACGGTCGTATTGTCGCCCGTCAGTTTACGGGCTTTTTCGACTGCGGTGCCTACACCAGACTTAGCTCCTACGCGATCATAAAAGGCACCGGGCATCTTCCAGGCCCCTATACGATCCCAAATGTCGCATCTAATGTGTATTGCGTTTACACAAACCGAACACCAGCAACGGCGATGCGCGGTTTTGGCATCACTGGTGTGGATTTCTCAATCGAATGCCATATGGACAAGGTGGCCGAAAAAGTCGGTATGAACCCGATAGAGTTCAGAATTCTCAACGCCTATCGTGATGGTGATATGAAAGCGCATCGCCGTTTGGCCAAGAACACTGCGCTCATTGAATGCTGTCAGGTTGCGGCAAGCAAAGGTAAATGGCCAATCAGTGCAGACGCTGCAGCTCAATCCAGCCTCAATGGTGGCGGCGCCGATCGCACATCAATTCCGCAAACGAAAACAGATCAAGTCGGTAAAATCGGGGAACGTCGACGCAACAAGATACCAACAGCACCAGGTGAGGGTGCCACGTCAAATGGCACTGTAGCAGCAGGGACAGTTGGCGTGCCTATAAATGCTGTGCCACCACAGCGTGACGATATGGTGATAGATCCATCGAGAACCGGCCATAAAAAGTCAACGGAAACCGCACAGCCTTCGGAGGCATCACCGATTCCAAGACCAGCGGCCGCGCCGGCTTATACTGCACCAGTTTTACCTACACCTCCTACGCCATCGGCTCCACCATACGTGCCGGCTTCGGCTCCTGTCGCGCAACCTGCACAGCCTGCCCAACCAGATCCCTACAAACCAAACGAACCCTTCCAGCAAGGCATCAAGCGGCCAGGTGTCTCTCGTTTCATTTCTGGCACAAGGAGGCGTTGATATGACCATTCATAAAGGACGCGGATTTGCCTGCATTAACTATCCAATTGGTATGAATTTGGGTGGCGATCCAAGTCAGGCACTTGTGCACTCAACACCTGATGGAAAGTTCATGGTGACGTTAAGCGCTATTGATCTTGGACAGGGGATGAAATCGGTCACCAGGCAGATTGCAGCTGAGACACTCGGTGTCCCTGTAGAAGATGTTTATGTGGACACAGCGGACAGTGACACCGGCCCACACGATATGGGTTCATTTGCATCTCGTGGCACACACCGTGTTGGCAACGCAGTCATTAGAGCTGCTGCAGAAGCACGTGCAGCCATGATGGAAGCCGCTGCTGAAGAACTTGAAGTCAATCCGACTGATTTGGACACCGATGGCGAGGGGAACATTCATGTCAAAGGTGCTGCTGGTCGCTCCATAACTGTAGCGGAAACAGCCATAGCAGCTCAATTCAAGCAGGGCCGCACGTTGTCTGGACGCGGTATTTTTCTCATTCCAACATCAGATGTGGATGCCGACACCGGAGAAATGACTCCCGTTTCTTGCTTTGCACACGCTGCTGTTGTCCTCGATCTGGAAGTAGATGATGAGACCGGCGAAGTCACTGTAAATGAAGTCAATTCAGCATACGAAGTTGGACGTGCGCTCAACCCCAAAATGGTGGAGCAACAACTGATCGGCGGCGCATGGATGGGTATTTCTCATGCATTGTATGAAACCACAGAGCCATACTATCCGAACAGATCGCACGGACCAGAAGACTTCAATACCTATTTGATGCCTGGGCCAGGTGAAGTTGTTCCTCATAACCTGGCAATTTTGGAAAGACCTGCGGAAGACGCTCCTTTTGGCGGTAAAGGGCCTGGCGAAATGTGTGCAAATCCATTGCTGCCAGCAGTTGCAAACGCGGTCTACAATGCAGTTGGTGTTCGGTGCGATACATTGCCAATAACACCTGAAAAAATCCTGCGCGGAATCCAGGCCAACGGTGGTGCCAAGCCACAAGAGGTTAGATAAACCGTGGCAGTCCGTCCTTCCATAGTTGGTATTGAAACGCCAGATGAATTGCGTTCCGCCTTAACAGGTGCGCAATATCTGGCGGATGACGGTCTATCGACGGCTGCTTATCTAGCGCTTGCTTTGGGTAAGCCGTTGTTACTGGAAGGCGCCCCGGGCGTTGGTAAGACGGAAGCTGCCAAAGCAATTGGTTCCGTATTGGGACGCAATGTTATTCGCCTTCAGTGCTTTGAGGGAATTGATGCCGCTGCAGCACTATATGAATGGAACTATCCGCGTCAAATGCTGGCGATCCGACAAGCAGGAGATCAGTTCGTCAATATTTATGGCGATGATTTTTTGTTAGCGCGACCGATGTTGGAAGCTTTGCAAACTCCCGGAGATACAGTGTTGTTGATTGATGAAATCGACCGCTCAGATCATGAATTCGAAGCATTTCTTTTAGAATTCTTATCGGACTTTCAAATCTCGATCCCAGAGACTGGAACTGTGCGTGCTAGCCGCCCACCAGTTGTTGTCCTCACATCCAACCGCACGAGAGATCTGCATGAAGCATTACGCAGGCGCTGTGTCTATCACTGGATTGATTACCCAGATGCGGAGCTAGAAGCCGAAATCGTCATGACACGTGCCAGCTCAGTTGCTCGCTCGACAGCAGATGCTGTTGTTGCTGCTGTAACGAAATTGAGAGCTGAGCCATTGGCTAAACCACCTGGCGTGGCGGAAACTGTTGAATGGGCCGAAGCCGTTACACTGCTGCACAGCCAAGGCAACCCATGGCCGGAGGCCTTCCGTAAAGCCATTGGGGTCGCGCTTAAAGATCATGATGATCTCAACTATATGGAATCTCGACTTGCTGCTGTTTTACCGCAGGAGGCCGCATGATGCTTCCTCAGCCGGTCGTGCCATTTGTTCAATTCTCTTCGTTGCTCCGTGCCCACGGCTTTGCTATCGCGCCAGAACAAACCAGCAGCTTTATTGAGGCTATTGGCCTTCTGGGTCCCAAGGACATGAATGACATTCGTCGGGGTGCGCTTGCTATGCTGGCAATTCCAAGAGAACGGGAAGTTGAATTTGATGCTCTGTTTCGCGCGTTTTTCATGGGGCAAACTGTAGGCGCCTCAGCGACAACTGATGACGAAGAAGACGAAGTAGAAGCCTTTGAGCCTGATGAAGGAGAGGCAGAAGTCCCTGAAAGCGAAGAGGTAAACGAAGCAGGTGCTGAGGCCGTTGCAACTGAAAACCTCAGTCAACGCGGTTTTGTGGAAGTTAGCGAAGACGCAACTTTGGCGGATTTCGTGCGGAGAGCGCCAGCCAGATTGCCAAGGCGCAAATCATATCGAAGAGCACCAGCGCGGCGCGGTGATGCGCTGAATATGAGAAAAACGCTCCGTGATGCGGTTCGTCGTGACGGTGAAGTCTTCACATTAGCTCAGTTAAAGCGCAAAACTCGACAACGCAGAATTCTTCTGCTGATAGATGTGTCAGGGTCTATGAAAGATCAAACGGACTCTACAATCCGATTTGCTCACACCTTAGCGCAGATTTCTGATCGCTTTGAAGCATTCACATTCGGCACACGATTGACGCGTATCACTCCGGCGCTAAAGCTCAAAAACAGAGATGAAGCACTCGCACGAACCAGCCGTTTGGTGGCTGACTTCGATGGCGGTACTCGCATTGGCGACGCACTTCAAGCTTTTCTGTCTGTACCACGCTTTGCGGGCTTTGTTCGTGGGGCAGCGGTTGTTGTATTATCTGATGGATTGGAACGCGGAAGCCCAAATGAGATGATCGATGCGGTCTGGCGTCTTTCCAGATTGGCGTGGCGAACCGATTGGCTGACACCACTAGCCCATACAGCAGATTACGAGCCCAAAACCGAAGCATTGGCCGCAGTTAAGCCATATCTTGACAGCCTCTCAGATGGCAGCAGCACCCAATCCATTTGCAACCACATTCTCAACATTTCGAGGGCCGCATGATAGATGCACACCACCATATCTGGCATCAAAAAGATCTTCCGTGGCTTTTGGGTCCAGAACAACCAAGGATTTTTGGCCCCTATAGTGCAATCAAGCGAGACTACCTCATCGAAGAATATCTGGATGATTTAAAAGGCCTCGGCATTACTAAATCTGTATACGTGCAAGCAAACTGGGCGCCAAACTGGTTTGAAGATGAAGTTGCATGGGTGCAGTCTGTTTCTGATGAGACCGGCTGGCCACACGGGATAGTTGGGTACGCAGATTTCACTGCCGAAGATGTTCGACCACAACTCGACCGTTTGAAAAAATATCCTGCAGTGCGTGGCATCAGGCAACAATTGCATTGGCATGAAAACCCGCTCTACCGCTTCGCTTCAAATCCAGACATGCCGAAAGACCCAGTTCTACAACGAAACATCGCGCATCTTGGTGACTACGGCTGGTCTTTTGATCTGCAGGTGTTCTCTGGCCAAATGGAGGCCGCTGTCGAATTGGCTCATGCATGTCCTGACGTGACCTTCATTTTGCAACATGCAGGAATGATGGAAGACATGTCCGACGATGGTTGGTCAGCATGGCGAAAAGGCATGAAGCGCCTTTCAAAATGCAGCAATGTTGTTTCCAAGCTGTCCGCTTTCGGAACATTTATTCATCGCAACGACCCAGAATTCATCGAAGTTATGCTCAAGGAAACAGTGAAGATTTTCGGCGCAAAGCGCTGCCTGTATGGATCCAACTTCCCAATTGAGAAGCTTTGGACCTCTTATGCAGATCTTTTTGCCGCATTCCAGGCGGCAGCTTCAAGCCTGCCAAAGAACCAACAAAAAGCAATTTTCAACGACACGGCAGCGCGTGTTTATCAACTTTAGTGAGATTTTCTGAAACAGGGGCAGACGCCCAAGACGTTTAATAAGGGAGAAACACCATGGCATTGACCATCCACGTCCTCGACTATGGCGACATTGAACTAGAGACTTCATTTTTGGTATTGGGCCACGAGTGTGGACGTATAAGGCGCGTCCCAGTTTATGGATTTCTAATCATGGGTGGTGAATACCCAATTGTTGTCGATACCGGTTACCGCGACAACGCGATTATGGAATCTCTCGGCATGAGGGGCCTGCAATTTCATGACAACATGATCGAAAACCAGTTAGCAAACCATGGCGTAAAAATGGGTGATGTTCGCTATGTTCTGCATACTCATCTGCACATCGATCATGCCGGCAAGGATGACTTGTTCTCCATGAACACGACAGTAGTGATCAACCGAAAGGAAATGGAATTCTCTGTTTCCGGCATCATGTATCCACAATATCCAAAACCAGACATCAAGCATCTGGTAGATCGAATTTACGAACCTGAAGCCATGCGTTTCCTCGATTTGGAAATCACACAAGCTGAAGAAATCATTCCAGGGGTTTGGTGTGAAGCTGCAGGTGCCCACACGGAAGGCTCCATGAATGTAATTGTTGAAACATCCGAAGGGCTTGCCTGTATCTGTGGTGATGTCATCTACGATTTCAACGATCAAATTGTGAATCATGTTAATACAAACAATGACATGGAGCCACGTGTTACTGGTAACCATTCAGGGTCCAAGCGGGAAGAAAAAGGCGCGATTAAACGTCTTTTGAACAACTATAAATTCCTCCTTCCTGTTCATGATCGTCCAGCAAAAATTGAACGCCAGAAAGTCGTCGGCCGTCTCGGCATGACGGTTCCCGGCCCATTGACAGAAACGGTCCCTAATCGGGATTGGTTCCCGGCTTAACATTCAGGCATTCGGAGGCACCTATGAGCCACATTGCAATAGACCAACAATTTAACAAGCTCATCGATGAGTATGCGCCTGTAGCTCAACTTGGAACCGGATTCATTTTCACCGAAGGCCCTATTTGGCATCCGATTGAAAAGCATCTTTTGTTCTCCGACATGCCCGGCGACGTGCGCCGTAAATGGACTCCAGATGGTCGCATTGAAGAAGTAATGCGACCGTCAAACAAAGCCAATGGCATGACATATGATGCCGGTCTAAACCTGCTTGTTTGCGAACATTCTACCAGTTCTGTTGTCCGTTTTCGTCCAAATGGGACCCGGGAAGTGCTTTGTTCTCACTTCGAAGGGCGTGAACTAAACTCTCCAAACGATATCTGTGTAAAGTCAGATGGCACAATCTATTTCACCGACCCCACCTATGGACGGATGGAACATTTTGGCGTGCCCCGACAAACCCAGCAGGGGTTTCAAGGTGTCTATATGTTGCGGCCAGACCATGTTCCCGGAAGTGAACCGACGCTCGTTTCCGATCGATATATGTTTAACCAACCCAATGGCTTGTGCTTTTCACCATGCGAGCGGTGGATGTGGGTGAACGATACAGATCAGGCAAACATCCGAATGTTTGATGTTGCGCAAGATGGTCAACTAACGAATGCACGCATCTTTGCATCTGGAATCGAAGACAACCTCAAACCGGGTCGACCAGATGGCATGAAAGCGGACATTGAAGGTAATGTCTGGGTTACAGCACCTGGTGGGATCTGGGTATATTCTTTCCATGGCATTTTGCTTGGCAAAGTTTCAGCGCCAGAGATGGTAGCCAACCTTCACTGGGGCGGTGATAATTGGGACACTTTGTTCATGACGTCGAGCACGTCAGTGTACTCAGTCAAGACCAAAATAAGATCACGTAATGAACCGTTTATGAATCCAAATAATAGTCTTGGAAGTACAAACACTATGAGCACACCTACGCCTCAAAATAGCACTGCTGGACCAGCCGACACTGCCAGATTGAACATCAATCCAAAAAAATCTGTGCTAATCATTCAAGATATGCAGAACGACGTGATGATGGATGGCGGCGCGTTTGCTGAAACAGGATCTCCGCAGCACGCGCGAGAGCAAAATGTATTGGCAAACTCTGCGAGATTGGCGGATGCGTGCAGGGCGGCCGGTGTATTGGTTATCCATGTCTGGCTTGTAATGGAACCTGGGCATCCGGCAATGGCGCGCAATTCGCCACTCATGGAAGGTCTGATGGACCACAACGCGATGGTACGTGACACTTGGGGCGTGCAACCAGCACCGGGACTTGAAAAGAAACCTGGTGATCTCGTTGTTGAAAAAATGACCATGAGTGCTTGGGAAAGTGGCCGGTTAGAAAATTACATCAAGGGTGCTGGTCGGGATACGATCATCAACACCGGCGCATGGACTAATATGAGTGTTGAACACACTGCGCGTACCGGTGCAGACAAAGGGTATAAGATCATCCTGCCGGAAGATGCTTGCTCGACAATGAACGCTGATTGGCACCGTGCTTCAATTGAATACGCAATGACAAATGTTGCCTCGGTTACCAATGTTGACGCTGTCATTGCAGCGCTAAGGTAATAATATGAAAACGATGAAAGGTCCTGGCATATTCCTAGCGCAGTTCGCAGGTGATCAAGCGCCATTCAACTCTCTTCAAAGCATAATCAGCTGGGCTGCTTCGCTTGGGTACAAAGGTATACAAATACCGACTTTCGATAAGCGTCTGTTTGATTTGGATAAAGCGGCCGAGAGCTACGACTATTGCGACGAAGTGCTTGGCATGTGCCGTGATGCTGGTATCGAAGTTACAGAACTATCGACCCATCTTCAGGGCCAATTGGTGGCGGTACATCCTGCTTACGATGAAATGTTCGATGCGTTCGCACCAGAAGCGGTGCGAGGGAATTCAACTGCACGGCAAGCATGGGCCGTCGATCAGGTAACTAAAGCTGCCCGCGTAAGCCAACGCATGCGCTTGGAGGCCAGTGTGTCATTCACAGGTGCGCTTGCATGGCCGTTCGTCTACCCATATCCGCAACGTCCCGAAGGACTGGTTGATGAAGCATTTGTTGAATTGGGTAAACGCTGGCGCCCAATTCTGGATGCATATGACGGTGCAGGTGTAGATCTGTGCTACGAAATTCATCCAAGCGAAGACGTATTTGATGGCACCACCTTTGAACGTTTTTTGGAACAAGTCGGCAATCACAAACGGTGCATGATAAACTACGATCCGAGCCACTTCTTGCTGCAATGTATGGACTATCTTGGCTTCATTGATGTCTATCATGAGCGCATTGGTGCCTTTCACGCCAAGGATGCAGAATTCAATCCATCATCGCGACAAGGCGTTTATTCAGGTTACTCCAATTGGGTCGATAGAGCAGGGCGATTCCGCTCTCTTGGAGATGGCCAAGTGGACTTCTCTGCAGTTTTCTCAAAGCTGGCATCGTACGGATATGATAGATGGGCCGTACTAGAGTGGGAATGTGCATTAAAGCACCCTGAAGATGGGGCTGCAGAAGGTGCGACGTTTATTAAAGACCACATCATTCGTGTGACCGACAAGGCTTTTGACGATTTTGCCAGTGCGGGCACAGACCGGGCAGGCAACAGACGGCTACTTGGTTTGAGTTCATGACCACGACCGTTGTTAAGCGCCCACGTATTCGTCTTGGAATGGTTGGCGGCGGCCAAGATGCATTTATCGGCGCCGTTCACCGTATGGCGGCCCGATTGGACGATGAGTACGAGTTGGTCGCCGGTGCGCTTTCTTCAACACCGGAAAGAGCATTAGCTTCCGGACAAGCAATCAGATTGCCATCTGATCGCATTTACACAAATTACGAAGAGATGGCGCGGCAGGAGAATGCGCGAACTGATGGTATCGATGTAGTTGCAATCGTCACACCAAACCACATGCATTTCAAAGTCGCAGAAACCTTTCTAAACGCTGGTTTTCATGTCATTTGCGACAAGCCAATGACATTAACTCTGATTGAAGCTCAAAGACTTCATGAGATGGTTCAACGATCAAGTCGAGTGTTCGTGTTAACACACAATTACTCAGGCTATCCGATGATCCGCAAAGCAAGAGAAATGGTAACTAACGGTGAGATTGGAGACATCCGTGTTGTGCAGGCTGAATATCCACAAGGCTGGCTCAGCGCACGCGAGGAGAACAAGCAGGCAGAGTGGCGAACTGATCCTGCGCGGGCAGGCGCAGGCGGTTCCATCGGTGACATAGGCACACACGCGTACCATCTCGCCCAGTTTGTAACTGGCCTTAAAACCGAAGAATTGATGGCTGATTTGACCAGTTTTGTACCAGGACGTCAGTTGGACGATAACGCCCATATTCTGCTGCGCTACAAAGGCGGCGCTCGCGGTATGCTATGGTCGAGCCAAGTTGCTATTGGTAAGGAAAATGCCTTACGTCTTAGAGTTTTCGGCAGCAAAGGTGGTTTGGAATGGTCGCAAGAAGAGCCAAACACGCTTTGGGTTCACGAGATGGATGCTTCCACCAGAAAGATCACAAGAGGTTCTCCTGAAGCAGGTGAAGCTGCTCATCGAGTAACGCGCATTCCTGCAGGGCACCCGGAAGGTTACCTTGAAGGATTTGCCACAATTTATCGGGAAGCTGCGGAATTAATCCACAATGCAAATGGTAACGGCGATAGTGACCAGACCGCAAAGGCGCCTGGGACGGTAGATGGTGTCGCCGGTCTGCAATTTATTGATGCTTGTGTACGATCAAACCTGCAGGGGTCTAGCTGGGTGCGGCTGTAGGCTTATCCAGTCTTTCTCAGATATTGTGTCCCACAATTTGTGGCGGGACAGACATAATTTCCAATCGGTAATATGAAAGCTCTACAGTCTTCTAATGCCCATCTTTTTCCAACTGTCCAAACCGACCTTCTGCCCATCTTGAGAACCGCAATACAGGATAGCAATATAGGAAGTAGAAAAAGGCGATGAGCAGGTAGATAAACATAATATCGCCTGGCATCCGCATGATTGCCACTTCTCCCTGACGGGTTAGCTCAGCAATACCAATAATTGACAATACCGCAGTGCTCTTGATCACAATAACATAGACGCTCGCCATGGGTGGAATAGTAAGTTTCAGGGCTTGCGGAAGGACAACATTACGATAGGTCTGGGCTTTTGACATCCCAACGGAGCGCGCAGCTTCACTCTGTCCGTTCGGCACGGCAAATATTGCTGAAGCCACAATTTCAGTCACATAACTGGATGTATAGAGTGAAAGCGAAACGATAGCAGCTGTGTAGCTATCGAATGAAAGCCAAGCAATACCAGTCGATGGCAGTACGAAATAAATGATATACAGCTGCACCAGGTAGGGTGATCCACGCAAAATGTGCAAATAGCCATTAATGAATTTTTCCAATACGCCACTGCCAAGGGTCTTTCCGATACCCAATATCAATCCGATTATCGATCCAAACAATATAGCAATAATGGATATCTGAAATGTCATCCAGAGCCCTTTAAGCAGGAACGGCCAAAGGCTTTGGACAATGGAGAGTTTATCAGCGATCATTTCCACATCATCTCTCCCTAGTTGGATTTCCAGGCGCTACCGCCCAGTTTTTTCTGAAGCATGCCCGAAAGGACAAGCATCATCGCGTAAATGCCAAGATAACACACGGCAGTAGTGACATAGCTCTCAGTCGCGATGACCGTTTCAGAAAACATCTGAAGTCCCGCGCCCATTAGCTCGAATACTGCAATGATTGATAACAACGACGTATCTTTTATCAGAACTGCAGTTTGACCCAGTAGCGGTGCCATCACGTTTGATACAGCCTGGGGTAAAGTCACGTTTATAAGAGTTTGTCTCGGGCTCATACCAACAGACATCGCGCCTTCGATCTGACCACGATTGACCGATTCAATACCAGCACGAATAATTTCGCCCATATAGGGAGCAGTGTGAATGGTGAGAGCAATAATACCCGTCTGCGTCTCGTCAAAAAAATTACCAATAGGAAGAAGAGCGGGGAGGCCATAATAGACAAGATAAATCTGGATAAGCAGCGGCGTTGACCTGACGAACTGAATATAGCCAGCTACAGGTCTCCAAATTAGTGGGTTTTTCGAAAGGCGCGCAAGCGCGACCAAAGTCCCGAAGATTAGCGACAAAACGAGGCAAAGCGCTGAAATCCATAATGTTTGCCCGACACCGGCAACAAACACATCAGCGTATTGGCCGACAATTCGAAAGTTAAAGTAATTCTGAAGCCATTCCATAATTTATCCATGGGCGTTGATGCGCTGCCCAGTGCGGCGAGAGCAAGCCGGGGCGTCGGTGTGACGCCCCAGAGCAGTTCTTACTTGTGGTCGGCTTCCCAAGCAGTGGAATTCCACCAGTAATCAAGCTTTGCTTCGAGACGGCCATCGGCACGGATCAAGCGCATGTAATTGTTAAGCGCAAGCATTAGGTGCAGTGAGTCTGGACGCGTCGCAAAACCGAGTGGCTCTTGAGCAAGCAAGCCATCCAAAACCTGGATATCTTCAAATGAACTCATAAAACCGGCAATGGTCGCCTTATCTGAAAGACCACCAGATGCGCGACCTGACACAACAGCTTGAACTACCTGTGCAGTACCACCAGCAAATTCTTTCAACTCAGCGTCTGGCAGAACTTTACGAGCAGTTTCAGCCCAAGAGGATGCTTGTGTAGCACCCACTGAGATGCCTGCATTGTTCAAGTCTTGCCAAGTCTTGTATCCAGAATCTTTCAATGCGAAAGCAATGGTTTCAGAGAAGAAGACAGGCTCAGTGAATACAATCTGCATGTGGCGCTTAGCCGTCGGTGTCATGTCAGCTGCAATGAAATCCGCTTTGCCAGATGACAAAGAAGGAATAAGACCTTTCCAGTCATAATCCTGAATTATCAGCTTAACTTCCATGTCATCTGCCATCATCTGGGCAATTTCAATGGCAAAGCCTGTACGCTTTCCATCTTTGTTGATGAAGCTAACTGGTGGGCCTTGAGTCTGAACAGCAATTGTCATTTCCCCGGTGCGTACGATTTTTTCCATCGTAGTTTCAGCCCAAGAAGCTGTTGATGCCAGAGCAACTACTGCTGCACTGACGGTTGTAGTAATGAGGGTTGTCAGTTTCATTTTCTAACGTTCTCCACTTTTGTTGTTAGACAGTTACAGTTTAAAAAACACGATCAGGCTTTTAATTTTAGATTTTTGCCCCTGCCTGAATGATCGTGAATTCCGTACGAACTTTGAAACATTTGCTCAAAGAATTTGCCGCAAGAAATCCTGCGCTCGGCTGGACTGCGGGTTATCAAAAAAATTGTCAGGAGTGTTTTCTTCAACAATTGCGCCTGCATCCATGAAGATCACGCGGTCGGCTGCCTCACGCGCAAAACCCATCTCATGGGTAACCACGGCCATAGTCATGCCATCTGCAGCAAGACCTTGCATCAACTCCAACACGCCACCAACCGTTTCCGGATCTAGCGCTGATGTAGCTTCATCAAAGAGCATGACTTTCGGTTTCATTGCCAGGGAACGGGCAATCGCAACACGCTGCTGCTGGCCACCAGATAGCATTGACGGATAATTATTACCACGATCTGGAATGCCCACTTTACCCAGCAGGTCATTAGCAATTTCTTCTGCTTCCTGCTTGCTGCGCTTGGCCACAATCATTTGTGGCATAACAATGTTTTCCATAGCAGTTTTATGCTGGAACAAATTGAAGTGCTGAAAAACCATACCCACTTCGGCACGCAAAGCATTAATGTCTGTTTTCTTATCGGTAACGTTCACACCATCAATTAAGATTGAACCGCTATCGACTTCATTTAATCGATTTATTGAACGAAGGAGTGTAGATTTCCCAGAGCCAGAAGGACCAATAACAACCACAACTTCGCCCCGGTCGATGTGATTGGAAACATTATCCAGTGCGCGAACCGGTTCTGGACGTGATTTCAGATGATAGGTCTTATTGACCTTATCGATCACAATCATTGGATCATTCATACGGCACGTCCCTCCCGACCGGTTAGGCGGCCACTGAAACAATACTCGACGGGACCCGTCAAGATTACATTGTTATTTTCATCTAGATCAACTGTAACCGAACCCGCTAACATTTCTACCTTCAATTCTCTTTTGTTCGTCAATCCAAGCAATTGAGCAGCTCGTACTGCAACGCTTGCTCCAGAACCACAGGCTCTTGTCAGAAGACCTGGGCGTTCGAAAACTGATAACCGGATAAGGCTGTCGGAAACTTTCTGTGCAACACCAACATTCACTTTATTTGGGAAGAGAGGGTGATTTTGAACCGGAAAAGCATTTTTAGCCACATCAACGGCATCAAGGTCATCAACAAAGAATACTATATGTGGGTTGCCAATATTTAGGGCAACACCATCAATGAGAGGCCCACTACTAATTGGAACACGGTGCGTATCCACTTGCTTTGACAATGGGATTAGATCCCATTGTGTAGAAATGTGTCCCATTTCAACACTGACTTGCTTGTTTCCTTTACGCCAACAACGCAAAGGCCCGACAACAGTTTCCAGCAAAATTTGGTCAAGACCGGTCTCTTCCAACATCAACCAACCAAAACATCTGGTCGCATTTCCACAGGCTTCGGCGTCCTTTCCATCCACATTAATGATGCGCATGAAGGCATAAGCGCCGCTAGCTGCGCCATCCTTCGTTGGCGGTTCGATAACCAGTAACTGGTCGCCCCCGACACCAATGTTGGCATCACAGATATGAATGCTTTCGTCGACTGTTGGTTTATAAGGCGTTTCGCGGCCATCCACTATTACAAAGTGATTTTCAAGTCCCTGCATTTTTACAAACTCCCGTCCAGAAAAACGAGATATCTGTGACCAATCATTTTTCTTCATTGAAGAGAACTCGCTAGCAGTAGTTCATTTAACAAACGGGCAGGGTGTCAAACTCTGTACCGTGTTAAGTGCATATGCAAGCATTCGTCATTGAACCTCGCTTACCAAGCGGAACGCCCGCGCGAAACGAGGTTCAATAAGCCCATAAGAGAAGTCTTTAGCTCAAAAGGCTTTCTGCAGGCACATAATCATAACCCAGAGATACTGCAACCGGTTCACATGTGACTTTACCGTCGCTGACATTAAGACCATTTTGCAGGTGCAAATCTTTCGAAAGGGCTGCTTTCCAGCCCAGGTTTGCAATCTGCACCGCATGCGGCAGAGTTGTATTATTCAATGCATAGGTGGATGTGCGCGCAACTCCACCCGGCATATTTGCCACGCAATAGTGCACTATGTCATCAACCACATAGGTCGGCTCAGCATGTGTCGTTGCCTTAGATGTTTCAAAGCAACCACCTTGATCGATAGCCACATCAACTAACACTGCACCCGGTTTCATCGTGCCCAACATTTCGCGTGTGACCAATTGAGGGGCAGCAGCGCCAGGAACCAACACAGCACCGATGACCAAGTCGGCTTCTGCAACGCTTGTTGCCAGATTTGCGCGGTTTGAATAAAGTGTCTTGGCCTTGGAACCGAAGTGACCGTCCAACCGCTCAAGAGCTTCTGGGGAACGATCTAAAATGGTTACATCGGCACCCATGCCGACAGCCATTTGAGCTGCATTGAATCCGACGACACCACCACCGATCACGAGAACATTTGCTGGTGCAACGCCTGGAACACCGCCCAGAAGAATACCGCAACCACCATGTGATTTCTCAAGTGCAGTTGCGCCGGCTTGAATAGACATGCGACCTGCAACCTGACTCATAGGTTTCAACAATGGCAATCCACCATTTCGGTCAGTAACAGTTTCATAGGCGATGCAAACAGCACCTGAATTGACCAGATCGCGAGTTTGGTCGGGGTCTGGAGCAAGGTGGAGATAGGTGTAAAGAATTTGACCCTTACGAAGTTGCGCTCGCTCAACCGCCTGCGGCTCCTTCACTTTAACGATCATATCGCACTGTTCAAAAATCTCAGATGCTGTTGACACGATTTGCGCGCCTGCATCGACGTAATCCTGATCAAGCGCACCAATTCCCGCACCAGCTAACGTTTCTACCAGAACTTCATGTCCGTGAGCTACCAACTCGGTAACGCTTTCTGGGGTCAATCCAACCCGATACTCATGGTTTTTGATTTCTTTAAGTGTCCCAACGCGCATCATTTTCTCCCAAATGCAAAGCAATGTTTCCCTATAGATTCTCTCCAATTGGGAATTGAATTGAAGTTCACATACTTCGGGTGAAATATTTTGCGAAAAATCATGACCAATCAGAGAAAAATTGATAATATATACGATATAAACGTCGAAAAACGGAGAAATATACTGTGGACAAATTAGATGCTCGAATTTTGAGGCAATTACAAAAAGACTCTTCGAAGCCAATTGCAGATCTCTCTTCAGAAATTGGTTTGTCAGCATCCGCTTGTCATCGGCGCATCAAATTGATGGAAGAAGATGGGTTAATCGAAGGGTATGTGGCCAAGGTTAATCGCACGAAACTTGGTCTGAAGATCATGGTATTTGTGGAAATCGCTCTCACTTCACAAAGCCAAGATATTCTAGATGCCTTTGAAAAAGCCATCGTTCGATATGAAGATGTTTTGGAGTGCCACCTGACAACCGGAGCGGCAGACTACCTTGTTCGTATAGCTGCGAAAGACGTTGCAGACTACGATCAAATCCATCGCAATTGCTTAGCCAATTTGCCTGGCGTCTCCAGTATGCACACCAGTTTCATACTTCGGTCGATCAAAGGAACCCAAGAGTTCCCTGTCAGATTTTAATCCAAATAACAAAGCGTTAGTAGACGTAATTCAAGTCATGCCTTCAAAATTCACAGTCGATATACACCAACGTGATCAAGAGTGAGGGCTCAAACCAGTGAAATCAGGAATGAATGGATTACATATAATTTATGAAAAGGGGCGGTAAAAACTAGGAGATTTCGCAATGTACAAATCCATAGTTATTGCCGGAATGATGGCAGTCATTGCCGGGGGGTCAGGTCCGGTTTACTCATCAAGCAATGTTGTTGAGATCCGACAACAGAATGCACAATCCCCTGTTTCCCTTGGAAATAGCCAGAGCGAAATATCGTCCATTCGTATGGTGGTACAGTCTTATCTTTGGGCGCTCGCCAATCAACAATCAAAACTATTGTATTTGACTGCTTCGACTTCGGTGAAAAGCACATATGCAAGCCCCGAGGCTCTGCTTGCCAAGATGACACAAATTCACAAACCAATCGTTGCTGGAAGCTTGGAACGATTTGATGGATTGCGAAGCCAGGGTAGCAACAAAATTCAACGTGTATACATCAAGGATGAGTACGGTCGCCAATGGTTGGCATCGTATTTGTTAGAAAAGGACTCTACTGGAAACTGGAAAATAGCAGGATGCGTTATTCTTCCTGCGCCGGGACATGTCGTTTAGGGCGAAGCAATTGTGCTCGACTAGTCTGAAGCCTGTGCACAGGTTACTGCGATCAAGTTGTAGACGTCTTCCACATTGCAACCGCGTGACAAATCATTTGCAGGCTTGGACAGACCTTGCAAAATTGGACCAATGGCCAATGCTCCGCCAATTCGTTGTGCAATCTTGTAACCAATGTTCGCAGCTTCAAGGCTTGGGAACACCAAGATATTCGCGTCACCTTGAATGGCAGCATCCGGCGCTTTAGAAGCAGCGACGTCAGGAACGAATGCAGCATCAAATTGTAACTCTCCGGATATTATCAGCTCCGGGCGCTGATTTCGCACCAATTGAGTAGCGTCAACCACTTGGGTCACTCGTTCATGCTTAGCACTTCCCGCTGTCGAAAAACTGAGCATGGCAATTCGTGCTTCATTGCCTACCAAGCGAAAATAAGAATCCGCAGACGCCATGGCAATGGATGCTAGTTGGGTTGCATCAGGATCAATCGTAAGCCCTGCATCCGCAAAAACAAATGTGCCCTTTTTTTGATGGTGAGGTTTATCCAAAACCATGAGGAAAAAACTGGAAACCATGTCAGCATCAGGCGCTTTTCTGATAACTTGCAACGCAGCTCGTACGGTGGACGCTGTGGTATTAATTGCACCGGCCACAGTACCATCTGCATGATTTTCCCTAACCAACATGGCAGCAAACACTAGTGGATCCAAAACGGCATTTTGGGCCATTTCTTCATCTATTCCCTTGTGTTTACGCAGCTCGAAGAACCGTGTTCCAAATTCTTCCGTAAGGTTGGAACTATTGGGATCAACGACCTCCATGACATCAGAATATTCAGCATTTTTCGAAATGCTGTCTGGGTTACCGACCAAAGTGATTTTGGCAACACCGTTTTCGACAGCTTTACGCGACCCGCTAATGATCCTCAGATCTTCGCCCTCAGCCATCACAATGTGACGAGGATTTGTTTTCGCTGACGCAATAATTCGATCAAGCGGATTTTCCATAATGTCCTCGCACAGGGTTTACGTGTTATCTGATGTTTTACACAAAAATTTGGCCAACACCTCCTCATATCGAAGGTGTTGGCCATTTTAAGTTTTAGCGCAATAAATACTGTCGGCAGAAAGGTTTAACGACCAGTTTGTGGACGCATATCTTCGATGTTAATGCCTGCGACACCAACCGGTTTTTTCATTGCATCACGACGGAATGGTTCGCCAAGTTCCTGATTGAGCACAACTTCAATGAACGTAGTCACATTGTCTTCCATCTGCTCTTTTACGGCGGTATTAAGAGCATCAGTCAGTTGTTCCATGCCTGTGACTTGAACACCTTTGAGGCCACAACCTTCAGCAATTTTTGCGTATTCGACTCCCAAGTTTAGCTCAGTGCCCACAAAGTTATCTTCGAACCACAATGTTGTATTGCGTTTTTCGGCACCCCATTGGTAGTTGCGGAAGATGATCATTGTGATTGGAGGCCAATCATTGCGACCACATGCAGTCATTTCATTCATAGAAATGCCGAATGCGCCATCACCAGCAAAACCGACAACCGGCACGTCCGGACAACCAATTTTTGCGCCCAGAATTGCTGGGAAGCCATATCCACAAGGACCAAACAGGCCTGGTGCCAGATACTTACGACCTTCTTCAAATGTCGGGTAGGCATTACCAATGGCGCAGTTGTTCCCAATGTCAGACGAGATGATAGCATCTTTTGGAAGAGCTGACTGAATTGCTCGCCAGGCCATACGAGGTGACATCCGCTCTGGTTCACGGTCGCGCGCACGAGAATTCCAGTCTGTACCGGGATCATCATCTTCATGATCCATGGAACTCAATTTTTGTAGCCATGCGGATTTTACCTGATGGATATTGGCTTGACGATCTTTACGGCCATCTTCGCCAGCTTCTGGGGCAAGTTGCTCAAGAAGTTGTTCTGAGACAAGTTTCGCATCACCCTGAATACCAATTGTCACTTTTTTAGTAAGGCCAATACGATCTGAGTTCATATCCACCTGAATGATTTTGGCGTCTTTTGGCCAGTAATCAATGCCATAACCGGGCAGGGTGGAGAATGGGTTCAAACGTGTACCAAGAGCCAACACCACGTCAGCTTTGGAGATCAATTCCATTGCTGCTTTGGAGCCGTTATAGCCAAGAGGGCCAACAGACAATGGGTGACTCCCTGGGAATGCATCATTGTGCTGATAGCCACAGCATACTGGAGCTGTCAAACGTTCGGCCAATGCGGCAGATGCAGGAATCCCACCAGCAAGAATGACACCTGCGCCGTTCAATATGACGGGGTTTTTGGCCTCAGAAAGTAACTTTGCTGCGTCAGCAATAGCATCGCGCCCACCAGAGGGCCGCTCAAGGCGCACGATCTGCGGAATCTCAATATCAATGACTTGAGTCCAGTAATCACGCGGAATATTGATCTGAGCTGGACCAGATCCACGCCATGCTTTCTCGATCACTCGGTTGAGTACTTCAGCCATACGGGATGGGTCACGTACTTCTTCTTGATAGCAGACCATGTCTTCAAACAGTTTCATCTGTTCGATTTCCTGGAACCCACCTTGCCCGATTGTTTTGTTTGCGGCCTGTGGAGTAACCAAAAGCAGAGGAGTGTGGTTCCAATATGCAGTTTTTACAGGCGTCACAAAGTTTGTGATACCGGGACCATTTTGCGCGATAGCCATGCTCATTTTACCGGTGGCCCGAGTATAACCATCTGCGGACATGCCAGCATTGGTTTCATGGGCGCAATCCCAGAACTTAATTCCCGCGCGTGGGAAAAGATCTGAAATAGGCATCATGGCAGAGCCAATAATGCCGAAAGCGTGTTCGATACCGTGCATTTGCAATACTTTTACAAATGCCTCTTCAGTTGTCATCTTCATGGCAGTGTCCTTTCACAAACCCCTAACCGCACTTAAACATGTGCAGCCACTTTTTCTTCCGATGAGAGAGCAGACGGGGCTTGCGACCCAGATCGTCTGTCCTCCAGAATTAAATCACTCACTTTTTCGCCAATCATAATCGCCGGAGCATTCGTGTTTCCGGAAACGATTTCTGGCATTATAGAACAATCTGCTACCCGAAGCCCTTCTACGCCATGCACACGAAGCCTAGCGTCAACGACAGCCATACCATCTGAGCCCATCTTACATGTGCCAGTTGGGTGGTAGATTGTAGTCGCAGTATCTTTTACCCATTCCATCAGTTCTACATCAGTCTCAACATTTCCCTTAGGGGAATGCGAGCTAGCGATCTTGCTTGCAAGCGGCTTCTGCTTGGCAATGTTACGAGCAATTTTCACACCTTTGAGAATTGTCTTTCTATCAGTTTCTGTCGCCAAATAGTTTGGGTGAATGGTGGGGTAACCTCTTGGGTCACTTTTTTTAAGTCTGATTTCTCCTCGGCTTTCAGGACGCAACTGGCAAACAGACATGGTAAACGCTGAAAACGGATGCACACCTTCGCCCGGACTGTCTGCAGACCAAGGCTGGATATGGAATTGTATATCTGGCGTTTCCAACTCTGGCCTTGTCTTCAAAAACCCAGTAGCAAGACTTGCTGCCATAGTCATGGGTCCAGCTCTGAACAAAACGTATTTCAATGCGATTCTGGCCTGGTCAAACAAACTGCGAACTTCATCGTTCAATGTTGGTTCATTGCATTTGTAAACGAGGCGAGCCTGTAGATGATCCTGTAGGTTTTTACCTACACCTGGCAAATCCACGACAACCTCTATGCCGTTTTCCTGAAGTTGCTCTGCCTCACCAATACCGGATAGCATCAGCAGTTGAGGGGAGCCAATTGCGCCTGAGGATACAATAACTTCACTATTGGCAGTTACGGTCTGCTCAACTCCCTTTTTATCCTTATAAACGACTCCAGTTACTCGTTTTCCCTCCATTGCCAAACGTTGGACGTGAGCACGAGTGATAATTTGGAGGTTTGGACGGCTTTTGACAGGATTGAGATATGCGACCGCAGCGCTACAACGGCGACCATTTCGAGTGGTTAGCTGGAAGTACCCCACTCCCTCTTGTTTTTGGCCATTGTAGTCGTTGTTGTATTCATAGCCTTCGTTCTGGGCAGCGGCGACCCAAGCATCACAGATTGGTCGCTTCAAGCGCATGTTAGAAACGTTTAATGGTCCTCCAACGCCATGGAAATCGTCGGCACCACGTTCCTGATTCTCAGCGCGTTTAAAGAGTGGAAGTATTTCATCCCAGCTCCACCCTGTGTTACCCATTTGCCGCCATCTATCATAGTCTTCGGCTTGTCCACGGACATAAAGAAGGCCGTTTAGGGAAGAAGAGCCACCCAAAACTTTTCCACGTGGCCAATCCAGTTTTCGCCCGTTAATTCCAGGGTCCGGCTCTGTGGAGTAACACCAATCCACACTTGGATTGTGCATGGTTTTAAAGTAGCCAACAGGCACATGAATCCAAGGATTCCAATCGCGGCCGCCCGCTTCTAAAAGAATAACCTTTACAGTGGGATCGGCGCTGAGACGATTGGCAACCACACACCCAGCGGAACCTGCGCCGATAACAATGTAATCAGCTTCCAATTGCTCCATAGCTGCAAATCCTTCCTGCGCATTCCAGTATTGAAACGCATTTAACATTAACGTCAGATCGCTTTCTGACTTGCGTCTCGCACAATAATATGTATTTTTGAGACTGCAAGTCTTAATTATTGAAGTTTCTGGGAGGAACTCATGAAAGTTTCAAATGCACTTAGTGGCATTTCTCGCCGCGACCTTTTTAAATTGTCTGGCCAGTATGGTCTGACAACAACACTTCTGGCAGCCGGCGCATTGGGCGGTGGTGTTACCCTCGCATCTCTCGCTCAAGCTGCAGAATCAACTTATACAAAACGCTATAAGAAAGAAGCGAAGCATACGCTCAAGTTTGGTGCTGCAGGTTTCAACGCTCGTAACCTTCTCATCGAACGTGCGGGTTGTCTGGAATTTGCTCGTGATCTGGAAGAACGTACCGAAGGCGAAATTCGCGTTGAGTTTATCGGCGACAACCAGATTTGTGGACAGACATCATGCGTTGAGAAAACACAGCTTGGTGTTGTGGACATGTATGCTGCTTCCACACAGAACTCTGCAGGCGGTGCACCGTATTTGAACGTGCTCGACTATGCTTACATGTTCCCAAGTCGCGCTGCCCAATATCACTTCCTGTACAGCCCAGCGTCACAGAAGCTTCTTCGCGATCCTTTGGAAAAACGCCACGGTTTGAAATTCCTGTTCAGCCATGCTGAATTGCGCGGCATTCAGTTGGGTCAAAACTTCGCTGACAAGCCAACTGTCACTAAGTTGGAAGAGCTATTTGGTACCAAAAACCGTGTGACTGGTACTCAGCTTGGCCGTATCGCCATGAACCTGTTGAACTTGAACCCTGTTCCAGTCGCTTGGGAAGAAACGCTTGATGGCCTGAAGCAGGGTCTTATCGATGGTGCTGAAACATGGGCATCTGCAGTTGCTTATGCCAACATGTCTCCGGTTGTTTCTCAGTCTGTAGATTTGAAATTCTTCTGCGGTACTGAGCACACATCCATCTCGACAAAAGTGTTTGATGCAATGGAACCACATTTGCAGGATGCCATTATGGAGTCTGCATATTTGGCTCAGGTACATGTACAAGCTGCAAACGAAGCCGCTCTTGTTAAAACTGTTGGTTACTCTGACCCAGTACTTCCGGGCACAATCTTTGCCGAAAATGACGTTCGCCCAGCATTCTTAGCTGACGATCAAATTAAAATGGCTGAGGAAATGTGTTCTCCAGAGTTCAACCCAGAGCCATGGGCTCAGTGGCGTGAGCGTCTGAATAACTGGTCTGGCGGACAAGACACATACAAGGAAATCTATGACGTAGCGCGGGAAATTCCTGTTGATACGCTTCCTGAAAATGTTGAGCCGCGTCGTTGGTGGCGTTCAGCGTAAGTTTGCTCTACGCTTTTTCCCGGGCGAGTCTTTCGCCCGGGTATTACGTTCCGGCAAAAGGCCGGGAAGCTAAGTACTGGCGCAAGATCAGACAGCTTTATATTGAGGGGAGAGAACGTCGATGACCAATTGGTTTGGCGGAATGGGCGAGGTTATCTCGGCTGTTTTATCTAATGATGCCTGGGAATTATCCAATGCAATATCAAACAATATGGGCATATGGCCCCTTGGACTTATAGTCCTTTTGGTGTTGGGAGTGGCCATTTTGATACTGTATCGAATGGTACCTCCGATAGAACGATATTTAGAGCCTACCGTCATGGTCACCACTTACCTGCTGATGGGAGGTATTATTTTTGCTGGGGTTATTCAGCGTTTTTTCCTGGACGGCCAACCATCATGGTCATCAACGATGCCAGCTTGGCTCTTCCTAATAATGGCCTGGTTTGGGTGCGGCTATAATGTGAAGCTCCGCACGCATTTGGCATTTTCAGAATTCCGCAGCAACATGAGCCGTAACATGCAGATGTTCTGTCTTTCATTGGATGCAGTACTATGGATTGTGTTTTCATGGATTGTTTTCGTTACCGGCATCCGCGTAACGGCTAACTCAGCATCAAATTTCTCAATTGTACCTGGAACAGACGACACCATGCAGTGGTGGTTCTTGATTGTCCTGCCTTTGAGCTTTGCGCTTCTAACAGCACGAGCGCTCGAAAATTGGCTAACAGATTACCGTAATTATAAGTCTGGCTCGACCTTGATCAGCCAAGCTGTCATCGGAGGCGAATAGCATGGATCTTTCAACCTGGGTTATTCTGATATCCGTATCAGTCACAATTTTATTCGGTCTTGGCGTGCCAGTGTTTCTCGTAATTGGCTACTGGGTTATCGGGATGTCATTCCTGATTGACCTGCCATTGCTGAATATGGGCTCGCAGCTGTCCGATGTATTTACCGACGGTTTCGCGCTGATTGCAATGCCGCTCTTCATCCTAACCGGAGATCTTATCAACAGATCTGGTATTGCTCGAAGGCTGTCCGACTACGCATATGCCTGTCTTGGCTGGATTCGCGGCGGACTTGCGATGGCTTCCTTGGGAGCTTGCGGTCTCTTCGCAGCAATCTCTGGCTCCAACTCAGCGACCACTGCAACAATCGGCTCCATGCTTCACCCAGAAATGGTGAAGGGTGGTTATGATGAGCGTTTCTCTGCAGCAACAGCTGCTGCTGGCGGCACCGTGGGCATTATCATTCCACCATCCATTATCTTTATTGTCTATGGTTTCCTCTTGAACTTGACAGTATCTGATTTGTTCGTGGCGGGTATCATTCCCGGCGCATTGATGGTTCTTGGCATGATGATTGCTTGCTTCATTGTTTGCTTTGCCAACAAGTGGGGAATTTTGATCCCACTCAGTATTTCCCGTGTGACAAAAACGGCGTTGGGCGCCTGGCTTGGATTCTTCGCCATTGGATTAGTTTTGTATGGAATTTACAGCGGTAAGTTTTCCGCAACTGAAGCCGCAGGTGTGACCGTTGGCTTCTGTGTGATTGTCGGTTTCTTGTGTTTGCCAATTCACAAAATGATGAACAAGCCTGAAGGCCGTGACGTCTCAGAAAAGAGTTATGGTGAAATGCTGGTTGTTCAAGGATTTAGCCCAATTGAACTTCCATCAATTACCATGCGATCTGCTCAAATTACCGGAATTCTCGCACCACTTATCGCTATTTCAATCGTTATGCAGCAGATTCTATCGCAACTCGGTGCGCAAGAAACAATTTCGGAGTTCGTGACATCAATGGGCGGATACTATCCTGTCTTGTTCACATCAATGGCGATTGTATTTGTGACGGGTATGGTTCTTGAATCGCTCCCAGTGACAATTATTCTGGCACCAATTCTTGCCCCAATTGCCGCTTCGGTTGGTGTTGATCCCATTCAGTTTGCTGTCATATTCCTTGTCGGAGCCTCTATTGGTTTTGTTACACCTCCATATGGTCTCAACCTCTATGTCGCAAGTGGCGTAACAGGTGTTCCATATTTCAGATTGCTGCGGTATACGGTTCCATACCTCGTGGCACTGATAACAGTGTGGTTTATTGTGGCACTCGTGCCGGAACTCTCCACTGTGTTGTTGCCAAATAAGTGAGGATAGCACTTAGAACGGTTTGACACATATGCTTGAGCAGAACGAGACGATACCGACAAATCTGCGATTGCTGTTTGTACTGGAAGAGTTGGCGAAATCGGGAGTCCCGATGACGCCAACCGAAATCAACCAGAAGCTTGGATTGCCCAAGCCGACCATACACAGACTTTTTGCAACGTTGGAAGCAGAAGGTTTTCTTCAAAGAGAAATCGACGGCCGGTCATATGCTCCAGGCCGTCGACTGAGAAAAATGTCTACAGGCGTGCTCTCGTCATTGCGTGTTCGCACAGCGCGCCTGAGCATATTGAATGCACTGGCCGAGAAAATTGGCGAAACCTGCAATATTTCTGTGCCAGACCGGGACGCGATGATCTATATTGATCGCGTTGAAACCAAGTGGCCCTTGCGAATTCAGCTGCCAATTGGCACCAACGTTCCATTTTATTGTACCGCCAGCGGCAAGATGTATTTGAGTATGCTAAAGAAAGCGCATCTGGAACGCTATCTTGGTTCTGTCAAGTTTGAACAACAAACGCCCGCTACGATCACAGATAAAGCATCTCTCTTTTCGGAAATTCGAAAGACAAAAGAACAGGGCTTTGCTCAAGACAATGAAGAATTTATGGAGGGTATGATAGCATTGGCTGTACCCATCATTGATGTTCATGGACGGCTAGTATCAACTTTGTCTTTCCATGCGCCCACTCAACGCCTATCGCTTCAACAAGCTTACGCATATTTAGATGATCTAAACGAAGCAGCTGAGGAATTATCTCAGTTGCTTGTGTAATGATCGTTTCGCTGGTTAAATCTTTACGCGTTCCGACTTTGGATCGTACATTGGTTTGAGAGATGCTTCAGCTTCAAATCGTTCACCAGCAACCTCAATCTCAAAATATGAGGACAGCATTTCTGTAGCTGTTTCTCCAAACGATGGCACATAGCCGATACCAATCGATGCGCCCAGATGGTGCCCATAATTACCTGATGTAAGCCAGGAAACGATCTTACCGTCACGTACTAAAGCTTCGTTGTGGTAAAGCATTGGCTCTGGATCTTTCAATTTAAATTGAACGAGCCTGCGCGACAATCCATCTTCCTTCTTTTTAAGAACAGCATCACGACCGATAAAATGAGGTTTCGACGTTTTAACTGCAAAACCCAATCCAGCTTCGAGAACATGGTCCTCATCAGTGATATCATGTCCAAAGTGTCGGAATGCCTTTTCAATACGGCAAGAATCTAATGTGTGAAGTCCGCACTGTTTTAAATTGTAAGCTTCTCCTGCCGTTTCGAGCGCCTCGAACACATGCCCAGCCATATCAGCGGATACATAAATTTCCCACCCAAGCTCCCCTACATAGGTCACTCTGTGAGCCCGCGCCAAACCCATACCAATCTCAATTTCACGCATTTGACCGAATGGGTGATTCTCATTCGAAAAATCGTTGGGAGAACAAGAATTTAAGATTTTTCTTGAATTTGGCCCCATTAGTACGAGCACACATTCACTGGATGTCATGTCCGTTATGACAGCGTTCCATTCTCCAACATGGCGTTTCATCCAGGCTATATCGCGCTGTAATGTGGCGGCTGGAACAATCGCAAGAAACGCAGTCTCTGAAAGCCGCGTGATTGTCAAATCGCTTTCAATACCACCACGGTTATTCAACATTTGTGTGTAGACAATTTTTCCTGGCTCAACATCCATCTGGTTGCCACAGACATGATTCATGAAGGGCAGGGAATCCCGTCCCTCAATACGAATTTTGCCAAATGAGCTCATATCAAAAAGGCCGACATTGTTACGCACAGCGAGATGTTCCTCGCGCTGATTTTCAAACCAATTCTGGCGCTTCCAGGAATACTCGTATTTCGGCTCCTGATCTTTTCGAGCAAACCAGTTCGGACGTTCCCACCCAGCAAACTCACCGAACACCGCACCACGTTCTTTCAGGTGTGCGTGCAATGGAGATCGTCTCACGCCCCGCGCTGTTTCCACCTGGCGATATGGGAAATGGTCTGCGTAAAGCAACCCAAGCGTTTCCTTAGAGCGACTATAAAGGTAAGAGCGGTTAGCTTGGAAAGGTTGAACGCGACGAACATCAACATCCCAAAGATCAAATGGTGCCTCGCCATCGTTCATCCACTGTGCCAATGCCATACCAGCGCCACCAGAAGATTGAATGCCAACAGAATTATAACCACAAGCAACCCAGAAGTTCTTCACTTGCGGCGCTTCTCCCAAGTAATACCTATCGTCAGGTGTGAAGCTCTCCGGACCATTGAAAAACGTATGAATCCCTGTCTCAGCTAAGAGCGGTAACCTATTGATGGCTTTCTCCAAAATAGGTTCAAAATGATCAAAATCTTCGGGCAATTGATCAAAGCAGAAGTCATCTGGAATTCCGCCCATGCCCCAGGGTTTTGCAACCGGTTCAAATGCCCCAAGTAATATTTTGCCGGCATCTTCCTTGTAATAAGCGTACTCATCTGGAACACGCAGAACAGGCAGTTGAGGTAAATTGGGAACGTTTTCCGTGACGATGTAAAAGTGCTCGCAAGCATGAAGTGGAACAGGTACACCAGCCAAAGCGCCCACGTCTCTTGCCCACATTCCTGCGCAATTAACGACGTGATCGCAGGCGATGAGGTGCTCAACGCCATCAACTTCTGTCATCACACCTGCTACGGCATCATTGACAGTTTCAATGTCTGTAACTTTTACGTTTTCGAAAATTTTGGCTCCACGCCGCCTTGCACCCTTTGCCAACGCATGCGTAATGTTTCCCGGGTCACCTTGGCCATCCTTGTCGAGATAAACAGCGCTCACAACATCTTCCGTTTCCAGGTACGGATAGCGTTCTTTCACTTCTGTTGGGCTGATCTCTTCAATATCAACACCAAATGCACGCGCCATTGACGCGCCTCGCAGCAACTCCTCGCGACGTTCATTCGTCAATGCAACTGTGATTGATCCACAACGCCGAAATCCAGTTGCAAGACCGGTTTCTTCTTCAAGCGTTCCGTAAAGCTCCTGGCTGTACTTCGCCAAACGCGTCATGTTTTGTGTAGCGCGCAGTTGGGCAATAAGTCCTGCAGCATGCCATGTCGTTCCAGATGTAAGCTGCTTGCGCTCCAAAAGCACAATGTCGGTCCAGCCGAGCTTGGCCAAATGGTATGCAACCGAACAGCCAGAAACCCCACCGCCGATAATCACTACTCGGGCTTTCTCAGGTAAATCAACCACATTGTTCTCCTAATGTGAAATCTAGTAAATTGGTGGGGAAATAACCCAGATAACGACCGCTGGTTCATCACCTGTGTTGCGCCAGTTGTAGTTTGCATTTTGGAATTGAAAACTGTCACCCTTGTTCAAGATGTGATGAATTCCATCTATCCAGACATTGAGTTGACCAGTGACAATGAACCCACCTTCCTGCGTAGGACGGGCAGCAATATCTTCACTTTCGGCACCCGGTGCAAAAATTGACCGAAGCATCTCAAAGTCACCAGATATATCTGGCGATAGCAGCTCTTCAACTAAGCCACTCTCTCTGGAACCAAGAGCCGTACGGTGCTCTGCACGGACAATAACCCCGCGTTCTGCCTGAGGTGCATCATTGTTGCGGAAGAAAAAGCTAATTGGAACTTCGAAATATTGAGCGACCTTACGCAAATCTTGAACAGACGGATCGTTTTGTCCACGTTCAACTTGACTGAGCCAACCGATCGACCGGCCAAGCGCATCAGCAAGATTCGCAAGAGTCAAATTCCGATGCTTACGCAGGGCTCTTATGTCGTCACCAACAATACCAGCGCTATCCGAAAACCCCGCTTGGAGCTGTGGATTTATAGAAGAAGCGGCAGGCTCGCCCGCGTGGTTTTCTCGTTTTGATAGTGTCTTTTCCGTCACGCAGTTATCTCGCATCGTAAAATGAAATTATTCAACATATTTTCATTTTTTTGACAATCATGCAATAATATTATTACAAATGAAAACGGGCCACCGAAGTAGCCCGTTCCAATTCAGATAAATGGAGGAAATTCTCGTGAACTCACAATTCCTTCAGGGTATTGCGGAAGGATTCAATGATTTCGTCAATGTGGCTTTTCTCTGCAATCAAAGACGGAGCGACAATCGCCGTGTCACCAGTCCATTTGCAGTGACAACCTTTCCAGAACAATTCTTTCTGAAGGTCATTCCCGCGAATACCTGGTTTTCCTTCTTCCGGGTACACTTCGATACCGGCCATCATTCCATACCCACGCAGGTCTTTGACAACAGAAAGATCCTTCAACGACCAGATACCGTCAAGGAAGTACTCGGACATTTCAGCAGCGCGATCAAAGAGGCCTTCGTCTTCGTAAATCTGCAAAGTAGCAAGGCCAGCTGCACACGCAGCCGGATGAGCAGAGTATGTGTAGCCGTGAAAAAACTCGATCGCGTTTTCCGGCGCTACGTTCAAAATTGTTTCGTAAATCTCGTCGGTTGCAGAAACAGCACCCATAGGGATGGCACCGTTGGTCAAAGCCTTGGCCATAGTTATGATGTCTGGCATAACACCGAAAGCATCTGCAGCAAACGCTTTTCCAAGACGACCAAACGCAGTGATGACCTCATCAAACACCAACAAAATGCCGTGCTGATCGCAAATTTCGCGCAAACGTCTCAGGTATCCTTTGGGTGGAACAAGAGTTCCAGTCGATCCAGCAATCGGCTCTACGAATACAGCGGCAATCGTGGAGCCACCATAAGTTTCACAATGGCGCAGCAAGTCATTCGCCAGTTCAGCACCATTCTCAGGCTGACCGCGCGTATAAAGCTGATCTTCTTCCCAAGTGTGACGCATCATAACAACATTTGGCATCACAACAGGGAAAGTCTCCCGATTGCGAACCATACCCGCCAAGGACACACCGCCAATATTAACCCCATGATAGGCGCGTTCGCGGGACACGAAACGGATGCGCTGAGATTCACCGCGCGCTCTGTGATAAGCCATCACCATTTTCAAAGCGGTGTCGATGGACTCCGAACCAGAGTTTGTGAAAAACACATGGTTGAATGGATCCGGCAAAATTTTCGCCAACTTAGCAGCAAATGCAAAAGATGTCGGCTGACCGAGTTGGAATGGGGCTGTGTAATCGTTTTGCAGCATTTGCGCATATACAGCTTCAGCGATTTCTTTACGTCCGTGGCCGCATGCAACATTGAAAAGCCCGGAAGAACCGTCGATCAATTTATCGCCGTTTTGGTTCCAAAGATACATGCCTTCGCTTTTAGTAATCAGGCGAGGGGCTTTCTTGAACTCCTTATTCGACGTGAACGGCATCCAATGCTGTTCCAACGAATTGGTCATAAATTTTTCGAGTGGTTTAACAACCATGTTCATGAGCTTTTCCTCCCAATCGCACCGAAGCTGAATGATCTCAGAGCCAACATTGGCGGTGCTGTTCTAAACTTAAGCATTGATCATGTCGGTGAAATTGGTCTCATAGTAGGTCCAGATCGCGCCGAATATGGAGCCACATCTAAAACTACTAGAAATTTTAACACAAATTACGCGAGCTGTAGAACAGCAGGAGCCAACTAATGCGCGATAGCTTATTTCACGTTGAACGCATGGAAGCGACCACGCTGCAGGCACAAATCCGAGAAATGTTAGTGACAGCAATGCTGTCTGGTCAACTGCCGGCATTGTCCCCAATCCCATCAACACGCGCGATGGCGAAGCGGTTAAAAGTTTCCAGAAACACAGTGATGCTTGCATACCAAGCCCTTGCGGCTGATGGATATCTGACTGCACGCGAGCGTTCTGGATTTTATGTATCTGAAGAAATTCAATCCGGTATAGTTGCAACCAAAGCATCCGATTTTCCAGCCAAGGTCGAAGTTGATAACCCTGTGGATTGGAATCAAAAATTGCGATTGAATCCAACTCAGCAGGAAAACATCACCAAGCCCAAAAACTGGCATGACTACCCATACCCATTCATCTACGGGCAATCTGACCCGGCGCTTTTTCCGATTACGGCCTGGAGGGACTGCACACGCCAAGCCATGAACCGCAAATGGCTTGATGCTTGGACAGATGACCGATTCAACGAAGATGACCCAAGGTTGGTGGAACAAATTCGCCAAAGAATTTTGACGCGCCGCGGTATTATGGCTGCTCCAGATGAAATCCTGGTGACCTTGGGTGCACAAAATGCACTTTATCTGCTGGCAAGTCTTTTGGTGAAATCTTCAACTGCAGTGTCGATTGAAGACCCCGGATACCCCGATATGCGTAATATTTTCACACTTATGTCCGAAGATGTCCGACCAGTTCCGATTGATTCTGAAGGAATTCAAATTGCGCCATTGGAAGGTTCAGACCTCGTTTTTGTGACACCAAGCCATCAATTCCCTACGAATGTCACCATGTCGATGGCACGCCGAAGAGAATTACTAAAATGGGCAGACAGAAATGACGCATTGATCATTGAAGATGACTACGAATTCGAAACTAACTATATTGGTGAGCCCACTCCTGCACTGAAATCTCTCGATGCGTCGGGAAGGGTGCTCTATATCGGGAGCCTTTCAAAGTCGATTATGCCGGGGCTTCGGATGGGGTACCTTGTGGGTTCAGCTGATCTAATTGCCGAGGTTCGCGCGCTGAGACGACTAATGTTGCGCCACCCCCCGGGCAATAATCAGCGCATTGTAGCTCTGTTCCTGTCACTTGGGCGTCATGATGCACTGATCGGACGCTTGCATAGAGCTTACTCAGGCCGCTGGAAAACACTTGGATCCGCACTCGAAAATCATTTTCCTGGTTGGTTTCAGACACCGGGATTTGGTGGCACCTCATATTGGGTGAAGGGGCCTGATGGAATCGACGCGCGAGAACTTGCCGCAAAGGCATTAGAAGAAGGCGTCGTAATCGAACCAGGAAACATACATTTTGCTGATCCAAATGGTCCCAAACAATATTTCCGTCTTGGCTTCTCATCAATTCCAGATGAACGAATAGAGCCCGGAATTATTAAGTTGGCTGAAGTAGCAAGCCATTTATAACGAATAAGCAAATCCGGCGTGTTCTGCGATCTAGCTCGTTCTATTTCGTGTTCTAATATAAATTTGCCCTTGTGTTTACAACATCAGGTAGAAATTTGAACGAAATAGAGTAAGCTATTTGAAACAAGATTGAAGAACTTAGCGAGGGGTTGGGAGAGTTCATAGCAAGCGAGTTTCGTTAAGTCGAATTTTTCGGCAACATAGGGGAATGAACATGACATTTAAAAAACTCGCACTAGCGATGGCTACCGGCGTGTCAATGGCGGCAACGTTTGGCCTGTCAACTGCAAAAGCAATTGACACGGTAACAGTTGCTTACTTCTTGGAATGGCCAACAGCAAACCAGGTCGCTCAACTTGAGAAAACCTATGATGAAGCAATGGGCGTTGAAGTCGAATGGCGTGCTTTTGGCAACGGTAACGAAATGACCCAGGCAATGGTGTCTGGCGACATTCAGATTGCATACAGCCAAGGTTTTGTGCCCTTTGTCGTTGGTATCTCGAATGGCGCACCACTTAAGATGGTTGCCGCTGCGGTAACATACGCAGAAAATGATCTTTGCGTTATTCGCGACGATTCTGGCATTACACAAGCCAATGCAAAGGAGTTGGAAGGCAAGAAAGTTGCTACTCCAATCGGCAATGTCACACACTACAAACTGCTTAAAACTCTTGAACACCTGAAAGTTAATGTGAACAAAGTGAATCTCGTTCAGATGAACCCAGCGGATGCAGCAGTAGCACTTGTGCGTGGCGACGTCGTAATGGGTTGTGCATTCGGTGGATCGCTTGATCGCATGAAAACTGTTGGCAAGCCTTTGATGACTGGCGCAGAGCAAGAAGCAATTGGCATCAACACATTTGATATCATTTCTGTGACCGATGACTTTGCAAAAGATCATCCTGATCTCGTAACAAAATTTCTGGAAGTAACTGAAGCTTCAAACGAAGCTTACAAAGCGAACCCAGAAAACGCTTATGCAACAGTTTCTAAAGCAGCTGGTATGGATATGGATGCAACTATTGCGACCATGAAAAACTTCGGCTTTCCCAGTGTAGCTGACCAAAAAGGCCCGAACTGGCTTGGTGGTGGTGTACAAGTTGCAACTAAAGGCGTGGCGGACGTAATGGTAGCAGCAGGCGGCATGGATTCTGCTCTCGATGATTATTCCAAGTTCATTGATGCAAGCTTCCTCAAGTAAGCTCAGAACAGGCGGCAGCGAAATCTGCCGCCTTTTTTGTACCAGTTAGAAAAGGGGAACTAGTGAGCGGTATAGTGATCGACGGCATTTCCATGGTGTTTACTTTGCCAGACGGAGGCGCTGTACATGCTCTTAATGATGTCTCATTGGACATCAAACAGGGTGAAATGATTTCGGTCCTTGGACCATCAGGTTGCGGTAAAACCACGCTTCTTAACATTGTTGCCGGTTTCCTTTCACCCACTGATGGTGAGGTTAGAGTGAACAATCACGCCGTTAAGGGTCCCGGGCCAGAGCGTGGAATGGTATTTCAACAAGGCGCGCTTTTTGAATGGTTGACAGTGAATGAAAATATTCAATTCGGACCGAAAATGGCGGGCAAACCAAAAGATGCAACAGCCAAACGCTGCGAAGAACTATTGCATATTGTTGGACTTGCTGGATTCGGTGAGAAACCGGTGTATCAACTTTCAGGAGGTATGCAGCAACGCGTGGCTTTGGCCCGTTGCCTTGCCAATGACCCTGACGTCATATTGATGGATGAGCCGCTGGGCGCACTGGATGCTCTAACGCGTGAAAAAATGCAAGGCCTCATCCTCAAACTCTGGAAAGAGACTGGAAAAACTATAATCCTAATAACGCACTCCGTCGAAGAGGCGTTATTCCTTGGTGAACGCCTGATTGTTATGGCGCCTCGTCCTGGGCGGATTGTGGAGGACTATAGCCTTCCTTTCCCAGAACAAGCTCTAACAATGGAAGCACGTGAAATAAAAGCATCACCTGAATTTGTGTCTACCCGTGAAGAAGTCCTCTCCATGATCTGGAATATGGAAGAAGAAATCATGGGCGGCGGTCACGGATCAAAATAGGGCAAAAAATGAGCAAGCAGAAAACACCTTCTAGTCTCGCCATTTGGTTGGGCATTGCTGATAATTCCCTCACTCGTCAGAAAACTGTAAAATTTGGTGACGCAAGTGCTGTGAACACTGGTCGATTTTACTCAATTCTCATTGTAGTAATTCTAATAAGCTTATGGGTCCTTTCTTCAACATTTGGCTGGGTAAAACCATTTTTCTGGCCAACTATTGGTGGTACCGGCGATCGCATTCTGAAACTGGTAGACGAAGGTTTTAGAAATATTCCTTTATGGGAACATGTCGGTATCAGCGTTTATCGCGTACTAGCAGGTGTCGTAGCTGGTGCCTTGATTGGTATTCCTTTGGGGTTCTCCATGGGGCTTTCGTCCGTTGCCCGCGGACTATTTGACCCAATTGTAGAATTCATGCGTCCAATTCCACCATTGGCTCTAATTCCATTGATCATTTTGTGGTTTGGTATTGATGAGACAGCGAAAATTTCACTGCTCTTCCTAGCCTCTCTCTTCGTTATGACAATCGCAGCAAGGTCAGGCGTCTCAAGTGTGAGGATATCTAAGGTTCATGTAGCGTACTCTCTAGGTGCATCGAAAATTCAAATTCTACGCCATGTGATATTGCCAAACGCACTTCCAGAGATCTTCACCGGCTTACGGACATCCATGGGTGTTTGCTGGGGAACAGTTGTGGCGGCAGAGCTAGTTGCTGCGGACAAAGGCGTCGGTTCTATGATCATGATTGCGAAGAATTTTCTACAGACAGATACGGTTGTTATCGGCATTATCATCATTGGTTTGATTGGCTACACAATTGAAATATTTATGCGTTTTATGGAACGCATCCTCATTCCCTGGAAGGGCAAAGGCTAAGATAAATCATACACTTATGCCTGGGGGTCAAGAATCCCTGGTAACAATGCTCTGAAAATATTTATTATCTGCAAATGTGAATGGACATGCCTGTTGCGCACATGCACCGCGGCATATACCGGTTGATCAAAAATCGGCGCATCAATGATTGTGCGACAATTAATCTCAAGGCCCATCTTGGTCGCCAGGTATTCAGAAACATAAGAGCTTGCAGAAATTGATCCAAGAAGATTTTCAACAGCTCTCGATGTCCCACATGTTAGCGGCGTATCCGTCAAATTTGGTAAAGCCATGCGGTGTCTATCATTAAAATCTGGAGAGAGGTTAAGTAGGATGTAATGTTCGGCAACAACCTGTCCCAACAACGCGACATGGTTACTCACCATCTGATACTGAATATTACCCAATGGCTCGAAATACAAATCAGGTTGGTGCTGAGGCGTGAAAACCAACCCGATATCCAACTCGCCTGACAACAAGCTACGGATAATATTTAGCGAGTAATCAACCTGCAGAAAAATTGAAACTCGTGGAAGTTTTCTGCGCATTTCATTGACTGCAGGGCCTGAAAACCCTCCTGCAACATCATGCTGAACTCCCAGCCTCATAACCTTTTCAAATGCTCTTGTAGTCTCAACATGACGGATGGCTTCGCGCCATTCTTGACAGAGTATCCGAGCATGATCCAAAAAACGTGTACCTGCAATTGTCGGCAAGGTTCCAGCTCTACTACGATTGAAGAGGCGCTTACCCAACAAAGATTCCAACGAACGCACGCGATGGGAAACTGTTGATTGGGTGATACCAAGCCGGTCTGCGGTCTTGTTGAAGCTTTTAGTCTCCATCAAATCCAAAAAAGTCTCTAAGAGTTGGATATCCAAGATGTCAGCCTTTTACCTATACTTGATGACCATCACTGCAGGCTAATCGAATTTATCGATTAATAAAACATGTTAGAAGGAATTGCATCCGATAAAGAAGCCCGCAAAAATTGCAGGCAATAAAATCCAATTGGAGAGCAACCATGGCCGAACTACCCACCAGTGCAAGAGTCGTTATCATTGGGGGTGGCGTCGTAGGCGTTTCGACACTTTACCATCTTGCAAAAGCGGGTTGGACCGACTGTGTTCTTCTTGAAAAGAATGAGTTAACCGCTGGTTCAACTTGGCATGCTGCTGGTAACATTCCGACATTTTCATCATCCTGGGCGGTCATGAATATGCAGCGGTATTCAACAGAATTATACAGGAAACTGGCGGACGAAGTTGACTACCCTATGAACTACCACGTTTCTGGTGCGATCCGTTTAGGTCATAGCGACGAACGCATGGACGAATTCAAACATGTAGCTTCAATGGGTCGATATCAGGGAATGGATATCGATATGATGACCGTCGATGACATCAAGTCACAATATCCGTTTATAGAAACCCACGATCTTAAGGGCGGTCTTTATGATCCTATGGATGGTGACATTGACCCGGCACAACTAACCCAAGCTTTTGCTAAGGGCGCACGAGACATGGGCTCGAAAATTGTACGGTTTTGCCCCGCGACTGGGGTGCGCCGGGAAAATGAAGAATGGATAGTAGAAACCGAACAGGGTGAAATTCGTTGTGAATACGTTGTCAACGCGGCAGGTTACTATGCGCGTGAAGTTGGCAAAATGTTCGGCCGTGATTTGCCTATGATGGTTATGAGCCATCAATACATGTTGTTTGACGACATTCCCGAGATCGAGGCATGGTCGAAAGAGGCAGGTTCCAAGCTTCCTCTTTTGAGAGATGTGGATAGCTCCTACTATCTCCGTCAGGAAAAATATGGAATGAATCTTGGTCCATATGAAAACAACTGCAAAGCGCATTGGATTACGGACGATGATCCAATGCCTGAAGATTTCTCGTTTCAGCTTTTTCCCGACGATCTGGATCGCCTTGAGTGGTATTTAAACGATGCAGCGGAGCGCGTGCCTCTTTTGCAAACGGCAGGCCTTTCCAAGGTTATCAATGGTCCAATACCCTATACCCCAGATGGGTTTCCACTTATTGGACCAATGCCGGGTGTGCCCAACGCTTTTGAAGCTTGCGTGTTCACTTTTGGTATTTGTCAGGCCGGCGGCGCTGGCAAAGTGCTGACCGAATGGATTACAGAGGGTCAAACCGAATGGGATATGTGGGCGGTGGATCCCCGTCGATTCACAGATTTTGTGGATGAAGACTATTGCGTTGCCAAAGGTATGGAGGTGTATGGCAATGAATACGCCATGCATTACCCACACAAAGAATGGCCAGCAGGCCGTGGTAAAAAACACTCTCCAGTACATGAAACGATAGCCAGTTTGGGAGCCCAATTTGGTGTTTACAATGGCTGGGAACGAGCTAATTGGTACGCTGCTGAGGACGATGACACATCAGTTGAAAGCACTGAGCGTTGGGACCGTGAAGGCGCTTGGTATCCTCGTGTACGTGAAGAATGTCTTGCTGTGCGGGATGCAGCCGGCATTTTGGATTTACCAGGATTTTCCCGTTATCGCGTAAAAGGTGAGGGTGCAAGAGAATGGCTTTCTAGCCAGATTACTGGGATCGTTCCAAAGCCTGGTCGGATTGGCCTTGGCTATTTTCCTGACAAGGATGGGCGCATTGTAACCGAAATGTCAGTAATGAGCCTTGATGAAGACTTCTTCTTCCTCATCACTGCAGCACCCGCACAATGGCATGATTTTGAGTTATTAAAGAAGAGCTTACCGCCAGAATCACTCATCGAGATTGAAGACGTCACACGAAAATTCTCTTGCCATATTTTAACTGGTCCGAACTCGCGAACAATCCTCGCGGATCTTTGCGAAGCAGATTTACAGCTTCCTTGGCTCACACACCAGACAACACAGATTGCCGGGCGTCACTGTCAAATCATTCGCGTATCATTTGCTGGTGAACTCGGCTGGGAAATACATACACAGATTGAAGACACGCCAAAGGTCTTTGATGCAATACTTGAGGCTGGCAAAAGCCATGGTTTGAAACCGTTTGGTATGTTTGCGCTGGATTCTTTGCGCTTGGAAAAAGGTTATCGAACCTGGAAGGGTGAATTGTCTACCGATTATACCATACTAGAAGGAGGCATGGGCCGTTTCGTTAAATGGGAGAAACCCGACTTCGTTGGTAAAGCCGCGATGGAGAAAGAACGGGACGCTGGCGTCAAAAAGAAATTTGTCACTTTGCTGGTTGATGCAGGCAAATATGATGCGCCTTATATGTCGACCATTTGGCACAACGGAGAGATCGTAGGAGAAACGACCTCCGGTGGTTGGGGACATCGTATTGACCGCTCGATAGCGCTTGGAATGTTACGAGCTGATCTTGCTGAAACAGGTACTGAAATCGAAGTGGAAATGTATGGGGACCGCTACACTGCCGTTGTTCAGGAAGACCAACCGCTTTGGGACCCAAAAAATGAGCGAGTTCGCAGTAAAACTTAATTTGAAATAACAAATGGGCGCATCAGTTTTGATGCACCCCTCTGATTTCAATGCAAAATTTGGAAGGTATTATGCGCGCTCTATAGCGATAGCTGTACCTTCTCTACCACCGATATAAAGAGATGCAATACCGGTTTTTTTGTTGTCTCATTCCATCGCATGGAGCAATGTTATTAGAATGCGAGCACCGGATGCGCCAAAGAGATATCCTAATGCGCAAGCGCTACCATTTACGTTTAACTGGCTGTAGTCCGTCCCTATTTCAGCAATAGCGGCCAAGGGGACAAAAGCAAAAGCTTCATTAACTGCCCGCGAATCGACATCAGAAACGAACCATCCGACCTTCTTTATGAGCTTTTGTTCACTTTCACGCATTAGGACCAATGCAGCTCCACCATCTGAAATTGATGACGCATTTGCTGCTGTAACGGTACCGTCTTTCTTACGGGCCTCAAAGTTGGGATCTTATCCGGCCGAGTTGTCCGTGGCCCTTCAGCCAAGCTCACAATCGTCTCGGATTTTTGCTTTTAACAGTTACTGAAGTAATTCGTTTTCGAAAAATCCAGTTTCTTGTGCCTTTGTCGCTCGCGCCAAGGAGGTGAGGGCATATTCATCCTGAGCCTCGCGTGTGAGCTGGTACTTTTCCGGAGATTGCGGCGCACCCAATTCGCTTGCAGTTAAGCCAGATAGTTCGCCATACATCCCGCCCATTGGGGTGCGCGCAGAGCCTACAATGACAATGGAAACGGACATAAGAGTCCCCTTCACGTGTAGGTACTATTTGTGTACAAATCTAGGTGAACGTTTTTCAGAGAAAGCAGCCATACCTTCTTTTTGATCATCCGTTGAAAAAAGACCGTAGAAGACCCTTTGTTCGTAGTGCAAACCTTCGGTCAGTGTTGTCTCAAAGGAACGGTTGATAGCTTCCTTGGCCGTGACAACGGAAGGACGCGAATATCCCGCGATTGTATGAGCTGCTTTCATCGCCTCATCCAAAAGATCAGATGATGGAATAACGCGCGCTACCAAACCACAGCGCTCAGCTTCCTCAGCATCCATCATGCGTCCGGTCAGGATCATATCCATCGATTTTGCTTTTCCGACTGCTCGCGTCATGCGTTGTGAGCCACCCATACCGGGAATGATTCCCAGTTTGATTTCTGGTTGGCCAAACTTCGCTGTGTCACTTGCGAAAATCATGTCGCACATCATCGCAAGTTCGCAGCCGCCACCCAATGCAAATCCACTTACTGCGGCAATTGTCGGAATCTGGATTGTAGCCATTGAGTTGTAACGCCCAAAGAAATCACTCATGAGCATTTCAATATGAGATTTGTCCGCCATTTCCTTAATGTCGGCCCCAGCGGCAAATGCCTTTTCTGAGCCAGTGACAACAATGCAGCCCACATCAGGATTACTTGCGAGCGATTCAAAATGCGCTCTAAGCGTTAAAAGCAACTCCTCGTTTAAGGCATTCAATGCCTTTGGCCGGTTCAATGTAAGAACCGCTACCCGGTCATGCATTTCCAGAAGAACAGTATCACTCATTTTAGGTATCTTTCGCGTTTGCAAGAAATTGAATCATGCCAGAGAAGTCTTTCCCGCCCATACCGTCACCAACCATTTTTTGATACAGCTCATGTGCATGTTTTCCAAGTGGCGTATCAGCACCGGTGCTTTGGGCCGCTTCCATTGCCAATCCCAAATCCTTCAACATTAATGCAGCGGCAAAGCCGGGCGCATAATTGTTATCAGACGGGCTTTGCGGGCCGACACCGGGAACAGGGCAATAAGTGTTCACAGACCAGCAAGACCCAGAGGAGGTCGAAACAACATCAAACAAGGCTGATTGAGACAAGCCAAGTTTTTCAGCCATGGAAAATGCTTCACAAGTTCCAATCATTGAAATACCCAACAACATGTTGTTGCAAATCTTTGCCGCCTGGCCAGAACCTCCGGCGCCACAATGAACAACCTTTTGTCCCATAATATCAAACACTGGTGAGCCAGCCTCAAACGCCGGGTCTGATCCGCCGACCATAAATGTAAGTGTTCCGGCTGATGCACCACCAACACCACCAGAAACGGGTGCATCCAGGCAAAGCACGCCAGATTGATCAGCCAATTCATGTAAGTCGCGTGCTGCCGCCACATCAATTGTGGAACAATCAATCAGAAGCGTCCCAGCGGCCATATGTGGCAATATTTCCCGCGCAACATCGGAAACAATTACGCCATTTGGCAACATAAGCACCACAACATCGGCGGTATTCACCACATCGATATTGCTGTCGGCAATCGTCAATTGTTTGCCTTCAGCAACTATTCTTGCGTCAGGAACAACATCAAAACATCTCAGCACATGTCCGGCGTGCATGAGATTTTTTGCCATAGGAGCCCCCATATTACCGAGGCCGATAAAACCTATTTTTGACACTTGATCCTCCCGTTGTGAGTTAAGCCGCTGTCCACTCATTTCTGTCTAATGACGCAAAGGCAGAGGCAACCATTTCATCCGTTACGTCTTCCAATTTGGACGGCCGCCAAATTGGCTTTCTATCTTTATCTACAATGATTGCCCGAACGCCTTCGAAAAAGTCATTCCCGTAAAGCGTTCGCGCAGCAAAACGAAATTCCAGCGCAATACATTCCTCAAGAGACGTTAAGTCAGCAGCCTCTCTGATCGAATAGAATGCAGAAGCAACAGACAAAGGCGCGTTCATTTTCAGTAATTTATGGGTCTTTGTTGCCCATTCGCTTCCGTTGCTGGACATTTCTTCCAAACGTTCAGAGCAACCCAATGCCGATGACTGACCAAAAGCGTCAGAAATTTCATTCTGCTGCAACTCAAGTTGTCCCTCAGATGCAGCCTTTGCATGGGCTTTAATACAAGTGCCAACACTCTTACCGGACTTCAGCATTTTCAAAAACGAGGGAATGTCGGACGAAGGCATGAAGGTGTCAGCAAACCCAGCAAAAATTGCGTCTGCAGCATTCATTCGGCCACCGGTCATTCCCAGATACAGACCTGAAAACCCTGGTGCGCGTGAAAGAAGGTAGCTACCGCCGACATCTGGCAAAAAACCAATGCTGGCTTCGGGCATCGCAAGGATGCTTCTTTCGGTCACGATGCGGTAAGAACTATGGGCTGCAATGCCAACGCCACCACCCATGGTAATTCCGTCCATAAGTGAGATATAGGGTATTGGATATTGGGCGATCATTGCGTTTAAACGATATTCATCTCTCCAAAACTCCACCCCAACTTCCGGAGTTTTACGGCCAATATTGTACAGTTGGAGAATATCTCCGCCTGCGCAAAATGCGCGATCACCTTCACCTTCAATGACCACGGCAGTAACGCTGTCATCATCTCGCCAACGCTCTAAAGCCCCGCGAATACCCAGAGCCATTTCAAAAGTGAGTGCATTCAGCGCCTTGGGACGATTGAGCTTTAAACGGCCAAGTGGGCCATCCTGCCAGACCAGAAGATCTTCTGTCATACGCGAACTTCATCCAACAGCTTGCGAGCAATTATCACCCGCATAATTTTTTCAAATCCATAATCGGTCAATTACCCGACCCACCATGTTCTTCGCTAACATAAATGCTGGCTATTCCAAATTCATCGGTTTTCCTAATGTCATTAGCCGGAAAGTGCCGTGTCTGATCCCACTCAATTGAACTAGGGGCAATGTATTCATTGGAAAGTGAACGATCCGCTTCGAAGATAACTCTTGGTTCTTCACTTAACGATAAATCCATTACCCCAAAATTCTTATTCCATTGTTGGAATGCTGAAATCGGCGCCTTCCTTGATACCAGATGGCCAGCGTGACGTTATCGTTTTGGTCTTTGTGTAAAAACGAATGGAGTCTGGGCCATGCTGGTTCAAGTCACCGAATGAAGACCGTTTCCAGCCGCCAAAGGTGTGGTAGGCGAGGGGCACAGGTATAGGCACATTCACGCCAACCATGCCGACTTGAACGCGAGATGTGAAATCGCGTGCGGTGTCTCCATCGCGGGTATAAATAGCGACGCCATTTCCGTATTCGTGGCTAGAAGGCAGATCCAGCGCTTCTTCATAGGTCTTGGCTCTTACAACGGCCAAGACAGGGCCAAAGATTTCTTCTTTGTATATCCGCATGTCTTTGGTGACATTGTCGAACAGGCAGCCACCCATATAGAAGCCGTCCTCATAGCCTTGCAGCTTAAATCCACGACCATCAACAGCCAATGTTGCACCTTCCTCAACGCCAAGATCGACGTAGGACTGCACACGGCTCATTGCTTCCGCCGTTACCAATGGACCGTAATCCGCGCTTGGATCGGTTGAAGGTCCAATTTTGAGACTTTCAACACGGGGGACGAGCTTTTCCATCAATTTGTCGGCAGTGCTTTCACCAACAGGCACCGCAACAGAGATAGCCATACAACGTTCGCCTGCAGAACCATACCCAGCTCCAATCAATGCATCCGCAGCTTGATCCATATCCGCGTCTGGCATGATGATCATGTGGTTCTTCGCGCCACCGAAGCATTGAACGCGCTTTTCATTGGTGCAACCGCGGCTGTAAATGTAATGCGCAATGCTTGTTGAGCCTACAAAGCCAATGGCTTCGACATCTGGATTATCAAGCAATGCATCAACAGCTTCCTTATCGCCATTCACGACGTTGAAAATACCCTTTGGCAGTCCAGCTTCCAGAAACAACTCCGCTAGACGCATTGGCACGCCAGGATCTCTTTCAGAAGGTTTTAAAACAAACGCATTGCCACAGGAAATTGCCGGAGCAGCTTTCCACAATGGGATCATGGCGGGAAAGTTAAACGGCGTAATTCCGGCAACAACACCAAGAGGTTGGCGGATAGAGTGCAAGTCAATTCCAGGGCCCGCACCTTCAGTGAATTCACCTTTTAGCAGATGAGGAATGCCCGTGCAGAATTCGACTACTTCAAGACCGCGTTGAATGTCACCGCGTGCATCAGGGACGGTCTTCCCGTGTTCCTTTGCAAGCAGTTCTGCTAGCTCGTCATAATCACGGTGCACAAGCTCCAGGAACTTCATCATCACCCGAGCACGTCGCTGTGGATTGACTGCGGCCCAAGCAGGTTGGGCAGCTTTTGCATTGGCAACAACTGCATCAACTTCAGCTTGGCTCGCAAGCGCAACCTTTGCCTGCACTTCCCCAGTCATAGGTAGGTAGACATCTGCTTCCCGACCGCTGGTTCCCGTTATATTTTCACCATCTACGAAGTGGCCAATCTTGCGCATAATAATCCTTTTGAGCTCTATAATTTATTTGCATGCAGACTAGACGCTTGTTGCGTTGCTTTAAAAGATGGACAAACAGGCAATAGGTTGTGCAAATATGCACAATGATTGGCTTAAGTTGGACAAAAAATGAACTGGGATGACTTTCGATTTTTTCTCGCAGTTTCCAGAACTGGACGCTTAAGCGCTGCTGGCAAAATGCTTGGTGTGGACCACGCAACGGTCTCCAGGCGGATTGCTGGCCTTGAAGAGACCCTGGGCGCAAAACTCTTTGACAGATCACCCAGTGGCTATGCTTTGACAGAGGAGGGCAGGCAACTAGTCTCAAACGCAGAGCATATGGAAGCAGCAACCATTAAGGCTGAAAACGCACTTACCAGCGAAGGCGCAAGCGTTTCCGGAACAGTACGCATTGGAGTGCCTGAGGGAGTTGCCGCCTATATTGTTGTTCAGGCCGTCCAAAAGCTTTGCGAAGAACACCCACGTTTGGAAATACAATTGATTGCATTGCCCCGAAAGTTCTCACTTTCAAAACGTGAGGCAGATTTTGTGATTGCTGTATCTCGTCCAGAATCTGGCCGGGTTCGAATTCAAAAGATTTCTGACTATACGCTCCACCTTTACGCCACAGAACAATACTTGTCGCAGCACCCCAGTATTGAAAAGACAGCGGATCTGCAAAAACTGCGCGGAATTGGTTATGTCCCAGAGCTGATTTTCGACAAGCAGCTCGATTACATTCCTTTGGTGGACCAAACATTCCGCCCAAATCTCACAAGCACAAGTGTACACGTTCAATTAGAGGCAGTGTTGAATGGGGCCGGCGTTGGAATTGTTCATGACTTTATGGCGGCCAGATATCCGAACCTAAAGCGTCTGCTTCCAAAAGAAGTCAGCTTTACACGCACATTTTGGAGTGTGGTTCACGAAGATTACGCCGACATTGAACGCATTCGCATTTGTTCAAACGCCATCGTCGCTCATATGCGGTCAACCCTTAGAACAAAACCCGATTAAGTTGGTTGGGTCCGTAAAACTGGATCAAGTGGAGCGCTAACGGCTAAAGGCATCACTTAGATTGTGGTTATCATTGGTTTTGTCAAAGCCATAGGCACCTAGGCTGACTTTTATCGGTCCATCTGCGTCTGTAAATTCAAGAAACGGGATTCAAGGTTTCTGATGTCGACACCGGCCCCATAGAGCGCGATATTGACGATCTGTTCAAAATTCCCAAACACCCCGGTATTGCGGTTTTAATGGCATCAATACAGGTGTTCAATTTGGATATTGCAAACCCGCAATTGCACCAGCGCCTATGGGGATATGCCTGCTATATCACCAGATTGTTGGGCGACAGATAAGGCACAGCTTGGTATTTCAACGATTTTCCAGCGCAAAGCGCCACCATGGAAACTATGATACGGAACAAACATCTCATAAAATTCGACATTGATTCCGATTGGGATTGACCAGCATCAAACCCAAGACTACCGATTTAGGTAAGATCGAAGGTGTAAGGCATCATCAGCAAGGAATTGAACAATGCTCAGCCGATTCTCAAATGCGCGCCGATTTTCTGATCTATCGGAACAGGAAATCCTGGCTCTTGCCATTTCTGCTGAAGAGGATGATGCGCGCATTTATCAATCCTATGCGAGTAAGGTACGGAGCGAATTTCCTGGAAGTGCTGCTGTTCTGGATGGGATGGCTGAAGAAGAAGGGGAACACCGTCAGCGCCTGATTGATTTACATAAAACAAGGTTTGGCGATGAAATTCCGCTTATCAGGCGGGAACATGTGGCTGGGTATTACGCAAGAAAACCAGTCTGGCTCATCGAAAATTTGGGCATAGAACGCATTCGTGACGAAGTCGCGAATATGGAGAACACCGCCAGAGATTTCTATACCAAGGCGGCGCAACGCACGAGCGATGCCGATACGCGCAAATTATTAGGTGATTTGGCGGCTGCAGAAGCGGGTCATGCCGCGAAAGCAGAGGACCTTCAGAGCGAACATTTGGACCCAGACTCACTGGAACAGGAAAATACAGAGGCGCACCGCAAATTCATCCTGACCTGGGTTCAACCAGGCCTTGCTGGATTGATGGATGGCTCTGTATCAACACTAGCTCCAATTTTCGCTACAGCATTTGCGACACAGGACACCTGGACAACCTTTTTGGTCGGACTTGCAGCCTCAATTGGCGCAGGGATTTCCATGGGCTTTACAGAAGCCGCATCTGATGACGGCCAAATCTCTGGTCGCGGCTCTCCACTCAAACGTGGGTTTGCCTCAGGCATCATGACAACCGTCGGCGGGTTGGGGCACGCCCTTCCATATCTCATCCCAGATTTCTGGACCGCGACAAGCCTAGCATTCGTGATCGTATTCATTGAGCTTTGGGCAATTGCCTGGATTCAAAACAAATACATGGATACGCCGTTTTTCCGTGCCGCGCTTCAAGTCGTCCTTGGAGGGGCACTTGTTTTTGCAGCTGGAATTATAATCGGAAGCGCCTAGCAGGTATAGAACGAATGGAGGGTTTCCATATGCAACAGAAACTGCTCCAACTTCGCAGAAGATTTTTTTCGGAGACACCTAAATGAGTTTCAAGGCACTGGTCGTAGACAAAGACGATGAAGGCTCTGTGAGCCAAACGATTTCAACGCTCGATGAGGCTCAATTGCCTGAAGGAAACGTAACTGTTGATGTTTCCTATTCAACGCTGAATTACAAAGATGGCCTATGCATCACTGCCAAGGGCGGCCTGGTACGAAATTTTCCTCATGTACCAGGTATCGATTTTGCCGGCACAGTGTCCGCTTCCGCTGATAGTCGCTACAAAGTTGGAGATGATGTTATTCAGACCGGATGGCGGGTCGGAGAAGCTCGCTGGGGCGGATACGCAACAAAAGCTCGGGTTGATGCAGATTGGCTCGTTCCCATGCCACAGGGCATGTCTGCGCGCCATACGATGGCAATTGGAACTGCAGGCCTCACATCTATGCTGGCGGTCATGTCGTTGGAAGAACATGGCCTGACACCGGACAAAGGCGAAGTCCTTGTTACTGGGGCTGCAGGCGGAGTGGGCTCTGTGGCTGTTTCCATTTTGAACCATCTTGGCTACAGCGTTGCAGCGGTTACCGGACGGCCTGAAACAACCGATTACCTGAGATCGCTTGGTGCCACGACCATTATCGCCCGTGAAGAATTGCTGGAAGAAAGCAAACGCCCGCTTGAATCAGAACGTTGGTCCGGCTGTGTCGATGCTGTTGGCGGAGAAATGCTTGGCCGTGTCCTAAAGCAGATGAATTATGGCGGTTCCGTTGCAGCCATTGGCCTAGCAGGTGGGGCCGCTATACCATCATTCACGGTCGTTCCATTTTTGCTTAGAGGCGTGAATTTACTTGGGATCGATTCTGTCGCTTGCCCATATGAACGCCGTGTTATTGCGTGGCAGAGACTTGCGAATGAGATGCCTTTGGACCGGTTGGAACCAATGATTGAAGAGTTTGGGTTGGCCGATCTTATCAACCTTGGACCTGCAATATTGAAAGGGCAGGTTAAAGGCCGTGCTGTCATCAATATTGGCGCCACATCGACTTAGCCTTATCCTTGATAATATTCATCGCCATGCATCCTCGCGCTTGCGAAAATGTCCTTCTGTGCATACACTGTGCTCAACGAGAAAGCGCCACTGACAACCCGTCAGCGTAGAGCGCAAGGAAAGTATAGTGATTAAAAAGGATGGGGTATCTGGTTCGCCAGACTCATCCACGCAGGACGATGCCATTGTGCGCGACGTCTCTTTGGAGGGCACAAATGCCAATTCCAATGAGAATGATCAGCGGCAGCAAGGTGGTTCTGCGAAGCCGGTAGAAAGTGGAAACGCTATCAAGGTTGATGGGGTTGATTCCGCGTCTACAAGCGGTTCATTGGTTCAAACTCCGTTTGTTCCAATGTTGGATGATGCGGCTGTTGGTACCAATGGAACGCAGAATAGCGAAAAGGACCATCCTGATCTTGGCAAAGATACGGATAGGGCGGGTGAATCACATTCTCCAACCAGAAAATCTAATCCGAAATCCACAAATCGAAATCCTGCACCCAACCGGCGCACTAGCGGTGACAAATCTAATGCCGCCAAAAAACAACATAAATATGCCGCGCTGGATTTAGGAACAAACAATTGCAGACTTCTGATCGCAGAACCCAAGGACCAGGGTTTTCGCATTGTCGATTCTTTTTCCCGCATCGTGCGATTGGGAGAGGGGATATCTGCAAATAATAGGTTGAGCGGTGAAGCGTCCGACCGTGCTATCTCAGCACTCAGAGTTTGTTGGAATAAGCTTAAGTATCACAAGGTCGAAAAAGTCCGTCTTATCGCGACTGAGGCCTGCCGTTCAGCAGAAAATGGCGCAGAGTTTTTGCAACGTGTAACGGACGAAATCGGCCTCAAACTCGAAATCATCGACCGTGAAACCGAAGCACGTTTGGCAATGGCTGGCTGTTCGTCATTGGTAGAGCCTCGTTCTGATGGCGTCGTGCTGTTCGACATAGGTGGCGGCTCATCCGAAATTGTATGGATGGATAGAAGGGGTCGCCGGAAGCGAAACCGCCTGGGCGGCACCATGCGGGCATGGGACTCATTGCCTGTGGGCGTTGTGACGCTGTCTGAACGCCACGATGGTAAAAACGTATCCCATCAGAGCTTTGAAAGCATGGTCAAAGAAGTTCAGGATATGTTGGCGAATTTCCCCAAAAAACGGGAATTGCGTCAAGCTCTATCGCGCGGTCGGCATCACTTGCTGGGTACTTCAGGGACAGTAACGACCCTTGCTGGCATTCATTTGGGGTTGCGGCGATATGATCGCCGACGTGTTGATGGCATGTGGATGAGCAATGACGATGCTGCGCGCATGATAGATCAATTGTTAAATTTGAGCTATGAAGACCGCAGGCGTCATCCTTGTATCGGGCCAGATCGTGCGGATTTGGTCCTACCCGGTTGCGCAATATTTGAGGCAATACGCCGCGAATTTACATGTGATCAATTGCGTGTTGCTGATAGAGGGCTGCGTGAAGGCATTTTGGTTGAATTGATGAGCAAAGACGGTCACGGGCGACCAACCAAACCGCATAACAGCAGCACCCCTTGGCGGCGCAAGCGACCAAAATCTGGCGCTAAGCAAGAAACGAACAAACAAACAAACGGTGAACCAGATGAGCGGTAAATCCAGAGGCTCTGGAAGCAGTGGACGCGGCACCGGCGGGTACCGAGGAATGTCTGTTCGTGTCAAATCGGCACGTGGTCGAAAGATATCTTCTACCAGATGGCTCCAACGTCATTTGAACGACCCATATGTTCAGCGGGCCAGAATAGATGGCATGCGCTCTCGCGCGGCTTACAAATTGCTTGAGATCGATGAAAAATACACTTTGCTGAAAAAAGGCATGCGAATTGTGGATCTGGGAGCAGCTCCAGGCGGCTGGTCGCAAGTGGCAGCTGAAAAGGTTGGCAGCCACATTGGAGACATTCGTGTTGTTGGCATCGACTATCTGGCCATGGACCCGTTACCGGGCGTAACGCTCCTGGAAAAAGATTTTTTGGATGATGATGCACCAGCTCAATTGCGCGAAGCGCTTGGTGGCCACAATGCAGATTTGGTCTTATCGGATATGGCAGCCCCAACGACAGGCCACAAGCAGACAGATCACATGCGCATAATTCAACTATGCGAAGTTGCCGCCGAGTTTGCCAGAGAAGTGCTTAATCCAGGTGGTACATTCATTGCGAAGGTTTTCCAAGGCGGCACAGAACATACGCTTTTGAACGAACTAAAGCGTGATTTTCGATTGGTTGGCCATTACAAACCGCCAGCAAGCCGTAAAGATTCTGCGGAAACTTACCTCGTTGCACGTGATTTCCGTGGCCGCAACCGCGCTCCTGAGCCAGAAAGCGAATAAACTCATATTTCGCGTTTGCAACATAGCGGATGCATGATATCTGGCATTGCCAACTCACAAGCGATTCATATTTCATATTTAGGAGTTGGCATGGCCATCATCGTCGAACCCTCGCATAGCCGGGAAGCACTTACTTTTGACGATGTTCTGCTGCAACCAGGGCACTCTGAAGTTCTACCCGCCGAAGTAAAGATTCACAGCAGAATTACACGAAATATTTCGGTCAATTTACCGATCTTGTCGTCTGCCATGGATACTGTGACTGAAGGCGGGATGGCGATTGCTATGGCACAAGCCGGCGGTATTGGCGTTGTTCACCGCAACCTCACTATCCCGGAACAAGCTGAAGCTGTCCGTCAAGTCAAGAAATTTGAATCCGGCATGGTTGTGAACCCAGTCGTCATTGGTCCGGATGCTACCTTGGCAGATGCTTTGCTGCTTATGGCGGACCACGGCATTTCGGGTATTCCTGTCGTTGAAAACGGTGGTTCCGGTGGTTTCTTCACCGGCAAGTTAGTCGGTATCCTTACAAACCGTGATGTTCGGTTTGCGAAAAACCAAAATCAAAAAGTGCGTGAGTTAATGACGCATGAAAACCTCATAACGGTCAAAGAGGCTGCGACACAGGATGATGCCAAGCGTCTGTTACACAAACATCGTTTGGAAAAACTGCTGGTAACAGATGATGATGGCCTTTGCATTGGCCTGATCACTGTGAAAGACATTGAAAAATCACAGCTCAACCCTCACGCCACTAAAGATGACCACGGACGCCTCCGCGTTGCCGCAGCGACGAGCACTGGTGAAGATGGATTAGCACGCGCTGAAGCCCTTGCAGCTGCCGGTGTAGACCTTATTGTTGTGGATACTGCACATGGACATTCCGAACGCGTTCTACAAACCGTCCGCCACGTAAAGAAACTTTCTAATGGTGTTCAGATTATTGCAGGAAATGTTGCAACGTCTGAAGCCACAAAGGCACTGATTGATGCAGGTGCAGATGCCATTAAGGTCGGCATTGGTCCCGGTTCTATTTGTACAACGCGTATTGTTGCTGGCGTTGGCGTTCCGCAACTCACAGCTATTATGGACTGCGTTGACGAAGCCAACAAACATGACGTGCCGGTGATCGCAGATGGCGGTATCAAATACTCTGGCGATTTAGCTAAGGCGCTTGCTGCTGGTGCATCGTGCGCCATGGTGGGCTCGCTTCTGGCTGGTACCGATGAAAGCCCAGGTGAGGTCTACCTCTATCAAGGCAGAAGCTACAAAGCTTATCGCGGTATGGGTTCAGTTGGCGCAATGGCTCGCGGTTCAGCGGATCGCTATTTTCAGGCAGAAGTCAGCGATATGCTGAAACTGGTCCCAGAAGGTATCGAAGGGCAGGTTCCTCACAAAGGACCAACTTCCGCAGTATTGCATCAGCTTGCAGGCGGTCTTCGTGCAGCAATGGGCTATGTGGGGGCGCCAAATTTACAGGAATTCAACACCAGAGCGCGCTTTGTTCGCATTACAAATGCTGGCCTTGCAGAAAGCCACGCTCACAATGTTACCATTACCCGCGAAAGCCCAAATTATGCTGGTGGAGTCTAGCACCTGCAAATGAGTGAATTGCTTCAATCAATCGTTATGTTGGCAATGCTGGGGCAGGTTCTACTGATTTTCGCGCTTTATGTGCGCATGTTTAAATTACGTGTAGACCACGCAAAGTCGAACCGAAAAACCATCAGTTTGAAACGCGTGGCTCTTGGTCAGGAACCCTGGCCGGATCATGTTGTGCAAAACGAAGCGGCACTGAAAAATCAATTTGAAGCGCCGGTTTTATTCTTTGCGGTCTGCATACTGGCAATTGCGACAAATCTTATAAGTGTTCTTTTTGCCGGACTGGCCATTTTATTTCTGGTATTCCGAATTTGGCATGCTCAAATTCATACTGGACAAAACCAACTCGGACCGCGCATTAAAGCGTTTTCCTGCTCGTTATTCACTGTTGTAGCCATGTGGCTATTACTGGTAGGGCATCAACTATACAGGCAGATAATTACATGAGACTTGGCGGGCGCATTCAGGCCGCAATTGAAGTGATGGAAGATGTACAAAATCGCCGTCGCCCAATTGCCGAAGCTCTAAAAGATTGGGGCCTTTCTCACCGATTTGCAGGTTCTGGTGACAGAGCTGTAATCGGAAATCTTGCCTATGACGCATTGCGTTGGCGCGCATCCACGCGCTGGTTGATGGACAGTGACAAGGCTTCGTCGTTGATTATTGGCACTGTGGTCTATCGCTGGAACAAGCCTTGGGCCGAGCTAGAGGCTGAATTGGAAGGTGATAAATTCGCGCCGGTATTGCCATCGAAAGCAAAGCGAGAAGCTGCGGACAGCAGAAATCTCGACGAAGCACCAGACTGGATACAAGCCAATTTACCCAAGTGGCTTGTGCCACATTTTCAGGCCAATTTCGAGGATGATTGGATTGCAGAAGCTCAGGCTCTTGCTGGTCGCCCTCCATTAGACTTACGCGTTAACACGTTGAAATCAGACAGGGAAAAAGAGTTAAAAGAACTCGAAAATCTTGGTGCTGAAGCAACACAAATCTCAACAAATGGGTTGCGCATACCGCCATCTGAGGGCGCACGACGACACCCGAATGTTCAGGTAGAAGAGTCGTATCAACGCGGCCGCATTGAGATTCAGGATGAAGCCAGTCAGATCGCCTCTGAGCTCATTTTTGCGCAACCTGGCGAGACCGTTCTCGACTTTTGCGCAGGTGCCGGTGGTAAGACACTCTCACTCGCCGCATCCATGCAAAACTCAGGCAAGCTCTACGCCTATGATGTTGATCGAAATAGACAGGCTGGGATCTTCGAACGGCTAGACCGAGCCGGAGCAGACCAAACAATTGTTCTGAAACCAGAAGACAAACGTTTGGCCGGTCTGCTCGGTAAATGTGATCGGGTTGTTGTTGATGCTCCGTGCACGGGTTCAGGAACCTGGCGCCGGAAACCGGATGCAAAGTGGCGCCTTACTGACAAACAGCTACAGGCGAGACAAAGCGAACAGCAAGTTGTGTTGGAAGAAGCAGCGCAATTTGTCGCCCAAGACGGGTTCCTAGTCTACATGACATGCAGTGTGTTGGGCGCTGAAAACGAAGATTCAGTCGCAAGCTTCCTAAATGGAAATCCTGCATTTGAAATGGTATCAGCGGGGGAAGTCTGGCAAGACCTTTATGGTTTCGACAAACCACATCCTTGGTCTGCGGATATGATGTCAGTGACACTCACACCCGCTTCAACAAACACAGATGGTTTCTATTTTGCAGTCATGCAAAACCTTAGCTCAGGAGCCTAACCGATACTTAGCGTTCAAATGTTGCTGCCAGTTCAATATGGTGTGACCATAAAAATTGGTCCACCGGCTGCAAGCTTGTCATTTTGAACCCGCCATCGATGAGGATGCGGGCATCCCGTGCAAAGCTTACTGGGTTACAGGAAACAGCCGACACCCGGCCCACGCCTGACTTCACAATTTGCTCACATTGAGCGCTAGCGCCTGCACGGGGTGGATCGAACAAGACACCTTCGATTTTTTTCAACTCCATATGTGATATCGGGTGCTTGAAAAGATCTCGTCGCAACGTTCTAATATTTTTGATTTTTCTGGTTTTAGATACTGTTTTCTTGAGAGCATCTATCGCTGATTGTTCAGATTCAACAGCCAGCACTGTCGCAAACTTTGCCATTGGAAGAGTGAACGTTCCAATGCCGCAGAATAGATCAGCACAGGCTTTGCAGTCTTTCAAAAATGATACCGCATTGCTGACCAAAGCCGCTTCAGCATCGGCTGATGCTTGCAAAAACGCACCTGGAGGCGCGTACAGGGAGAATCCACCGCTCTCTATGACGTCATCACCATTATCGACGCTGGACAAATCGCCATTCATCATCACTTTCCAGAATGAAGAGGTCGCTCCCCACATTTCTTCAACGTCAAACCTGCTTGAACCGGGTTCCCGGCCAGTCATTTCGATACTGACACCATTTTTTCCGAGGGTCGCAAGCATCCGCTCTTCGCGCTTTGCGCGCACAACCAAACTTGCCAGCCTCGCAAACCCGCCTTCCGCTTTTTTACTTACGTTTTTGGAAACAAGGTGTTTTTCCAAATCCGGATGAAGAACTGGGCATTCCTCGGGTGAAACGATTTCAGAAGATCGCTTTCCATGAAATCCAAGATGCACGCCATTTTTTGCAGCCTTGTAAGAAAATGCGGCTCTGCGACGAGACTGTTTTGAAACCGGGATGACATGCGCGATCTCGAAATCAATGCCATGTTTCTTAAGCACCATTTGTACTTGCTGGCGCTTCCAATCCAGGTAGGCACCCTCTTTCATGTGCTGCAAAGAGCAACCGCCACACGTTCCAAAATGCTTGCAGGCTGGCTCAATTCTGTCTTTGCTTGCTTCAACAACTTCAACAACTTCGCCGCGATCACGTTCTACAAAGACACGAACCACTTCGCCAGGCAGAGTGTATGGTACAAAAACCGGGCCATCTTCTGTTTTCGCAACACCATCGCCTTCACGGCCAAGGTGGTCGATCGTCAGAGTTTTTATCATTATGCCAGAGCCTTAGATTCAGCCGGAGGTTTGCAAACCAACCAGAAACTCCCGATTGCCATCGCCACCAGAAATTGGAGAGGAGATAATACCACGCACATCACAGGCGCAGTCTGTAGCAAGCCAATGAGCGATTTTTTCAGCGCTGGCAAGTGCTTGCTCAGGATCCGCAACAATACCGCCTTTTCGAAGCTGACCTTTGCCCACCTCAAACTGCGGTTTTATGAGGCAAATACAAGGAGAACTAGGCTCTGCAAGTTTCAAAGCCGGCGGCAACGCAAGTGTGAGCGAAATAAAGCTCACATCGCTCACCAAAAAATCTATAGGGAAGGGCAGATCTCCCGACGTTAGATCGCGGGCATTCAAACCCTCACGGTTGATAATGCGATCATCATCGGCAAGGCTTTCATGAAGCTGGCCGTGACCAACATCAAATGCAAATACGCGCTTCGCGTTTTCTTCCAGTAAGACCTGAGTAAAGCCGCCTGTGCTGGCACCAATGTCCATGCAATTCCGGCCACCCACGGAGAATTCGAAATGCTCCAGTCCACATTTAAGCTTTAACGCGGCGCGAGACACGTACTTGCTGGCAGGATCAGAAAGAAGCACCTCATCGTTAGCTGACACACCGAAGGAAGCTTTCTTTGCAATCGTGCCATTTACCCGAACCCCGCCGCGCAAAACAGCATCACGGGCCCTGGCACGGCTGGGCAAAAGTCCGCGTTCTACAATTGCAAGATCGAGCCGTTGCCTGCTCAAGAAGCTGTCTCTGCCAGCTTTTGCAATTTTTTTAATGCGATCTCAGCATCTTCGCCGTAAGCGATTGTCCCGTGGAAGGTTCCATCAGACCTCATAAGGAACACACTGGCTGTATGATCCATGGTGTAATCATCGTCTTCAAGTGGAACCTTACGTGCATAAACACGATAGTTCTTTACCACATCCGCAATCTGTTCTTCGCTACCTGTTAGTCCGACGATCTTGTCAGAAAATGCGTTCACATACTCTTTCAAAACATCTGGAGTGTCACGTGTTGGATCAACAGTCACAAAAGCATACTCAAGTTCATTTGCTTTGGGACCCATTTTTTCAATCCATCCAGCCATCTCATATAGGGATGTTGGGCAAATTTCTGGGCAATTCGTAAAGCCAAAGAATATTGCATATGGCTTGGCATCAAAGATTGTTTGATCGACAGGATCGCCGTCCTGATTTACCAATGAAAACGGTCCGCCAATGTCAGCTGCGCCAACAAAAGTATTGGTACCCGTATCTGGCTTTGGCAACAAAGTTGTGTATCCAATGACTCCCAACAGCACGACCACCAGGCCCCAGGCAATGTATCTAAACTTTTTCATCAAGTTTTGCTTTCTGCTGCACCCAAAAACGACTGTAAATCAATTTGTTATGGGCTGAACGGCAAGTGTGGCTTTAATTTGTCGAAACTTCGGTTGAACTGTTCTCTGATATAACTTCTTCCGGCAAGAATTCAACGGTCGGGTCTGCTCCCATTTCCTCATCAAACGCATACCCAAAGTCGTTAAACTGGACGGCCGCATTTGCCTCTTCAACTTCCTGCGCTTCGGCAATGATATCCGGAATAAGAAGATCGGTATTCAGATCAAGCGCCTCTTCGTTGGTCATTGCAATGACAGGTGCAGTTGATGCCCAATCGAAGTCTTCTCGATCTGGTTGTGCCACAGCCTGGTTGGCTGTCATCCTCCAACCAAGATAAACCACCATCCCAACCTGAACGATTGCAACAAAAAGGAACAGAGCACCAGGGTCTGATGAATCCATCAGCAAGGACGCGATAATTGGACCAATGGCAGAGCCAATTCCAAATGACAAAAGGAGGCCAGATGATGTCTCTACATAATTATCAGGGTCACAATTATCGAATGCGTGGGCAACGGCAATTGCATATGTAGAGTGCGTAAACACGCCAACCAAAAAGACCAATCCGAGAAACGTCCAGTTTGAATTACCTTGTGCCAAACCAAGCGCGGTACAAAAAACAGCAGAGCCAATACCCAGGACAGCAACAACCAAACGCCTATCGAACTTATCTGAAAGCCTGCCGATTGGCCATTGAGCCAGAGCACCGCCCCCAATCATCACCGCAGCAAAAATAGCCGCAAAGCTGGTTTCAAAGCCACGTGCAGTGGCGAAAACGGGTGCTAGCATCCAAGTAGAGGCAACAGACACACCAATAAGCATTGAAGATACAAACGCTGCAGGAGAAGTCGCGTAAAGCTGCCGGGGTCTGAACCGGACCAACGAAATTGGAGCTGGTTGCGTGGATGTGGTGAGTGCGATTGGAATTACAGCCACAGACACAACAATTGAGGCTACGATGAAGAGCGTATTCCCATCAATCGAGCCAAACGCTGTAGCAAATTGTCCTGCCATGATGCCAAGAAGGGTGATCACAACATAGGTGGACATTATGAGACCACGAACTTCATTTGTGGCGCGCTCGTTCAACCAGCTCTCAATCACGACATAGAAGCTGGCAATGCAAAAACCCGTCGCGAAACGGAAGAATGCCCAAGCTGTTTCATCAATAACGAGCGGATGCAGTAAAGCGACCGCAGAAGCCAACGACACCATGGCCGCATAGGTACGTATGTGGCCTGCGCGAAAAATAATGTAGGGACCAAAAAGGCATCCAATAACAAATCCGCCAAAATAAGCAGAAATGCTGAGGCCGATCGCGATCGTAGAAAAGCCCTCGATTCCCGCTCGCAACGGAATGAGTGCAGTCTGCAGACCATGCCCAAAAAGCAGCATGGCGACAGCCAAGAGTAGGGAACTGATAGAAAGGAGCGTCTTCAACATGGCGGCTAAACCTTCTGTCAAAGTGAATAATAGAGTCGGGAAACTAGTTTCCCGACCAACCAACTTTCTTTGCTCTTTAGGGTGGTAATGTCGGCCTGACTATATCAGGCGCGACGTATAACTTCGTTTTTCTGCAAGCCAAGCGCATTTGTGGCCTGATCTACAATCGCGCCAGCATCCAAACCTGCTGCAATATACATTTCATCCGGCTTATCGTGATCGATGTAGCTGTCTGGCAGTGTCATTGGGCGAAACTTGACGGTTCCGTCAAGAAACCCGTTGAGGGACAAGAAGTTCGCTACATGGCTACCAAAGCCGCCAACAGAGCCTTCTTCAACTGTAATCAGAACTTCATGATTGCGAGCCAATTGCGAAATCAGCTCCGTATCCAGTGGCTTTGCAAAGCGAGCATCTGCAACTGTCGTGGATAATCCCATTGCGTTCAGTTTTTCTGCAGCTTTGAGGCTTTCTCCCAACCGTGCACCAAATGAAAGGATAGCAATTTTTGATCCTTCTAGAACGACGCGACCTTTGCCGATTTGAAGAATTTCTCCACGATCAGGCAACTCAACACCCAAGCCTTCGCCGCGTGGGTATCTGAATGAGATAGGACCTTCATCATACGCGACAGCTGTTGCGACCATATGACGAAGCTCAGCTTCATCACCAGCGGCCATGACAACGAATGTGGGCAAACAGGCGAGATAAGCCGTGTCGAAAGAACCGGCATGGGTTGGACCATCAGCACCCACCAAGCCCGCACGGTCTATAGGAAATCGGACGGGCAGCTGCTGTATCGAAACGTCATGAACAACCTGATCATAGGCACGCTGCAGGAACGTAGAGTAAATCGCGACGAAAGGCTTATACCCATCAGTTGCCATGCCCGCACCAAAGGTCACAGCATGTTGTTCGGCGATTCCAACATCAAAGGTACGCTCGGGAAATGCTTCTCCGAACATATCGATCCCGGTACCGGACGGCATTGCGGCAGTGATACCGACAATTTTGTCGTCTCGCTGCGCTTCATCAACAAGGCTGCTGCCGAACACCTTTGTATAAGAGGGAGCATTGGGAATCGACTTTGCCTGTTCACCAGTGATGACGTTGAATTTTGCCACACCATGATATTTGTCATTGGAGGCTTCGGCAGGCGGATAGCCTTTGCCTTTTTGCGTTACGACATGAAGTAAAATCGGACCCTTTTCGGCATCCCGTATATTCTTGAGAACCGGCAACAAGTGATCAAAATTATGGCCGTCTACAGGACCAACATAAAAGAACCCCAATTCTTCAAACAGCGTGCCACCGGTGAAAAAGCCACGCGTATACTCTTCAGTCTTGCGGGCATTGCGTTGAATGAACTTTGGTAATTTGCTCGCCAATGCTTTGGCAGCCTCGCGCATACCGATATAAGTCCTGCCAGATACCAAGCGCGCCAAATAGGCGCTCATGGCACCAACGGGAGGGGCAATCGACATATCATTGTCGTTCAGAATTACGATTTGTCTGGCGTCAATCGCGCCTGCATTGTTCATCGCCTCATAAGCCATTCCTGCAGACATAGATCCATCGCCAATGACAGATATTATTTTATTGTCCCGGCCACTCAAATCACGCGCTGCGGCCATACCCAGACCAGCTGAAATTGATGTTGATGAGTGCGCTGCACCAAATGGATCATATGGACTTTCACCACGCTTGGTGAAACCAGAAAGACCGCCGCCCTGACGAATGGTGCGTATGAGATTACGTCGGCCTGTCAGTATCTTATGCGGGTAGCATTGGTGACCTACATCCCAGATTATACGGTCATCTGGCGTATTGAAGAGGTAGTGCAGTGCTATTGTAAGCTCTACGACACCAAGGCCTGCGCCCAAGTGTCCGCCAGTGGTGGACACAGCATCAATCAACTCCGCCCGAAGTTCCTCAGCAAGCTTTGGAAGGTCGTTCTCCGCGACCTTTTTCAGATCATCGGGATTGTCTACAGTATCCAGAAGCGGAGTGTCGGGCCGTGTGGTCACAGGCGCACCTTTTTATTTAGCCGGCACATGCTCGGCATATCATTTTTGCTTCTTGGTATATGTCTGTTCCTACCTATTCAGGCAAGGGGATAAACTCCTCTTCATCGCCCGGAACAATATCAAAACGTGCACGGCGCCAATCTTCCTTTGCTTGCTCAATTCTTTCTTTGCTCGATGAGACAAAATTCCACCAAATATAACGAGGGCCGTCCATTGGTTCACCGCCAAGAAGCATAAGACGCGCGTGGGTAACACCGCGAACTGTTATGCGATCTCCTGGTTTGAAAACAAGCAATTGGCCTGCGTCAAATTTATCGCCCGCAATCTCAACCTGGCCAGACACTACATATATGCCGCGCTCTTCATGTTCGGCATCCAGAGGAACGGCTGCACCGGGTTGTAGATCTACCGTTGCATAAAGCATGTCTGAATAAGTGGTTACCGGTGATTTCTGGCCATACATATCGCCAATAATCACACGCACATTTGCGCCATTATCCTTCAAAACTGGCAAAGCATCGGCAGACCGATGTTCGAAACGAGGATCAACTTCCTCGTATTTTTCCGGCATTGCCACCCAGGTTTGAATACCAAACAGGTTCTGTCCGTTTTTACGGTTCTCTTCAGAGGTTCGCTCGGAGTGCACAATTCCTTTGCCCGCTGTCATCCAATTCACTTCGCCAGGAGAAATTGGTAGCTCGGTTCCAAGGCTGTCTCGGTGATATATTTCGCCTTCAAACAAGTAAGTAACTGTTGAAAGACCAATATGCGGGTGAGGGCGTACATCAATGCCTTCATTGGTGATGAACTCCGCCGGGCCCATTTGATCGAAGAAAATAAATGGCCCAATCATCTGCTTCTTTGCAGATGGCAACGCACGTTTCACATGAAATCCGCCAATATCGCGGGCACGCGGAACAATAATTGTTTCAATTGCATCGCAAGCGAACTTATCGCCCGGCGCAGGATCTTCAGAAGGATGCCAACTCATTTGTAACTCCTCGTTGTTTCAACAAGACTAGTACAAATACGGACGCATCAACAGAGTTGACGGTATTGATATATTGTCAACAAATTCGAAACGATCTAATCAAGCGGCTCAGCGCCAACAGCCTGACCATCTGAGTTGCTGCGAATCTTCTCGACTTTTTCTTCAGCAGATTTCAACAAAACGTCACAACGCGCCTTCAAGGCTTCACCGCGTTCGTATATCGAAATAGATTCTTCCAACGGCACATCACCACGTTCTAATCGCGCAACAATCGTTTCTAACTCGGCGAGAGCGACTTCAAAACTCATCTTGCTAATTTCTGGAGCGTTCTCGGTCATTGCCATTCCTATGCGCTAGCTTTCATTAGTTCATTGATATGTGAGGCTGCCGATTCGGCCAAGCCCATAAGGTCATATCCACCCTCCAGCAGAGATACGACACGACCTTCGGCATGCTTATCCGCCGCGTCCAACAATTTACCGGTGATCCAAGCGAAGTCTTCAGCCTCTAGATTAATTTGAGCCAAAGGGTCGCGATGATGAGCATCAAATCCAGCTGAAATCATAACCAGGTCCGGTTTGAAATCGTCAATTGCAGGCAAAATTCGCTGTTTCATTGCATCACGAAACTGCTCGCCGCCATCTCCGGTAGACAATGGGGCGTTTACAATATTTCCATGTTCCCCAACTTCAGGTAATGCGCCTGACCCGGGGTAAAGTGGCATCTGGTGAGTTGAGCAATAGAGCATTGAGGGATCATCCCAAAGGATATCCTGACTGCCATTTCCATGATGAACATCGAAATCTATAACCACTACGCGCTCTGCACCGTGTTTTTTTTGTGCGTGCCTAGCCGCGATAACTATATTGTTGAACAAGCAAAACCCCATTGCGGTGGTCTTCTCAGCGTGATGCCCTGGCGGTCTTATCGCGCAAAAGGCATTTTGCGCGCTTCCGCCCATAACGGCATCCACAGCTGCATTTCCCGCACCAATGCCGCGCAATGCCGCTTCCCAAGAGCCAGGTGAGGCAACAGTATCATTGTCGATCCGTGTGATGCCTTCATCGGGGATCGCATCCCGAACCATATTTAAATAAGATTCTGGATGGGCATGCAAAACCGTCTGAACATCTCCCATAGGAGCGTCCAGTTTTTGCAGAGCGTCAAAATGCGGATCGTCCAACACGTCCTTCAAAGCACGGATTCTATCTGGACGTTCTGGATGTCCCACCGGCGTTTGGTGGTTCAAAAAACTATCGTGCTGATACAAGAACGTTGGCAAAGTTTGATCTCATGATTCCCGGATGGATTAATCATTGATACGCGGGGCTGCGGCCCGCTGCAAGCGATCGTGTATGGCAACGCCCAGACCAACTTGTAAGGGTGGAATCACGTGAATGATTTCCGGTGCGTTTGCATCCAGCTCTCTTAACATTGAAAACAGATTTGACGCAGCTTCCTTGATGTCTCCAGAGGGACTGAGATCCATTTGCGCGACCAAATTGTCTTGGCTCTCTTTGGCAAGTTTTACGCCCGAAAAGGTTAGCAGGGTTCGTCCATAGCCAATTTCATCACCAACAGAAGCAAACACCAACTTTGCGTTTGGAGCGTAGTGAGACAACAGCATGCCTGGAGCTGCTGGCTGGGATTGATCGTGAGATGTTGCCACATGCACCTGCACATCATCACCAAATATACCTTGCAGATCTTCAAGGGTAATCGCGCCGGGACGCAAAATACTCAAAGGGCTACCTGGAACACAAGAAACAATGGTGGATTCCAAACCAACAGAACAGGTGCCACCATTAACAACCAATGGCAATTCTTGTCGCGAGAATACGTCTCTAACAGCTAAAGCACTTGTCGGACTTAGTTGACCAGATGGGTTGGCGCTAGGAGCTGCCAATGGTCGCCCAAGTTTTGAAATCAATTTTTGCGTGAAGTCATTGTTCGGGCAACGCAGCGCTATTGTATCCAGCCCTGCGGTAACCAGCTCACTGACCTCACAATTTTGTTGCTTTGGTAGAACCAGTGTCAGACTTCCGGGCCAGAATAATTGTGCCAATTGCTCAGCGCGGGCGTCAAATCGGGCGTATCGACGTGCCATATCAATACTATCGACGTGGCTAATAAGCGGATTAAACTGCGGACGGCCTTTGGCTGCATAGATAGACGCAACTGCTTCACCATTTGTTGCGTCCGCAGCAAGGCCATAGACGGTCTCCGTTGGAATGCCGGCAATGCCACCACGGTCCAAAAGCAAGGCAGCAACATTTAGAGCCTTGTCATTGGCTGGCAGTACCTCCGGAGTTTGGTAGTTTTTAGGCTGATTCATCGAAATTCAGATTAATTAGGAGCAATGGGGAAAGCGTAATCAATTCAGGCATACGGCCCGTTAAACTCCCAATATCAGCTATGCAGGCCCGTTCCCATCACTTTGTTTCAAGTGGCGGCCGTCCTTCTGCTGCCCACTTTGTCATTAGAGACACTAATTCTGGTTCATCTTGATCTGGGAAATGTATTTGGAATGTTACCAACAAATCTCCAGCTTTCGACTTTCCAGGAAGGCCTTTACCGGGAACGCGCAAGGTTTTCCCAGAATTACTTTTGGCAGGCACAGTCAGATTGATACGACCCGACAATGTTGGTACCTGAACCTTAGAACCCAGATACGCTTCATGAAGTTGAATGGGCGCTTCGTATCTCAAATTTGTCCCTTCAACCTTGAAAAGCGGATGGTTGATAAATTTCACGTCGACTTTTGCATCGCCGGAGGCACCACCATAGGGGCTTGCTGATCCTTGGCCTTTAAGACGAATTGTCTGTCCATCTTTCACGCCTTTAGGCAATGAAACGGCCAGAGTTCTGCCATCGCGCAGTGTCACTTGTACTTTTTCAGCCGCCACAATTTGTTCAAGAGTAACAGCAACTTTGCCTTCAACATCTTCACCCTTGGGAGCCCCACCACGGGCACCGCCAGCGCCTTGTTGTCCAAATCCAGCGCGAGACTGTTGGCCAAATCCACCGCCACGGCCGCCAAACATTTCTTTCAAAATTTCTTCTGCACCAAAACCTTGGCTGGTGTGTCCGCCACCATGTTGGCCTCCGCCTCGGCCAAATCCACCAAACCCAGCGCCCGCACCAGCACCGGCAAAGCCAGGGTGAACCGGGTTACCGGCAGCATCGATTTCACCGCGATCAAATTGCGCGCGCTTTTCCGGATCACCCAACACGTCATACGCATTGTTGATCTTCGCAAAAGCATCTTTCGCGTTTGGATCGTCCGGGTTCTGATCAGGGTGATTTTTCTTGGCGAGATTGCGGAATGCAGACTTTATATCGGCAGCACTCGCGCCCTTCGTCACCCCCAGAGTTTTATAGGGATCTGACATGGGGATGTTCCAGAATCAATTGGTTAAACTTAATGTCGATTAGACCATTACAGCAGGTTGTTACAACACTACGTCACAACATGCTGTCTCAGCCATGCATCTACAGGCCAGATATAGGTGATAAATCCAGTAATTCAATTGATTTGAGCCATATGAACAATCCAAAGGCACTGTTCGAAAGTTGGTTTAGCTTTTGTCGACCAGCTCAAAGCGGTTGATCTTCCAGTTACTCTGGTTAAACGAACACGCTTCGCCTTTGTAGCGATGGATGCCATCAATATTTTGGAGAGTTGCTGCAAAATTCTTACATTTTCCGCGACCGTCGCTCGGCGCAGCAAATGCCATCAAGCTTCCACTGGAGCCTGTGTCTGGGTTTTCCCAAGGCACAGGGGAACCTGCGACGCTTTCGCCTGCAGCTTCATTCAGAACCAAACCAAGCTTGTTCCAGTCCGAGGATTCAATACCGGTAGGTTTCGTAGATTTCGAAATTGATCCAGTAATTATGTCGTCCGAACTGTTACCCAAAAAGTCGGGAGAAACAGCACAGCCACCTGCGAATGCCAAAATTATTCCCATCACAATGTGATTTCGCAATTGGCGCGCAGTAGGTAAGACCCTATATCTGGTCTGAATAAAGTTCATCACTCATTCACCGGATTCATAATTATGTCCCTTGAAAAACAGACTAGCAAAACAAAGTTAACGAGCGATGACTTCACCCAAATCGAGCCTGGACCAAGCGCGCCATTTGAGCTGTTTCAGGCTTGGTTAGATGAAGCAATCATCACAGAGCCAAACGACCCAACTGCAATGTCTGTGGCCACGGTCGATAGCGATGGCCTACCAAATGTTCGTATTTTGCTACTTAAGGGCTACGATGAGCGCGGCTTTGTATTTTATACGAATTTTGAGAGCATTAAGGGCGGAGAACTGCTCGCAAGCGGCAAAGCAGCGCTATGTTTTCACTGGAAAAGTCTAAGGCGGCAAGTGCGCGTTCGTGGCTCAGTTGAAGTGGTATCAAACGAAGAAGCTGACATTTACTACAACAGCAGATCAGAGGGCAGCCGCATTGGCGCATGGGCTAGTCAACAATCACGTCCCTTGGAGGAACGCGCGACCTTAGAAACAGCGGTTAAAGAATACACCGACAAATTCAATGGCCAGACAATTCCAAGGCCGCCACATTGGTCCGGGTTCCGCGTCATACCCAACAGAATTGAATTCTGGCAGGATCAAAACTTCCGGCTACATGACAGGATTGTGTTTTCACGAGAAGACGTGAACTTGCTATCTTGGGAAAAGCAAAGACTGTACCCCTGACACAAAACCGGCAGATCCCATCTTATGGATAAACTAAGCGGCGTCATTCTGGCTTTTGCCAGCTTTTTTACAATATCCGTTTCAGCGGCGAATGCTGAATGGTATGTGGCAACAACAGCCGTTCCTAAAGCTATGCCGTTTGCGCAAACATCAACAGAAATTCGCCAAGAGGACCACAAGGTCTATTCCTATGGGATTAAGTGGACGTCTATCAGCCCGCAAGGAAATTCGGTTAACATTGTAGTTGAAATACCACCTGCAAGGCCCTCTGCCAAAAACGGTATTCCTCACGGTTTCGTCGCGACGCATGAACCGGATATGAGCGCATGGTATGAAAGCCCGACCGATCGCTACCAACATGGCGCCTTGGGAGACATCATCGAAGCAGGTCGCCTTGCCGTAAGGGTGGATAACAAAACACTGCGCCTAGATTTACCTGTCACACAAGTCTTTGAAGACATCGCGCCAAGGCTTGCCGATATTAACGGTGATGGAAATCTGGATATCGTGACGATCCGCAGCGATCTATCCACTGGAGCAGCTATCGCTGTCTATGCCATTGTGGCTGATGAGATAGTTGAACTTGTAGCCACCGAGCCAATCGGGTTGGCGAACAGATGGTTAAACATAGCAGGCATCGCGGATTATGACGGCGATGGCGCGTTGGATATTGCTCAAGTTATCAAACCGCATTTGACTGGAAATCTGCAAGTCTTGACCCTTCGCGACGGCAGACTTGAAAGCTATGCAAGCCTCAACGGATTATCAAACCACATCAATGGTGACACAGAGTTGGAAATGTCAGCCACTACAGATGTGGATGGAGATGGCATCGTTGATCTGGTCTTACCAACATTTGGCCAAGGCTCGTTGGTGGCATACAGTTTTACAAATGGCATAAACCTGCTGTTCAGAGTCAAAATACCGAAACGTATTCGTACCGCAATTGGGACGATCGCAACTGAAAGTGGGCCGCATTTCATCTTTGGAAATGGAGCGGACGAACTACAGACTGTAAAATCTCGCTAAGCCGTATCGCTCTCAAAATAAACTGGCCATTAGCGGCACCAGAAGCGCTGTAAATGCGCCGTTGAGACCCATCGCAATTCCGGCAAATGTGCCGGCAAGTGGACTGACCTGAAATGCTCGGGCGGTACCAATACCGTGGGACGCAATTCCCACTGCAAAGCCCCGTGCCGCAAAGTCCTTTATGTTCAAGGCATTCATGAGCGGCGTCACAACAATTGCACCAAAGATTCCGGTCGCAATCACCAAAACCGCGGCAAGGGTAGGGATGCCGCCCAACTCCTCGGCAATTCCCATCGCTATTGGCGTCGTCACAGATTTCGGAGCCAACGAAACCAACACGTCATTTGGAACCCCGAAACTCCAGGCAATTGCAACGGCGCTGACGATGGCGGTGGTCGAGCCGGCGGCCAGTGCGACGAGCATTGGTGAAAGCCGTGACGTGACCTTGGGCAGATTTCTATAAAGCGGTACGGCCAAGGCTACGGTTGCTGGCCCCAACAGAAAATGAACAAATTGAGCGCCCTCGAAATAGATTTCGAATTCCGTTCCACTGAATTGTAAAATTACGATGATGCTTCCGGCTGCCAATACTACCGGGTTTAGAAGCGGTTGTCGGTTGGCCTTGCGCGATATGGTATCGGCAATCCAATAAGCGATAAGGGTAACGGTAAGCCACAATAAAGGTGTTTGCGAAAGATAGACCCAAATAGTGGAAAGAGCCGCTGCATTGTTCGGCAGATCATTCTGCATCTGGCGTACCCGCAGACATAAACCGAAAAACAGCCACTGAAACCAGAAGCGTAAGCAACGTCGAACCCACTATTGCAATGCCCAATATCGCGCCATGCTCCTTCAGGACCGGTAAGTGCTGCATTACTCCAACGGCCGCTGGAACAAACAAAAGCGACAAATTCGTCAAGATCACATTCGATGTTTGATCCAGAGCTGTTGGTTCCGCATCTGTTACAGCGTTCAGATTGCCATAAATGACCAATCCAACGAACAAAAGCACCATGCCAATCAAAGGTCCGGGTATCGGTAAATTCAATAGGCGAGCTGTTGTTTCACCCACAAGTTGGCACAGCAATAACAAACTTATTGCACCTGTCATTTTTAACTCCCAATTTTTCGCCATTTTATGGTGTCATGAAAAAATGGCGCAACCATTTGCAAGAGTGCGCGTTAGTTGCTTATTGTGTCGAGGCTTCATCAAAGGAATAATTCATGTATTCAGCAACGAAGAAATCAAAATTAGGTCGCTACGCAGGTCTTGGACTTGTTCTGGTGGCAGGACTTTCCCTCGCCGGTTGTGGGTCCACACCAGGTGAGCGTGCGTTGACTGGCGGCGGTGCTGGGGCAGCTGCAGGTGCAGGACTTGCTGCAATTACCGGCGGCTCTGTCGCAGGCGGCGCGCTTGTTGGGGGTGCTGCAGGCGCAGTGACGGGCGCTGTAACAAACGAATGTCAATTCAACTTGTTCAAACCACGCCCTGCATATTGCAGCCGTTAGAATAGGCCGCATTGAAAACAAGCCATGCCGATTTAAGCGGCATGGTTTAACTATCTATGGGTGAATCATCTTTAGAAGGCCCTGAAAAGACTGCTTCAGCAACGATGTTCGCTGTCGCGGCTTAAAATTGTCAAATCAAATGCCCGCCTCCACCGCCGGAAATACGATTAGTTCGAGCGTTTTCCGATTGCCAAAGAGAATTTCAGACTCCGCGCAACATGGCATTAAAAGATGATACGACAATGGCTTCCATTCCGTTTCACAACTCCTTATAAGATGACATCTTTTCGCTCTTATTGCGTTGTCACAAATGTTGCAAAAATCAATCTTCGTTCTTAATGGACCAAACTTAAATCTGCTGGGAAAACGGCAGCCTGAAATTTATGGGTTCAAAACTTTAAACGATATCCAGACAGACTGCGAAAAGCTCGCCAAACAGCTAGGCGTGGCATTGACCTTTCGCCAAACCAACCATGAAGGTGTTTTGGTTGATTGGATTCAGGAAGCCGGAGCGCAGGAGGCAAAAACTGGATTGGTAATTAATCCAGCTGCTTTGACCCACACTTCAGTTGCCTTGCAAGATGTAATTGTAGGAACAAGCATCCCCACGATCGAAATACATCTGAGCAATCTCTTCAAACGAGAAGAGTTCAGGCATCATTCGTATGTATCACCAGTTTCCAGCGGCATGATTTTTGGTTTAGGTGCAAAGGGCTATTTGCTCGCACTTCAAGCTATGAATGATATACTGGATGAAAATTGAGTCCTGATTCAAGGGCAGTCACTAAAGAGGCAGCATGTCTAAAGACCATAAAATTGATCAGGAACTCATTCGCCAACTGGCTGTAATCCTGAATGAAACAGACCTAACAGAAATTGAAGTAGAACAAGGCGACATGCACATCCGTGTAGCACGTAATTCTACAGTAACTGTTTCTGCACCAACGATAGCAGCAGCGCCAATTGCTGCAGCACCTGTAGCTGCACCCGCCGCAATTGCAGAAATTGCTGCAGCCCCGGCAATCGCAGGACATACCGTTAAGTCCCCAATGGTTGGAACAGCTTATCTGTCACCAGAACCAGGTGCCGCATCGTTTGTTCAAGTTGGAGATTCTGTTGCAGCAGGGCAAACGATTATGATTATCGAAGCCATGAAGCATATGAACCAGATCGCGGCAGATAAAGCCGGCAAAGTTGCGGAAATTTTCGTCGAAAGCGGCCAGCCGGTCGAATATGGCGAGCCACTTCTGACCATCGAATAGGCGCGTTTCATGTTCAATAAAATCCTGATTGCAAACCGTGGAGAAATCGCTTTGCGTATTCTTCGCGCGGCGAAAGAACTCGGTATTAAGACCGTTGCGGTGCATTCAACAGCGGATCAGGATGCGATGCATGTTCGCCTCGCAGATGAGAGCGTTTGTATCGGACCAGCTCCCGCGACACAGAGCTACCTTAACATCCCAGAGATCCTTGCTGCCTGCGAAATTACTGGCGCAGAAGCTGTTCATCCCGGATATGGCTTTTTGTCTGAAAATGCACGGTTTGCTGAAATTCTTGAAGCTCACAACATCACGTTTATCGGTCCAAAGGCTGAGCATATTCGCGTGATGGGCGACAAGATCGCAGCCAAAGATACGGTCAAGAAGCTTGGAATTCCAGTCGTTCCGGGTTCCGATGGCGGAGTTACTGACGATGATGAAGCTGCTAAAATTGCAGAGGGAATTGGATTTCCAATTTTGGTGAAAGCAGCATCTGGTGGTGGCGGTAAAGGCATGAAGCTCGCTGAAACCGCAGCAGACCTAAAAAATGCACTTCAAACCGCGCGATCCGAAGCCAAGGCAAACTTTGGCGATGATTCAATCTATCTGGAAAAATATCTTGGCAAGCCTCGTCATATTGAAATTCAAATTTTGGGAGACGGGCAGGGTAACGCAATTCATTTGGGAGAACGTGACTGTTCTTTACAGCGCAGGCACCAAAAGGTTTGGGAAGAAGCGCCATCGCCAGCTCTCAATGATGAGCAGCGAAACCGAATTGGCAACACAGTTGCAAAAGCAATGGCAGACCTCGGCTATTCCGGTGTCGGCACTATTGAATTTCTCTACGAAAATGGCGAGTTCTATTTCATTGAAATGAATACCCGCCTTCAAGTGGAACATCCGGTAACCGAAGCAATTACCGGCATTGATTTGGTTCATGAGCAAATACGCATTGCTGCTGGTGGTAAACTTGGCATCACTCAGGATGAAGTGGAATTTTCTGGGCATGCTATCGAATGCCGGATCAACGCTGAAGACCCGACCAATTTCGCCCCATCACCAGGACGGATCACCTATTATCACCCACCAGGTGGTCTTGGAACACGTGTAGATTCTGGTGTTTATCAGGGATACATGGTGCCTCCACACTATGACAGTCTCATTGGCAAACTCATTGTTCATGGGCGTAGCCGCGTAGAATGCATGATGCGTCTACGTAGGGCACTTGGCGAATTCGTAGTTGATGGCATCAAAACGACCATTCCATTGTTTGAAGAATTGGTAGACAATCCAGACATAGCAAATGGAATGTATGATATTCATTGGCTGGAAAAACATCTGGATATGTAGCGTCAAAGCTTGTGATAAGCCTTTGGCAAACAAAGGATTTATCGGCATTACTCTATGAGTGAATACGACGCAGACCAAATTAAGATCACGCCGCAGGTGCTTCTGAAAGCCTACGCGTGTGGTCTTTTTCCAATGGCTGAATCTGCTGATGACCCAACATTATACTGGATTGAACCAGACCATCGTGGGGTTATTCCACTAAACAATTTTCACACCCCAAAAAGTCTGACGAAGACAATCCGAAAACAGGTTTTTGAGATTCGCATCAATACAGATTTCGATGGTGTTATTTCCGGGTGCGCAGAGCTCACAAGTGAACGTCGAGAGACCTGGATCAATCAGCCAATTCGAGAGTTATACGGCGCACTTTTCAAATCGGGGTTTTGCCACACCGTAGAGTGCTGGAAGGACGGAGCACTAATGGGCGGGCTTTATGGCGTGCACATTGGTGGTGCTTTTTTTGGCGAAAGCATGTTTTCTCGCATACCTGATGCCTCGAAGGTCGCCTTGGCCCATTTAGTGGTGCGACTCAATGCAGGCGGGTTCAAATTGCTGGATACTCAATTTGTGACAGATCATTTGCGCAAATTTGGCGCTCAGGAAGTGCCAAGGGCAGATTATCAAGAACTCCTGGAAAATGCCCTTCAAACCGAAGGAAATTTTTTCGAGCTAGACGGGCAAAGCGTCTAACTAGCCAGAATCTGCAGGGGGTGCGACAGCTGTTTCCAACTTGCAGCCAGTTAGCCAGACATCATAAACCGCATGCTCTACGCCCTTCAGGCCGGGGCTTGATGCAAACATCCAACCACCAAACAAACGTCGGATTTCATTGTGGAGCGTAACCTCATCGACCTCAATAAAAGCAGTGGTATTGGGTGGCTCGGTAGGTGGCCGCGAATAACAAACGCGCGGCGTTACTTGCAAAGCACCAAACTGAACTGTCTCATCCACATACACATCAAATGAAATGATACGACCGGTAATTTTGTCCAATCCGGAAAAGACCGCGACCGGGTTTGTAATACGTTCAGAAAACGCAGGCGTTGCGCTGATCGAAATTCCAAAAAGCAGTGCAATGCTAATACCATAGACCCTAAAGTGGCTAAGAATTTTTGCCATCATCATAATTGTCGGAGCTCGTCGTTAGGATCGAATTCAATAGGTAATTACGCGTGGATTCAAGCTACAGCTAAGGTGTCCATGGCTCATAGTCACCAGTTACCTTTGGACGGCTTTCAGTCGATGTAATTGAGCCCGGTGGCCGGTATGCCAATGCACTGCCTGTCATATTTGGCTGGTGCGGCAACTGCCAGTCTTTCGCTTCATATCCATCTTCAACCGGCGCTACGTCGGTGCGGTGATGCATCCATGCATGCCATCCAGACGGGATACATGATGCGTCGGCCTCGCCATTATAAAGCACCATACGACGTTTATCATTTTCAGCACGGTAATATACATTCCCGGCTTCATCTTCACCAACGCGCTCACCTTTGCGCCAAAGGTAAAAGCTGGTTCCGATAGTACGTCCATTCCACCATGTAAAAATGCGTAGGAAGAATTCTTTCATGCGTCAAAATCCTTTGACAGGCTATCAGTATGGTGCGGCGAACAAATCACCGCCAATTTGGCCGGACTATGCCAATTTGCCTTAGCCGTGTCCAGCATTCAGACCGATGTCACCGGACTTTCTTCAACAACATCGATCGTGGAGTGAACCAGTGGGACACGTTGTAAATTTTCTTTTTCGCGTCGCTCGATCTGCGGCGGCTTGCCAAACTGGTCGCGATAGCACTTTGAAAAATGTGACGCGGACACAAAACCACTGGCAATCGCAATGTCTACAATAGGCAGATTAGACTGCAACAAAAGATGTTTAGCCCGATCCAGACGCAATTCTGAATAATAACGCGCGGGAGACCGTCCTAAGTTTTGACGGAAAAGCCGCTCAATTTGTCGGCGTGATAGATTGGCATCGTCCGCAATATCGGTCAGTGCAAGCGGTTCCGAAATGTTGGCTTCCATTACTTCGATGATGCTTAGTAGCTTCGCATTTTGAACACCAAGGCGGGCTCTTAAAGGCAATCGCTGACGGTCAGTTGAACTGCGCACTCTATCAGTCAGGCATTGTTCACAAATTTTATTGATCACACCCTCTTCGTGTGTCTGTGAAATAATATAGAGCATCATATCCAGCGCGGCGGTCCCGCCAGCACACGTGTAAATCCTGCCATCAACCTCAAATAGATCGGCATGCACATCTGCGTTCGGGAACTTTTCAATAAAGCCCGGCATGTTTTCCCAGTGAATTGCGCATTTCTTTCCATCAAGGAGACCGGCATCTGCCAATACCCACGAGGCGGTACACAAGCCGGCAATGTTTGCGCCAGTGCGATACAATTTCCTAATCGAGGCTTTGGTGTGTTTGGTTTCCAGTTGATCCACGTCCAGGCCGCTACAAATCACCACCATATCGGGACGTTCATCTAAGTGAGAGAGGTCAACTATGTCATCCAGGCAGCCGTCTACGCTGATTTCAAGGCCATTGCTCGCCCGAACAGGGTTCCCATCCACTGATAGAATTTTCCAAGAATAAAGTGCGTCAGGCAAGAACCGATTGGCGATACGAAGTGGTTCGATTGCTGTCGTGAATGCAATCATTGAAAAATTTGGTAGAGCTAGAAACGCAAACTGTTTCAAAAACTAAGCACCCCATAAATCTGGCACCAAAGAAATTTGGTACATTTCATACCAGGCTATGTCGCAATTAAAGCAATTTCGGGTTAAGGCGAAAGCTAAACTTAGTCAACAAAATACGATAATGCTGAAAATCGAAGCCAATTTTTCACGCAATCTTATAAAGAGCAGCAAACCAGTAAACGGAAACGACAATGAGTGAACTTAAGTCCGATATTGAAATTGCACGAGCCGCCACGAAACAACCTATTCAGGAAATTGGCGCTAAACTTGGTATCCCAACTGAGCATTTGCTGCCATATGGACATGACAAGGCGAAGGTATCTGCAGAATTCATCAAATCCGTAAAAGGTAAAAAGGATGGCAAACTCATCCTCGTAACGGCTATCAACCCTACGCCAGCGGGTGAGGGTAAGACGACCACCACGGTAGGTCTGGGTGATGGTTTGAACCGCATTGGCAAAAAAGCTGCAATTTGCATTCGTGAAGCCTCCCTCGGCCCATGTTTCGGCGTAAAAGGCGGAGCTGCTGGCGGCGGCTATGCACAAGTTGTTCCGATGGAAGACATGAACCTGCACTTCACGGGTGATTTCCACGCGATTACTTCGGCACACAATTTGCTATCTGCAATGATCGACAACCATATCTATTGGGGCAATGCACTCGAAATTGACCAACGCCGCATTGCTTGGCGTCGAGTTATGGATATGAACGATCGTGCCTTGCGCGAGATCGTCTGCTCATTGGGCGGCGTTGCAAACGGTTTCCCACGCGAAGGCGGATTTGACATTACGGTCGCCTCTGAAGTCATGGCAATTTTGTGCCTCTCGACTGATCTGAAAGATCTTGAAAAACGTCTCGGCGATATCATCGTTGGTTATCGCCGCGACAAAACAGCTGTATATGCCCGTGATATCAAAGCTGACGGTGCGATGGCAGTTCTGTTGAAAGATGCGATGCAGCCAAACATCGTTCAAACCCTGGAAAACAACCCGGCATTTGTTCATGGTGGTCCATTTGCCAACATCGCACATGGTTGTAATTCCGTGGTTGCAACGACGACTGCGCTAAAAATTGCCGACTATGTTGTAACGGAAGCAGGTTTTGGCGCTGATCTGGGTGCAGAGAAGTTCTTTAACATCAAGTGTCGCAAGGCAGGGCTCACACCATCAGCTGCCGTTATTGTTGCAACGGTACGTGCGTTAAAGATGAACGGCGGTGTAGCGAAGGACGAGCTTGGCCAAGAAAACGTCGCCGCAGTTTCAAAAGGTTGCGCAAACCTTGGCCGTCACATTGAAAACATTAAACAATTTGGCGTTCCTGCGGTCATTGCAATCAATCATTTTGTAACCGACACAGATGCTGAAGTCGCGGCTATCAAAGAATATGTGCAGGGCTTGGGTGCTGAAGCCATACTTTGCAAACATTGGGCGCATGGTTCTGCAGGGGTGGAAGAGCTTGCAAACAAAGTTGTTGAGCTTGCTGAAAGCGGCTCATCACAATTTGCGCCTCTATATCCAGATGAAATGCCTTTGTTCGAGAAAATTGAAACAATCGCCAAACGCATTTATCGCGCTGAAGACGTCATTGCAGACAAGTCTGTTCGCGCTCAACTTAGAGATTGGGAAGCAAAGGGATATGGCCATCTGCCAGTTTGTATGGCGAAAACACAATATTCCTTTTCAACGGATCCAAACCTGCGCGGAGCTCCAACAGGTCATGTAGTTCCAATTCGTGAAGTAAGATTGTCGGCGGGTGCTGGATTTATCGTCGTGGTAACCGGTGCTGTAATGACTATGCCCGGCCTTCCACGCATTCCATCTTCAGAGAAGATCTTCCTCAACGATCTGGGACAAATCGAAGGCCTTTTCTAGTCGATTTCCAAGACCTGGCTCAATTCAATACGTTGGGCCAGGTCGTCTTGTCGATTATGTCGCAGAATGACAATTAGCTTATCGTCTTGACGACAGATCGCGGACGTGAAAACCAATAGGTTGCAGTACCAAATGCTATTGGCATTGACCTAATGGGAGAGCCCCGCGCCAGATGTCGTCCAAATATAATCTTTTCAGTCTTATTCGCGAGGGCTTTCGCGGCCATACAGGGTGGCAGGCTCAATGGCGTGAACCAGCATTAAAGCCCTCATATGATGCTGTGATTATCGGCGGCGGCGGCCATGGTCTGGCTACCGCGTATTACCTTGCCAAAGAACATGGCATGACAAATATCGCGGTGATTGAAAAAGGTTGGATTGGCGGCGGTAACTCAGGCCGCAATACCACGATCATTCGTTCAAATTACCTTTATGACGCCAGCGCTGCCATTTACAATCATGCACTAGGTCTTTGGACCAATCTGGGGCGTGAATTAAATTATAACATCATGATGAGCCACCGCGGCGTATTGAACCTCGCACATGATGAGGGCGAAGCTCGTACGTTGAAACGACGAGTTGAAGCCAATCGACTGAACGGTGTTGACTCCGAATGGCTTGATGCAAAACAGGTTAAAGATATTTGCCCACCAATCAGCATCGACGAAAATATGCGTTATCCGGTTATCGGCGCTACGCTTCAACGATCTGGCGGCGTCAATCGCCACGATGCTGTTGTCTGGGGCTTGGCACGCGCAGCGGATTCCATGGGCGTCGATATAATTCAACAATGCGAAGTCACGGGAATAGAAACCGAATCTGGCGAAATTGTTGGCATTGAAACCACCAAGGGCAGCATTAAAACGCCGAAAGTTGCATCTGTTGCAGCCGGCCATTCGACTGTCATTGCAGATATGGTGGATGTCAGACTTCCAATTGAGAGCCACCCGCTTCAGGCGCTGGTCTCTGAGCCACTAAAGCCACTTATCCCCTGTGTGATTATGTCAAATGCTGTGCATGTCTATGTCAGTCAATCAGACAAGGGCGAGCTGGTCATTGGTGCTGGGATCGACCCATACGTTTCTTACACGCAACGTGGCAGTTTCGATATTATCGAACACCAAATGGCATCACTGATGGAATTGTTCCCAATTTTCTCTCGGTTGCGCATGATGCGCCAATGGGGAGGGATTGTTGATGTATCACCAGATGCAAGCCCAATAATTTCTAAAACCAAGGTCAAAGGTTTCTACATCAATGCCGGTTGGGGCACTGGTGGTTGGAAAGCAACGCCGGGATCTGGGCACGTATTTGCAGATCTTGTTGCAAACGATACACCGAACGACATCGCTGCTCCGTTTTCACTGGATCGGTTTGTGAGTGGTGATCTTGTAGCTGAACACGGCGCTGCAGCCGTAGCGCATTAGGAGTTTTTGATGTTTATCATTCAGTGCCCCTGGTGTGGCGAAAGAGATATGTCCGAGTTCTCATGTGGCGGTGAAGCCCATATTGAACGTCCTGATGGTTCAGTAGAGTTGAGCGATGAAGAATGGGCGCAATTTGTCTTTATGCGCCAGAATTCAAAGGGCCGATATGCGGAACGTTGGAACCATTCTGCCGGCTGCCGTCAGTGGTTTAATGTGTTGCGCAACACCGCAACCGATGAACTTCTCGCATCCTACAAAATGGGAGAAACACCGCCGGATGTTGCTACATTGGAGCCGCTTACTCCAAGTGGGGAAGCCCCGATTGGCTCTGGCAATGATGCAGTTAAAATCATGAATCCTGAAGAGGGCGCGTAGTGGCTGAATCTTCCAAGTCTCTTAGGACCGAAACTGGAGGTCGCATTGACCGCACTAAATCAGTGGAATTTTCCTTCGACGGTAAAAAACTAAATGGCTTTGAGGGCGACACGCTTGCATCTGCATTGCTAGCGAATGGGCGACACATGGTCGCTCGTAGTTTCAAATACCATCGTCCACGCGGCATTGTAGCAGCTGGTTCTGAAGACCCGGCTGGCATTGTGCAAATTGGCCCAGATGCAGTTCAAACTGAGCCAAATACCCGCGTAACCGAGCAGGAAATCTACAATGGTTTGGTTGCGAAAGCTCAAAATTGCTGGCCGAGCCTGTCATTCGACATTGGGATATTAAACGATACTTTTTCCGATTTTTTTCCTGCCGGATTTTATTATAAAACCTTTATGGGGCCACCGCTTTCTTGGATGACATTTGAACCCATCATCCGGAAAGCCGCAGGTCTTGGGGTCGCGCCCAAAGCCGCAGATCCTGACCGCTATGATTCAACGAACCGTCATGCCGATGTTTTGGTAGTTGGCGGAGGACCAGCAGGGCTGGCTGCTGCTAAGGCCGCAGCGGATGCTGGTGCACGGGTCATCTTGGCAGAAGAAACAAATGAACTTGGCGGTGCCTTACTTTCCGAGCCTGAAGGCTCGGTTTCCATTGGCGGTAACAAGCTTGATAATGCAGTCGGCAAATTGCGCGCCAGCCTTGAAGAGAATCCAGATGTAACTCTCCTCACCAGAACAACCGCTTTTGGCTATTATGGTGACAATTTTGTCGGTCTTTGGGAGAAAGTTTCTGACCACTTGAGTGACATCGACAGAAACCCACTTCAGCCTCGCCAACGCATTTGGCGCGTGCGCGCAAAGCAGGTGATATTGGCGACTGGAAGCCTGGAACGACCAATTGTTTTTGACGGAAACGACCGGCCGGGCATCATGTTGGCTGGTGCTGTCAGAACCTATCTTCACAGATACGGGGTGTTATGTGGACATCAGGCTCTTGTGTTCGCAAACAATGACAGCGCCTGGGCAGCCGCATTCGATTTAAACGATGCGGGTTCAGACGTCGTCGGAATTGTGGATTTACGCCGTAACTTGCCAGGACACATCCTCGAAGGTGCCGCAAAGCGCGGAATACCCATTCATGCGGGTTCCGCCGTCGTTGGCACTCAAGGCACCACACGTGTAACGGCTGCAGATATTCGGCGTTTAGATGAACACGGCAACGTTTCACCAGCACCAAACTGGGTTGCTTGCGATCTGATTGCTAACTCTGCGGGCTGGGCTCCAAATGTTGCACTATTTTCTCAATCGCGCGGCAAGCTGCGTTACGACGATGCTTTGCAAGCCTTTAGGCCGGGTAAATCCTGGCAAAACGAGCGTTCTGTTGGCTCAGCAAATGGTACTTTGGACCTGCAAGCCTGCATAGATGAAGGCCGCATCGCCGGCATTGATGCTGCTGCAGAAGCAGGTTTCAAGAAACGCACGGCCAAAGCGGCAAAAGCTGAGCACAATATGATCATGCAGAATGATCTGAAAATTATTGCTCAGATTCCATCACCAAAGGCCGCGAAGAAAGTTCGTGCCTTTATTGACCTTCAAGATGATGTCACGACCAAGGACATCAAAGTCGCAATGCAGGAAGGGCTCAGTTCTGTTGAGCATATCAAGCGTTACACAACAACGGGTATGGGAACGGACCAAGGCAAAATCGCCAACCTGAATGCTTTCGCCTTCATTGCTGATCAAATGGACAAATCAGTTCCTGAAGTAGGTGTGACGACCTTTAGACAACCCTATAAGCCCGTAACTATGGGTGCATTAGCAGGCCAGCACGTCGGCGAGCACTTTATGCCGCGCAGAACAACGGCTATGCACCCTTGGCATACGGCGCAAAAGGGTGTGATCTTTGAACCTGTCGGCGATTGGTTACGTCCAAGAGCGTTTCTGCAAAAAGGTGAAACTTTCGAGCAAGCCGTACAGCGCGAATCCAAAGCTGCCCGAACTGGCATTGGCGTATTGGATGCTTCCACATTGGGTAAAATTGACGTCAGGGGACCTGATGCACGTGAGTTTTTAAACCGCATCTATACGAATGCCTGGAGCAAGCTTGCACCAGGGAAATGTCGCTATGGCCTCATGCTAAAAGAAGACGGCATGGTTATGGATGACGGTGTAACAGCATGCATCGCCGATGATCATTTCCATATGACAACTACAACAGGCGGCGCAGCCAACGTTCTGGGGCACTTGGAAGACTACCTCCAGACGGAATGGCCAGAGCTAGATGTATATCTCACGACCACGACAGAGCAGACTTCCGTTGCATCAATATGTGGTCCTGGATGCGATAAATTGGTTTCAGAGCTTTTGGATGATTTCGATCCAGATCCAGAAACCTTCAAATTCATGGATTGGCGAGCAGGGCGTATCGACGGTATTCCAGTTCGTGTCTTCCGCATTTCATTCACTGGTGAACTCTCATACGAAATCAACATTGATGCATCCTACGGCTTGTGGCTTTGGAAAAAGATCTTTGCTTTGAGCCAACGCGAGGGTGGGTCCTTTGACATTACGCCTTACGGCACAGAAGCCATGCATCTTCTGCGGGCGGAAAAGGGTTTCATTATCGTTGGGCAAGATACCGACGGTACAGCCACACCAATTGACCTCGGTATGAATTGGATTGTGAAAAAGAAAGGCGATTTTGTTGGCCGCAGATCACTGACACGTTCAGATACCTCTCGGCAGGATCGCAAGCAATTGGTTGGGTTGGTTACTAACGAGCCAGACAAAGTTCTTATGGAAGGCACCCAAATCATAGCGACGGAAGACGAAAGTTCAATTCCAGTTCCAATGCTCGGACATGTGACATCCAGCTACTTCAGCCCAACTCTTGGCCGCTCAATTGCCATGGCCCTCGTTGAGAGTGGTCACACCAAAATGGGCCAAACAGTCTATGCGTCTCGCAAAGGTGACAAGGCGCTTGCGGTGAAAATTGTTGGTGTGGATTTCATAAAGGAGCGGGCTGATGGCACTATCTAAAGTGAACAAGAAAACAGCAGAACGCATAAGTCCCTTGTCACACCGCAAAATGACATCCGGACCTGAAGGTTTGACGCTGCAAGAAGCTCCGCACCTTGGGAAGCTGATCTTGCGCATGGATCAGAAAATCGGAAATAAACCGGTTACGGCAACAACAAAAGGTGCATCACTTCCAACTGAGCCATGCACAGCTGTTACATCAAAAAACGGCCACATCTCCACGCTTTGGTTGGGTCCAGACGAGTGGATGTTGGTGACGGAAAGAGATGGCGATCGCGAACTGAAGATTGGCCTCGATATGGGGCTGACGGGCCTGTTTCATCAGCTTGTCAATGTCACAGACTATTACACCTGCATTGACCTTTCCGGGCACCAGGCCCGGGAAACACTCATGAATCTAACGACGCTTGACCTGCACGCCCGTTCTTTTTCTGTCGGTCATGTTAAGGGCTCACTGTTTGGACATGCCAATGCCTATCTATGGCAATTGAATACAGGCACCGGTCAACCAGAAGCATTTCGCCTGATTGTCCGTGCCTCGATGGCGGATTATCTCTGGTGCCTTATCACGCGCTCTGCAAGACTATTTGGCATCCCTGAAGAGATGCCAATTAATGGTGAAAAACTCGTCATTTAGCGGCCAAATCGGTCAAGCTTATCCAACTTTGAGATTTCATGTCGAATTGTCATGTCGCGCAACGCTGGGTCGGAAATGTCATTTCCTAACGCACCAAGGCCAATATCTGCCATCGCTCTGGCATCCATCAGGGGGAGGGAATGCATGATGCCATTCTGTCTGGGAGATTGCATTCCTAAAGCGGCAAAGCGCAGCAACGCTGTGAAAACAGGTCTCCAACTAAATTTAATTGGATCAGGCTCGCAACAAATTCCATGAGTTGCATCAAAAGTCATGCCAATCGCTCCTGTTTCAATTTATCTGCGATAGATATGACATTTCATCTATTGTAAGAAAAACGAAAAGAACTTATCCTATCTATTCGAAATTCTTAATCATGGATCACATATGACAAATGCAACATCGTCCCAGGTACGACTTCCGCTTTTAGATCCAGACCAACTCAAGAGTTTCATTGCCGTGGCGGAAACAGGAAATTTGACCCGGGCAGCTGACGCTGTATTCCGCACGCCATCCGCTATCTCAATGCAGATCAAAAAACTTGAGGAAACGCTTGAAACAAAAGTGCTTTTTCGCACTTCCAGAGAAGTATCTCTAACGTCTGATGGAGAGGATTTTCTAATCTATGCACGCAAAATGCTGGCTCTGAATCGTGAGGCTGTGCTCAAATTTCGCCAACCCGATATCGAAGGTGTTGTAAGCATTGGAGCACCCGATGACTACGGCGCGCGACTGCTACCAAATGTGCTAAGGCGTTTCTCCGAGTGCTATCCAGGCGTACGGCTGGATGTTGTAATTGACCTAAGCGTTGAGCTGATGAAACGTTTTCAGAGAAGAGAATTAGATCTGGTTCTAACAACATGTGGCGCCGGATCTGATTTGCCAAAGGGAAGCACCATTGTACTGGAAGAGCAGCTTGTTTGGGCAGGCCTGAAAGGAGGTTGCTCTCATTCGCAACGTCCGCTGCCACTATCTATGTGGGAACAAGGCTGTTCATGGCGTGGCGGTGCTGTTCAGGCTCTTGAAGAGGCACAAATCCCCTATCGCTCTGCATTCATCAGTGCACACAGCACAGGGCAGCGCGCGGCGCTTCTGGCAGATTTGGCAGTGGCACCATTCCCTGCAAGCTTGGTAGACGCTCCGCTAATAGAGCTAACACCGGAGGAAACCGGCCTGCCACCCTTGTGGACGTATCAGATCGCGCTAAGCCAACAGGCTGATCTTGGGGAAGCTGGAAAACTGGCAGCCAGAGAATTGACTGAAGAATTTCGTGGGCTCCCCGGTAACCTGCTAGATACGTAAAGGCAGCACTCTATTCACGCCGATTGCGTCTTCTACGGCGGCCACCACTTTCAGAAGTTCCACCGGCGCTTTCTTTTCGTGCTGGCAGCTGAACTTCAGCAGATAGGTTTGGAAACACGTCAACCTTGTTTGGAAATGCCATTGCATTCACAAAATGCTCTTGGAATTTCGGCTCAAGAGCCGTTTCAATCTTTTCAATCTGGCTAACAAGTGTTTCGATTTCCAAACGGTGCCCACGGTTCAAAAGCGCCATCCGCGCACCGGTACCAGCAGCATTGCCAACTCCAGAGACTTTAGAAAGATCACAATCTGGAATGAGGCCAATCAGGATCGCATATTTGGGATCGATATAGCTACCAAAGGCACCAGCCAACTTGATCTTGCGAACTTCCGATATCTCAAGCTTATCCATCAACAGCTTGACGCCAGCATACAATGCCGCTTTTGCAAGTTGGATAGAGCGAATATCAGTTTGTGTGATTTTCAGCTCAACAGCGCCACGCCAAAGAATGTAACTGAATGTCCGCCCGTCTTCGATCACCCGGTCAGAATTCTCGGCTTTCGATCCCTGAATTACGCCATCTTCGTCAATCAAGCCAGCGAGAAACATCTCACCCAGTACTTCGATGATACCAGAACCGCAAACACCCGTGACGCCCACGGCCTCTACTTGCTCTGCAAATGATGGGTCATCTGACCACTCATCCACGCCGACTACTTTAATCCGCGATTCCAGTGTAACCGGATCAATACGGACACGCTCAATCGCACCTGGAGCTGCGCGCTGCCCGCAAGAAATCTCGGCGCCTTCGAAAGCAGGTCCAGTGGGAGAAGACGCAGCCACCACACGATGCTTGTTACCAAGAACAATCTCTGCATTCGTTCCAACATCCACAAGGAGCGTGTATTCGTCTTCCTTGTGTGGTGCTTCAGCTAAAGTTGCAGCAGCCGCATCAGCGCCAACATGGCCGGCAATACAAGGCAAGATGTAAGTTCGCGCACCTGGATGAAGATCAAGACCCAAATCGCGCGCCGGAAAATCAAGTGAGCCTGAAACAGCGAGGGCAAATGGCGCGCCGCCAAGCTCGGTTGGGTCGATCCCGAGGAACAGGTGGTGCATAACCGGATTGCCTACGAAGACAGAATCCAGAATTTCATTACGCTCGATGCCTGCTTCTGAACAGACTTTGCTGACCAGAGAGCCGATGGCATCTCGAACAGAAGTCGTGAGTTTTTCCTCGCCACCCGGATTCATCATCACATAGGAAACCCGTGACATGAGATCTTCACCAAAGCGAATTTGGGGGTTGGACGTGCCAGAAGACGCAATTGTCCGGCCACTCATCATATCAGACAGGTGGCAAGCAATCGTAGTTGAGCCGATATCGAATGCCAGCCCGTAGAATTTATCATGAAAACCCGGCCACATCCCGATAAGGGTGGGAACGCCATTTTTGGTATGAATTGCAACGGTAACTTCCCACTTACCTTTGCGAAGGATGCTTTGAACCTTAGGATTTAACCAGGTTTCAACGGTAACATTCTCCAACTCCCAATCGGTCTTCAGAGCTTCAAGCAAACGATCCAAATCGCCCAATGGCAACTCCATATCGGGTTCTTGAACTTGGATAAAATGCAGTCTGATAGCTGGATCACGGTCGATATGTTTGTACTCAGCACGCTTGCGAACCACTTGGCGCTGCATCTGCACATCTTGGGGAATATCAATGACAATATCGCCAGTGACTTTGGCAGAGCAGGAGAGGCGACGATCGTCTGCGAGAGAACGTTTTGAGCGATAGCGCGCTTCAGTGTCGGTAAAGGCTGCAAGATGGTCCGCAGAACTTGTTATTCCGTGTTTAGCAAATTGTCCTTCAGCCACTTCAACCTGACAGCGACCGCAAATGCCGCGTCCGCCACAAACCGATTCAATATAGACACCAAGCGAGCGAGCGGCATCCAGAACCGGCGTACCTACTGGAAAGTTTCCCCGGCGGCCAGACGGCATGAAAAGCACAAGTGCTTCATCTGTAATCTTAGATGCGTCAGTAGCAGAGTTTTCCAAAGCGTCGGTCAATACAGCAGCCAATCTTAAGTGGTTGAGCGCGCACGCCGGGCATCACGGCCACCACGGCGTCGACCACCAGAGCCTGCTTCAGCCGCTGGCGAAGGTGCGACTGCATTTCCAGCAACGTGATCACGATAGGTCGTAATCCAATTTTGGCAATTTTGGTCAGTTCCCATGAGCACATTTGCAGCGTGGATTGCCTCCATTTCTGCGGGTCGGCACGGGTTCATAATCGCCGATGTCATTCCGGAAGCAATAGCCATAGGAAGGAACGCGGCGTTAATACCATGACGGTGCGGAAGGCCAAAGGACACATTCGAAGCGCCACAGCTTGTGTTCACCTTCAACTCTTCGCGCAGGCGGCGAACAAGTGCGAAAACCTGCAGACCTGCAGTTCCCATCGCGCCGATTGGCATCACAAGTGGGTCAACCACGATGTCGTGTGGTTTGATGCCATAGTCTTGTGCATGTTCAACGATTTTTTTTGCCACAGCAAAGCGGACATCTGGGTCTTCGGAAATACCGGTCTCATCATTGGAAATGGCGATAACCGGAACATCGTATTTCTTGCAAAGTGGCAAAACCACTTCAAGACGATCTTCTTCGCCGGTCACAGAATTAACCAGCGGGCGTCCTTTGCACACAGCCAAACCGGCCGCCAAAGCCGCAGGCACAGATGAATCTATGCATAAAGGAATATCGACAAGCGATTGAACTAACTCAACAGTTGCCGCCAACAACGGAGGTTCACTTTCGTTTGGATTAATGCTTGTCACACCCGCATTTACATCCAGCATTGTTGCGCCAGCTGCGACCTGAGCCAAAGCATCTTTCTTTACAGTTTCAAAGTTGCCTTCGAGCATTTCAGCTGCAAGCTTCTTGCGTCCTGTTGGATTGATACGTTCACCAATCACGCAAAAAGGTTGATCAAAGCCGATAATGGCCGTGCGTGTTTCAGACGCGACAACAGTCTGGGTCATGAAGTGTATCCAACTATGTTAGGAGTGGTAAGAAGCTCAAACCACGTTTGCATCAAGATATAAAGATTTCTTTATGTCCCAAGTGCCACGTTCGTCAAGCCAATTCGCTGATTTTTTCAATCCACCAAATGGAAAAACGTGTGCCGAACGTATCATAGTTTGAGGGTTTGTAGAGATATGGTCTTCCGATGCTCTCATGATTGGCTCGGGATCATACCCCATAGCGAGTGATGCCAAGGCAGAGCCACGCCTCTTGAGGAAGCTCATGGACGCACCAACACCGCAGATTGCTGCATATTTGATCAGTGTTGTCATTTTGGCCGGGCCTGCCATCCCGAGATGAACCGGAAGAAAAACTCCTTGACCGGGCAACGCGTTTGCCCAGGCAATAAAACGAGCCGCATCAAATCCAAATTGGGTCACGATGTACATGTCCGCGTCACACCGAGATGCAAAATCCGCTTTTTCCAAAAGGCTGGACGAGGCAACAGCGTTCGAAATAACCGGGCTTCCTTCTGGATGACCCGCAACGCCCACACGAGCGATGCCAAAACGGCTTAAAACATCGGTTCTAAGAATTTCAATTGATGCCGAGTAAGGCCCCATCTGCTGTTTAGCTTCGCCCGCAATCAGCAATACATTGTCGACATTTGCTTCATTACGCAGCCGTGCAATGCGCGTTTCAAGCATTTGAAGAGATTCAATGCGGCGTGCTGGAATATGCGGAACAGGGACATAGCCCAAACTTTGCAGCCGCGCCGCCGCGGCTACAATCATATCGAGTGAATCAATGCCAACATCCGTGAGATAGACCCAAGTACCTTTAGGAAACAGCGCGCCCAAATCCTCGGTCGTCATGACCTGTTTAGGCGAGGCTTCAATCGTAGCGGTCAGGGGCCGCCTAAGTGCCTGTATCTCCACGGTCAACGCCTCCAGCATCAATCAAAGCCTTGAGCCGCGACTTTGGATAAGCTGCAATCATGGCTTCCAATGCCTGATCTGCCTCTTGTTCCAAGTCACCAGAAACTTCCTCCGGTGTACCGCGACGCCATTCTTCCAGATAGGCATCGCTGTCCTTGGCTCCAAGCCGCATAGCGCATTGATCAACTGACTGGATGAAATATTCTGGTAATTCCCGTTTAGCAGCCTTGCGACCAGCCTTCACGATTACCTGCGTCGGAATATCTTTCCAGTAGACAACTGTCTTCTGCGCCATTTCTTGCTCCTGATATCAGAATGTGGCCCATGGCCAATTTGCGATGCGTCGCCAGCGACATGACATTGTGGGAATGCGACTGACAATGCGATTTAGGGACCAATTCAGATATCTGCAAGTGATTCCATAGCAAGAGATAAATCACCATAGCCAGTTGCGCGGCGTTCATAGGCCAAGCCCAAGCGATCCGCACACTCTTTGGCTTTCGCATCAAGCGCGGCATTGTTGGTCTGCGCGAGATAGATCAGTTTTTCATAATTGCCAAAATACATATCTCGGAGATCAGGGTGTCTATCCAACCCCATAGGCTTCCAGACGAATGCATCGAATTGCTTCACGAGAAAATCCGTCAAATAGAACGAACGCATCTCATCATCAGCTCTTTGGGCAAATGCTTCGTTCCCATCGAAGAACGAATAGCAATGTGGTCCAGCAATGCGTTCCAAACCTTCTTTTTCGCACAAGGCGTCCAAGTGTCCGCCGGTTCCGCAATCGGCATAGAGGATGTAAATGGTCTCAAAACCATCGTTTCTCCCTTTGTGAATGGCATCACGAACCGATGGGGTAATCTGGTCTGGATAAAGATGGAGTTTCGCTGGCAAACACCGAAGCGTCATATGGTCCCAAGAATTTGCCGCTTTGACTGCCAATATTTCATGGGCCAGTGCACCGCAGCCAATGAGCAAAACGGATCCCGATCTGGACTCATCCATCAAGCCCTTGTCTGTCAGAACATCATCATCAGGTAAATTCATCGAATGCTCCCTTTCGGGAGGTCAAAAACTCCCGATGCGTTTAAGCGCTTGCCAGCTGATTGTGCTTGCGTGTCATCCATTCTTTGGCTGTTTCAACAGCAACGGCAGCATCGCGGCAATATGCATCAGCACCAATCGCCAAGCCAAATTCTTCGTTCAAAGGCGCTCCGCCAACCAAAACGATATGTTCGTCACGAATACCCATTTCGATCATTGTATCGATCACGACCTTCATATATGGCATGGTTGTAGTCAAAAGAGCCGACATGCCAAGAATATCAGGCTTGTGCTCTTCAATGGCGGCCAAGTAGTCTTCGACCGGATTATTGATGCCAAGGTCAAAAACTTCAAAGCCAGCGCCTTCCATCATCATGCCAACCAGATTTTTGCCAATATCATGGATATCGCCCTTTACGGTGCCGATAACCATTTTACCAACCTTAGGCGCCCCAGTCTCAACAAGAAGAGGGCGCAAAATTGCCATTCCACCCTTCATGGCATTTGCAGCCAGAAGCACTTCTGGTACGAATAGAATGCCGTCGCGGAAATCAATCCCGACAATCCGCATACCTTCAACAAGAGACTTTGTCAGAACGTCATACGGCGTCCATTTACGCTCAAGAAGAATATTCACGCCTTCGGCGATTTCTTCTTTCAACCCGTCATAAAGATCGTCATGCATCTGAAGAACGAGTTCATCATCGCTCAATTCGGATAGAATGATTTCATCATCGTCGGACATAAAACACCTCAGGCTATAGCACTCGCCGTATTACAAATTCAGCGCCTCAACATTCGTCTGCGACAAGGCGACTTCAATTGCAAGAGTATTCCGCAAATGTTTAAAGTTCCGTGCAGCTGGAAACGACTTGCAACATGACAAAAACGACGAGAAAGTCTGTCGCGAAAGCATATGTTGGATGACGCAATATGAACGCGTATTTTCAACGCTTTGCGCCATCCTTCGATTTATGACGACTTTTAAGGCATTTCATCATGAGCGAAACAGAACAAATCGACACAGAGACTGCTGCGAGACCAAAACGTCGTAGAAGTGGGGGCATGGATGGCCGCAGAGCCTTGCGTGCGAACCGCCGCGACCCTCAGATGCCTGCAATCAATCGCAAGATTTCTACAGTAGAAATCATGGATGAAGGCGGCCTTGCACTCATTGAGGCTAATGCTGACACGATTCTTGAAGAAGTAGGCATTGAGTTTCGGGAAGATCCGGAAGCATTGCAAATGTGGCGCGACGCTGGTGCGGATGTACAAGATGAACGCGTTCGTTTCCCAAAAGGCCTATGTCGCAAGCTGATTGAAACAGCCCCCAGTGAATTCACCCAGCACGCCCGAAACCCGGAAAGATCCGTTCAAATTGGCGGCAAACACACAGTATTTGCACCAGTTTACGGACCTCCATTTGTTCGCGATCTAGACGGCGGGCGTCGATACGCAACTATCGAAGACTTCCACAATTTCGTGAAGCTGGCTTATTTGGCGCCTGCAATGCACCATTCCGGTGGCACAGTTTGTGAGCCAGTTGATGTCCCTGTGAACAAACGTCATCTTGATATGGTGATGGCTCACATCAAGTATTCCGACAAACCATTCATGGGCTCGGTGACGGCTCCCGAACGCGCCGAAGATTCTGTTGCAATGGCAAAAATCGTGTTTGGCGATGAATTTGTCGATAACAATTGCGTGCTGATCAACCTTATCAACGCCAACTCTCCCATGGTTTTTGATTCCACCATGCTTGGCGCTTTGAAAGTCTATGCTAGAGCCGGGCAGGCGAGCATTGTTTCTCCCTTCATCCTCGCTGGCGCTATGTCGCCCGTTACAGTTGCCGGAACGCTCACACAAATTTTAGCGGAAGTTTTAGCCGGGGCAGCTTTCTCGCAGCTATGCCGTCCTGGTTCGCCCGTTTTATTCGGAACTTTCGCGAGCTCTATCTCAATGCAGTCTGGTGCGCCGACATTTGGCACACCAGAACCTTCTCTGGTGCTCTATGGCGCAGGACAGCTCGCAAGAAGGCTTGGCATCCCATTCCGCTCTGGTGGCTCCCTGTGCGGCTCTAAAGTATGTGATGCACAGGCAGCCTATGAAAGTGCGCAAACACTTACACCCACTTTGATGGGCGGCGTGAACTTCGTACTCCATTCTGCAGGATGGTTAGAAGGGGGCTTGGCATCATCTTACGAGAAATTTGTGATGGACTGCGACCAATTGGCAATGATGCAGCGCTTTGCGGAGGGCGTTGACCTGTCTGAAGCAGGGCAAGCACTAAGTGCAATTCGTGAGGTTGGACCAGGAAATCATTATTTGGGCTGTCAACACACACAAGATAACTTCGAAACAGCATTCTATCGCTCAACAATTGCCGACAACAATTCTTATGAACAATGGCTGGCAGATGGTGAGCGCACAGCAGAACAACGTGCCAACATACTTTGGAAGAAGATGCTTCAAGAGTATGTGGCACCGCCACTCGATCCAGGAATTGAAGATGCTTTGAACGCGTTCATTGCCAGCAAAAAAGACAGCATGGAAGATGCGTTTGCGTCAAAGGACCCCAAGAAGGACCCAATGGCCCGATCAATGAAGGTTCGAAGCACAGCAATGCGGGAATCGTTTGGCCTGCAAGATGGTCACATCACGAAAAATGAACCTGAGTAATGTCCAATCAGACTTGGTCGGTAAGAAGGAACCTGAATAAATTCAGCGGTTCCTTCTTCAATTTTGCGTTACTTAAGTTTCTATTTGCTTCTTCTGCGAGGCCTGCGTTCTTGTTTGCTACCACCAGCTGAAACGGGATTTAGAATGGCGCCAATCGTTTCAACGATCTGCGCTTCATTGGGGCGCGCGCGTTTCTGATGCGCATCTAATGCTTTGCGCATAGCAGCCAAATGTATAGGTGAGGTACCGCAGCAGCCGCCAATAATGCGCGCTCCGGAGTCTACTGCAAGACGGATATAGTCGGCCATCAAATCCGGCGTACCAGTATATTCAACTTGATCGCCTTTAATTTGTGGAATGCCACAGTTTGCCTTTGCGACAATAACTGTATCTCCCGGCTGTTCTGACATCGACAACACTGACATCAACAAATCAGATGCGCCAACACCACAATTTGCGCCAACAGCTACGGGCTTTTGCTCCAAATCATCGAGCAAATGAGGCATATCTGATGGTGGAAGACCCATCATGGTCATACCGGCAGTATCAAAGCTTGCAGTGACAACGTATGGCAGACCAACAATATTCGCAGCTTCGGCTGCGGCCTGCATTTCTTCCTTTGCGGACATCGTTTCGATCCACGCAACGCTTGCGCCTCCAGCTTTCAAGCCTTCCATCTGATCGACAAATGCTTTTACCGCAGCCTCGTGTGTCAATTCGCCCAGCGGCACGAACAGCTCTCCGGTTGGACCAACTGAACCTGCAACGACGACAGGCCTATCCGCTTTATCTGCAACGGCACGCGCAAGTTTTGCACCTTCAGCATTATACTCAAACACGCGATCTTGAGCATTATGCAGTTTGAGGCGAGGCGCGTTCGACCCAAATGTATTTGTCAGAATGATATCCGACCCTGCATCAACAAAGGATTGATGCAAAGAGGTAACCTTTTGAGGCTCATCCAAGTTCCAAAATTCCGGCGGATCGCCTGGCCCAAGGCCCAAATCGAAGAAATTGGTGCCGGTCGCACCATCCGCGAGAAGAACAGGTTTTTGATTTAACAGATCTGCAAGTGTGGTGGCTGACATGGCGCAATTCCAATGGCTGTTTTCCTTGCAATCGCGCTATGCGAGGAAAATGTCAATCAAAACAATTAAAGACATAAAGATTTCCTTATGACCGCATACGAATGGCTTGCGGATCGAATAGCGGCTCTTTCAAAATGCGCGCTGTACACATCTCGCCAAGAATTTCGATTTCAAATGCACCATCCGAAAAGTCTTTCGCATACTGTGAAGGAACATATCCCTGCGCTAGAGAACACTCAAAATTATGCGCGTATCCACCTGATGTAATCCAGCCGATAACTTTGCCGTCTTTCCAAATTGGCTCATCGCCCATCACATCAGCGTCGTTTGCATCCACAACGAAAGCGAGCCGCGTTAGGTTCGGACCATTGTCTTTTTCCAACTGCGCTGCGTCACGGCCAATAAAATCGTCTTTTGAAAATGCAACAAATCGATCCAACCCGGCTTCAAACGGTCCATAAATTGGTCTGAATTCGCGGAACCAAGTGCCAAAGTTCTTCTCCAAACGCAGACAGAGCAGCGCACGCATTCCAAAATGCTGAATATCAAATTCTTCGCCAGCCTCCAGTAGCGCGAGATACATACTTCGCTGATATTCAGGTGACACCCAAATTTCATACCCAAGATCGCCTGTATAGCTAACGCGATTTACTTTTGCTGGCACGTTGGCCAGCTCCATCTCACGAAAATCCATAAACTTGAAAGTGTCATTGGAAACGTTGTCATCAGTCAGTTTCTCCAACACTTTTCGTGCGTTGGGACCAGCGAGTGAAAGGCCAACGAGGCCAAGGTCGATATTTCTGACATCTACGGATGCGTCTTTAGGCAGATGCTGCTCAAACCAACGCATGTGGTAGATTTGCGCCTGACTTGAACCAAACATGTAAAAGCGATTGTCACCGGCTTTTGCAATTGTGAAATCACCAATGATTTTACCTTGTTCGTTGAGCATTGGCGTAAGGATCAAACGCCCTTGGCGAGGCATTTTGTTCGTCATCAAGGACGAAAGCCAAGCCTCAGCTCCATTCCCAGTGATTTCATACTTCGCAAAATTTGAAATTTCAGTGATTCCAACGGACTGGCGAACAGCTTTGCACTCTCGCTTAATCGGCTCAAAGTCATTCGAACGGCGGAAAGAAACAACATCTTCGGGCTTCTCATCTGCCTGAGCATACCAAAGCGGCGTCTCCAACCCCCATGAATCGCCCATAACGGCACCGGCTTTAAGCTGCAGATCGTAAATTGGTGTTGTTTGCGTTGGCCTGGCTGCCGAAAGCTCCTCATTTGGAAACCGAATTCGGAAACGTCTTTTATAGTTCTCTTGAACTTTCTTATTCGCGTAGCCACGCGTTGCCCATTTTCCGAAACGGGCAACGTCCATGCCCCATACATCAAAACCTGGATCGCCATTCACCATCCAATTGGACAGCGCTAAGCCAACGCCACCGCCTTGGCTAAAGCCAGCCATGACAGCGCATGCGCACCAAAAATTGCTCAATCCCGCAACTGGGCCAACCAAAGGGTTACCATCTGGCGCAAATGTGAAAGGGCCGTTGATTATCTGTTTGATCCCTGCATTTTTAAACGCGGGGAAGTGATCAAAACCAACTTCAAGTGATGGCGCTATGCGATCCACATCGGGATCAAGCAATTCATGACCGAAATCCCAAGGCGTTTGCTTCGGAGACCATGGTTTGCAACTCTGCTCGTAAGTTCCCATGAGCATGCCGCCACGCTCTTGCCTCAGGTAGATTTCTCCCTTGAAATCAATGGCATGAATGACTTCCTTGCCAGTTTCATCATTGATTGCTTTGACCTCCGGCATGTCTTCTGTCAGCAAATACATGTGTTCCATGGCCAAAACTGGCAATTCAAGCCCAACCATACGGCCAATTTCACGCGCCCATAGACCGCCAGCATTCACCACATGCTCAGCATGGATGGTGCCTTTGTTGGTAACCACGCTCCAAGAGCCGTCACTTCGCTGATGCAGTTCTTCAACTTTGCAAAAGCGTTCAATGTCTGCGCCTTGAAGACGCGCTGCTTTTGCATAGGCATGCGTTGTTCCGGATGGATCGAGATGGCCTTCAATCGGGTCCCACAGCGCGCCAACGAATTTGCTTTCATCAATCAGAGGAAGAAGTTTTTTTGCCTCACTGGCCGAAATGATCTCGGTTTCCATCCCAAGATATCGGCCCTTTGCGTGAGCGAGTTTAAGGAAATCCATCCGCTCGTTTGTATCGGCAAGCTGCAATCCGCCTGTGAGATGCAGCCCGCAGGACTGACCTGAGATTTTCTCAAGTTCTTCATATAATTCAATGGTATAAGTTTGCAATTTGGCGACATTTGGATCACCATTCAGGGTATGAAAACCACCTGCGGCATGCCAAGTCGACCCAGAAGTCAGTTCATCACGCTCCAAAAGCACGACGTCTTTCCAGCCAGCTTTCGTCAAATGATACAGAACACTACAGCCTACGACACCGCCACCGATGACCACGACTTGAGCAGTTGTTTTCATAATCTTAACTTTCTTGGTTCCAGAGACTAAAAGTCCGTTGGTGCGCCACCTTCTTCAATGCGTTTAGCGACAAATGCGTCAAGCTCTTCTTCAACTGCAGGATCTAGGGCAGGGCGCTCATATCGGGCGAGTGTATCTTTCCAGATACGATTGGCTTTCTGTTCGGCTGTTGGACTTCCAGCTTCCTGCCACGATTCAAAGTTGCGCCAATCAGACACCAAAGGAGCATAAAAGGCGTCTTTATAACGAGACTGCGTATGCGGCGTTCCAAAGAAATGTCCGCCGGGCCCAACATCGCGCATCGCTTCCAGTCCCAAGCAGTCCTGATCAACCACGAGTGGGTCAAGGAATTCAGACACCATTTGCAACAAATCCACATCGATGATGAACTTTTCAAAGGATGTGCTTAGGCCACCTTCCAGCCAACCGGCGGCATGCTTTATCATGTTGCCGCCTCCCATTACCGCGCCCCATAGCGAGAAGACCGATTCATAGGCTGCTTGCGCATCTGGGTGGTTTGCTGCGCATACGTTAGACGTGCGATAAGGCACGTTGTACCGCCGTGCCAATTGCCCCCCAACATGCGCCGCCTTCATATATTCCGGAGTTCCAAACGCTGGAGCGCCCGATTTCATATCAACGTTTGACGTGAAACCGCCATAAACCACCGGCGCTCCCTTACGCACCAACTGCGTCAATGTCATCCCAGCAAGAGCCTCCGCATTTTGCTGAACCAGCGCCCCTGCAATTGTTACAGGAGCCATAGCGCCGGCAAGCGTAAATGGCGTCATGACAACCATCTGATTGCGGCTCGACATTTCAATGATGCCTTGCATCATTGGCGTATCTAAACGCAGTGGTGAGGATGAGTTGATGATGGTCATAGACGAACATTCTTGGTCTAATTGCTCATTCGTTATGCCACGCGCAATGCGAACGATCTCAATCCCATCACGGTTGCGCTCTTTACCGAGCGAATACATATGAAACGCTTTGTCCGTTAGCTTCACAACGTCAGACAGGCAGGTGAGGTGCCTTATTGAGGCATGTATATCGACGGGCTCAACAGGATACCCCCCATTTGCATGAATGATATTATAGCTCTGGCCCAACTTCAGAAGGTCTTTGTAGTCTTCATGGTTCCCCGGACGGCGCCCACGATCAAGATCTGTAGCGTTTGGTGCGCTCGCAACCTGAGTAAAAAACAAATAGTCATCGCCAACCCAAATATCATGAGCCGGATTTCTGGCATGCAAGCGAAAGCTGGAAGGGCAAGTTTTGATGGCACCATCAACCATCCCTTTGGGGAACCGAACGCGATCAGAGTTTGGATCAACTTCCGCACCACCAATCTGGAAGAGAGTTTTCGCCTGGTCGTGAATAACATCCACGCCAATTTCCTGCAGAACATCCAATGATGCATCATGAATGGCTTCCAACTCATCAGCACTCACAGCATTCATCGGCGCATAACGCAGCCGCGGCTGATAAAAAGGCTTCTGGACTGAATTTGGCTTCTCCCGCTGGCTCCGGCCACCACGGCGCAATCTGCGCTCACCAATATTATTTGTGGGTTCGTTTACGATGTCAGAAATTTCTTGATCTTCATTTGACATGCCTTAACCCGTTTTTAGCGTATTCCTCGCAAAAAAGACTGGCGCTTATTAACGGGATTGAAAAGGTCGACTTCCGGCCTCGATTGGCAATATTTCGACATATGTCTTGATTTGGCAGTCTCACTCGTTTTTGGCACATGACATTTCGCGATCATTCGATCGTTGAACAATTATCGAACCGTCCGTTGGGGAGCGATTTCAAACATGTGTGGTATTGTTGGCATTCTGGGCACTAAACCAGTGGCCCCACTTCTTGTGGATGCATTGAAGAGACTTGAATACAGGGGTTATGACTCAGCCGGAATCGCAACAATTCACGCTGGTTCGCTCGACAGACGCCGGGCAGAAGGAAAACTTGTAAACCTTGAGCGACACCTCGACGGCGCTCCACTTGAAGGTTTGGTTGGCATTGGCCACACACGCTGGGCAACGCATGGCGTTCCCTCCGTGCGCAATGCACATCCGCACGCGACTTCCGACGTTTCCGTGGTTCATAATGGAATCATCGAAAACTTTAGCGAGCTTCGCGATGATCTGACGAAAAAGGGCGCGCAATTTGAGTCGGAAACTGACAGCGAAGTTATTGCCCATCTAATTTCTCAAGAGCTAAAAGAAGGCGCAAATCCGACAACAGCCGTCCAGAACTCGCTGACAAAGCTTGAGGGTGCCTTCGCACTGGCCGTTCTTTTCAAGACCGATGACGATCTAATCATTGCTGCACGTCGCGGCAGCCCAATTGCCGTAGGTCACGGTGAAGGTGAAATGTATATCGGTTCAGATGCGATCGCACTGTCACCGTTCACAGATCAAATCACGTATCTAGAAGAGGGCGATTGGGCGGTTGTTACCCGGTCCAGCCTTGATATATTTGATGAATCAGGAAATTCTGTTGAGCGAACCATGAAACGCTCCAACGCCAGCGCAATGATGGTCGACAAAGGAAATTATCGCCATTTCATGCTCAAGGAAGTCTATGAGCAACCAGAGGTCATCAGCCACACGCTGAGCCACTATCTCGACTTTGCAAATAACTCCACCAGCGATCAACCGGAACTACCATTTGATTTCAAAGACCTAAGCCGCATAAGCATTACCGCCTGTGGTACTGCCTACTATGCTGGCCTTATCGGGAAATACTGGTTTGAGCGCTTGGCCAGACTACCAGTGGATATCGATGTCGCATCCGAATTCCGTTATCGTGAAGCGCCTTTGGATAAGGATGGGTTGTCACTATTTATCTCACAATCCGGCGAGACTGCAGATACACTTGCCTCGCTGCGCTATTGCAGAAAGGACGGGCAAAAAATCGCCAGTATCGTGAATGTTGCAGAAAGCACCATCGCACGCGAATCCGATATTATTTTCCCAACATTGGCAGGTCCCGAAATCGGTGTTGCTTCGACCAAAGCCTTCACGTGTCAACTCTCAGTTCTGGCATCTCTCGCAGTGAGAGCCGGTGTAGAGCGAGGCGTTTTGGACAAAGCCGCAGAAAAAGAAATAGTGGCCGCCCTATCTGCAGCACCAAGGCTCACATCTATGGCCCTTGGACTAGAAGATGAAATTGAAGGTCTAGCCCGAGATCTATCAAAGGCCAGCCATGCGCTCTACCTTGGAAGGGGAACCAACTTTCCACTGGCGCAAGAAGGTGCTCTCAAACTCAAAGAAATTTCTTACATTCATGCTGAAGGCTATGCCGCAGGCGAATTGAAGCACGGTCCAATCGCGTTGGTGGATGAGGAAATGCCTGTCGTGGTTATCGCGCCACATGACGCAGTTTTTGAGAAAACCGTATCGAATATGCAGGAAGTTGCGGCACGCGGTGGGCAGATAATTCTGATCACCAATGCAGCTGGCGCAGCGAAGGCAGAGGTCGAGACCAGAAAAACCATTGTTTTGCCAGATGTGCACCCGGATGTAGCTCCGTTGATCTACTCGATCCCCATCCAGCTATTGGCATATCATACAGCTGTATTCATGGGCACAGACGTAGATCAACCCAGAAATCTTGCCAAATCTGTCACAGTTGAATGAAAAAACGCATTTAACACAACAGATTGGCCTACTTGCCATTGCGCTTTCACAATTGCAGATTATGTTCCATCAATACAGCGGACTAGACAAACCCCGACTGCATTGATGGAGCAGAATGGCCCTTAGAAAACCTAAAACAGAAAAAACTGCGCGCAAACGGCTTAGTATGGGCCTGCGCCTGCGCAACTATTTTCTGACAGGTTTGGTTATTGCGGCTCCGGTCAGCATCACAATTTATCTGACGTGGACATTTATCCAGTGGATCGATGGGTGGGTAAAACCTCTTATCCCGGCAGTTTACAATCCTGATACTTATTTGCCGTTTTCTGTACCTGGCGGCGGTCTGCTTTTTGCGTTTATTTCCATTACCTTACTTGGATTTTTTACCGCTGGAATCGTTGGCAAAACGATCATCAGATATGGTGAAACATTGCTTGGCCGCATGCCATTGGTCAGAAATCTATACCAAGGTTTGAAGCAGATTTTTGAGACAATTTTGTCCGATAGTTCGAAGTCGTTTCAACGGGCCGCCCTTTTGGAATACCCACGGCGTGGATTGTGGGCAATTGTCTTCATTTCTACAGAAACCAAAGGGGAAGTTAAAAAGCAGCTCGGGGATAAGGTCGATGACAGTATGGTATCGATTTTCCTGCCAACAACTCCGAACCCGACCTCGGGTTTCCTCCTGTTTGTACCCAGTAAAGATTTAATTCTGCTGGATATGTCTGTTGAACAGGCGGCAAAACTAGTTATTTCTGCCGGTTTGGTTAATCCAGACACGCAAAATGCAGACGTTGTTCCAGGACCGGACAATGTTGCAAGCGTGTTGGGTGATGACGGGGACGTAGCAAAAGAGATGCTGGAACGCGCAGCCAGAAAAACAGAGCCTGCAGAATAGCAGACGCTAAAATGTTAGCCGGCCTTAAGGAAGCGTATCGCTTCGTCCAATCCAAATAGATACAACAAGACCCTCAAGGATGCACCGCGGCCATCCTGCATATCAGGATCGCGTTCCAGAACAAGTCTGGCTTCTTTTCTCGCCATTTCCAACAAGTCAGCATGAAATTGAACGTCTGCGACACGAAATGTGGGTGCGCCGCTGTGCCGTGTCCCCAAAACCTCACCTGCGCCTCTAAGACGTAAATCCTCTTCAGCAATGCGAAATCCGTCTTCCGTTTCACGCAAAATGTTCAGGCGCGCTTTTGCAGTCTCGCCAAGCGGCCCCTTGTATAGAAGTAGGCAGGAAGATTTATCGGACCCACGACCAACCCGTCCACGCAGCTGGTGCAGTTGGGAAAGTCCAAATCTTTCGGCATGCTCAATGACCATGATAGTGGCATCAGGCACATCAACACCAACTTCGATGACGGTGGTTGCTACCAAAATGCGGGTTTGGCCTGACTTGAATGCGGTCATCGCCGCATCTTTTTCAGCCGGTGTCATACGGCCATGCACAAGTCCAATGCGATCACCGAACTCAGCTTGCAGAGTGTGAAATCGTTCTTCAGCGGATGTAAGTTCTAAAACTTCAGCTTCTTCCACCAATGGGCAAACCCAATAGGCTTTCTTTCCCTCATTTAAGGCACGCTGGAGCCCTGAGATAACATCATCCATACGGTCTTTAGAAATTGACCGCGTATCGATGGATTGCCGGCCAGCAGGTTTCTCAGTCAGCTTTGAAACATCCATGTCGCCGAAGTAGGTCAAAACCAGCGT
>JBGCFS010000120.1:0-4099 GCA_045107035.1 Hyphomicrobiales bacterium
TGAACGGTTGCTTCAGGACGCTGGCATCGTTCGACATCAAGGGAAGATCCGATCTACAATCAACAATGCAGCAAGAGCACTGGAACTGAGAAAAGAGTTTGGCTCGCTTGCTGCATATTTTTGGCGCTTTGAACCTGGCCCAGACCAGCGGCCAAGTCCTGTTGATTTCGAAGCTGTAAAGCTGCTGGGTAAAACAGATGTTTCAACGCAAATCTCCAAAGATTTGAAAAAACGCGGCTGGTCCTTTGTCGGCCCCACGACCGTCTATGCATTTATGCAGGCGATGGGATTGGTCAACGATCACGTTGTTGGCTGTATCTGCCGAGAGAAAATTGAAGCCGCACGCAATGCGTTTGTGCGACCTGGCACTTAAACGCGATTGCGCATCCAAGCTTGCCGCCATCTGGTCAATGGGCTAGGACAACGCCAAGTTTTCAGATAAACCGATTGCGCACCCCATGAGCACGAAGCAAAAGAAGAAGGCCGATAAGGTCAAGGCACGTAAACCACGCGGATTTGCCGATCGCGATGTGGCGGAAATCCGCGCTGCTGAAGCCATGATGGCAACCATCCGAGACGTGTATGAACTGTACGGCTTTGATCCGGTTGAAACTCCGTTGTTTGAGTTTACCGATGCGCTTGGAAAGTTTCTTCCAGATACGGACCGTCCAAACGCGGGCGTTTTCTCGCTGCAGGATGACGATGAGCAATGGATGAGCCTGCGCTACGATCTTACAGCGCCTTTAGCCCGTTACGTAGCTGAAAACTATCAGGATCTGCCAAAACCATATCGCAGCTACCGCTCTGGTTGGGTTTTCCGGAACGAAAAACCTGGCCCTGGTCGCTTCCGTCAATTTATGCAGTTTGACGCCGATACAGTCGGTACTGCTTCTGTTGCCGCAGACGCTGAAATTTGCATGATGGCAGCTGATACGCTGCACAAGCTGGGTTTGAAACAGGGCGGTCCTGAGCGCGAGTTTGTGATTTATGTGAACAATCGCAAATTGCTTGATGGTGTGATGGAAAGTGCTGGACTGAGCGGAGATGAGCACGCCACAACGCGTCTTTCCGTCTTAAGAGCGATTGATAAACTCGACAAATTCCCAATCGCTGAAGTTAAAAATCTTCTTGGTGAGGGGCGCATGGATGACAGTGGAGATTTCACAAAGGGTGCCGGCCTCAATGCTAGTCAAACAGATACCATCATGGGGTTTGTTGATTTTCGTGATCTAGAAAGCTCCGAAAGCGACGCAAACGCCAAAACACTGGCAGCATTGCGCGCCTCTGAATTCATCGAAAACGCAAGGTTTTCTGAAGGCGTCACTGAACTGGAATTAATTTCTGAGCTTTCTGGTGCTGCTGGGTATGACAGCAGCGTCATCTCCATAGCACCCTATATTGTGCGTGGTTTGGAATATTATACCGGCCCAGTTTACGAGGCCTCGCTGACATTTGAAGTCGAGAATGACAAAGGAAAAGTTGTTCAGTTTGGGGCAGTTGCAGGCGGTGGACGTTATGATGGTCTGGTTGGACGTTTCCGCGGAGAACAGGTTCCAGCGACCGGTTTTTCAATCGGTGTCTCACGTTTGCTGACAGCGCTTCGTCAACGTGGCCTGTTGGCAAATCAAGAAGAATTGGGTCCGGTTGTTGTTCTTGTCATGGATAAGGATCAAATGGGTTCTTATCAGGCCATGACACGAGAATTGCGTGAAGCTGGCGTTCGGGCTGAGATGTTCCTTGGCAATCCGAAGAATTTTGGCAAGCAGCTTGCCTATGCCGACAAACGAAACGCACCTGTCGCCATCATTGAAGGTTCTGATGAGCGCGCCGCAGGTAAGGTTCAGCTTAAGGATTTGTTCCTTGGGAAAAAGCTATCCGCTGTTATCACCGATAATGAAGAATGGCGTGCCCAAAACCCAGGCCAAGAAACCATTGACCGATCTGATCTTGTCTCCGCTGTAAAGGCGGTTGTTGCGCTGTATCAGGCCGACTAGGAATAAGCCCATGTTGCCTGCAAGTAACAAAGCCCCGTTTGAGAGCAAAGCCAAACGCGCATTCAATGAGTTGTTCAATCAGCACGATTGCCTGATGGTGGAAATGGATATTCTGCAATCTGCTGATCCATTTCTGGAAACCGCTGGGGAAGATCTGCGACGCCGTATGTTCATCACCACGGGTCCGGCCGGTGAGGAATTGTGTCTGCGACCCGACTTCACAATTCCTGTATGCTTGCATCACCTTCAATCCAATACAGACTTGCCACGCCGCTATGGATATATGGGGCCGGTTTTCAGGCAGCGGGATGATGGCACAGGTGAGTTTTTGCAGATGGGTGTTGAACATCTGGGCCGCACCGAAAAGCCGCAAATTGAAGATGGCGATGTTATGGCAATTGCGGTTGAGGCTTGCCAAATGCCAGCAGCGTCAAAAGACCTCATTTTGAAGCTGGGTGATCCATCGCTCTTTTATGGTTTGCTCAAATCATTGAACGTTCCAGATGGATTGCGGCATCGTTTAATACGTGCATTCGGGCGAGGCTTGACTATCGCAATGCTGGAAAAAACGCTTAGGCAAGATGACTCAGAACGACTGCCATTGCCGAAGGAATTTGCATCCTTGTCTGGCGACAAAACAGAGCTTGCTAAAGCGGTAGCTAGCATGATGCTTGAGCAAGGGTTGTCAGTCCATTCTGGTCGTAGTCCTGAGGCGATCGTAGAGCGTTATCTGGAAACTTACGGACCACAAGATTTCGGCCTCGATGAAGCCGCGAAACTTCATATCCTGGATGTTTTGTCGGACTATTTGCGTTTGGAAGGGCAGGCACAAGAAATGCCAGACCGCCTTGCGGCTTTCGAAGAAAAATACAGCGTTTCTTTTGGTGCAAATCTAGCGGCCTACTCAGAACGGCTTGCACAATTTGAACAGAAATCTTCCACTAGGTCGCCAGATCGCTTTGTTTTCTCATCCAGTTTTGCAAGGCCATTGGACTACTACACCGGCTTTGTGTTTGAGCTCTATTGTGATGGCGCAACCAGCCCTGTGGCAGGTGGCGGACGCTATGATCGATTGATGGAAATTCTTGGTGCGGACTTTGCTGTCCCAGCTGTTGGTTTTTCTCTCTGGCTAGACCGACTTCCTGCATGGGGAGAAGCACAATGAGCAAGCTGATCCTTGCAATTCCCTCCAAGGGGCGTTTGAAAGAACAATCTGAAAACATCTTTAGAGATGCAGGTTTTTCAATTGAATCCGTTGGCTCTGCACGCAGTTATTTTGGGCGCTTGACAGGCTTTGAAGGTGGCGAAAGCATCGATATTTCATTCTTGTCAGCGGGCGAAATTGCCCGTGAAGCTATGCGCGGGACCATTCACCTTGGAATTACCGGTGAAGATCTGGTGCGTGAAACGCTTCGGGATGTAAACGAGAAAATTGCTTTGATTAAGCCGCTTGGGTTTGGCCACGCGGATGTTGTCGTGGCTGTCCCAGAGAGCTGGATCGACGTCAATTCCATGGAAGATTTGGATGATGTGGCTGCCAATTTTCGGCGCCATTATGGCCGGCGTCTACGTGTTGCAACGAAATACTGGATGCTCACGCAGAGTTATTTTGCCAGCCATGGTCTCGGTGTTTACCGGATAGTCGAAAGCTTAGGTGCAACAGAGGGTGCGCCCGCTGCAGGTTCAGCCGACATTATTGTCGACATTACCAGCACGGGCTCAACACTCACTGCCAACCATCTTAAAATTTTGTCCGACGGGGTTGTTCTGAAATCGCAAGCCAACTTGATTGGATCAAAAACTGTGGCATGGACATCGGAAGATCTGGGACTTGCCAGACAGATGTTGGAGCGTATGGGTGGGGATCCGAAACTTCTAGAGTTTGCTGGGACCGTTTAACTGCTTTTTTTCTAAACCACATAATATGCCTCTTAGATTTTAGTCGTCCCGTTTTGATGAAAAAGCCTACCGATATTTGATCGGGAGGCTTTTTGAGTTGGAGCTTTATGTCTGATGTTCGGGCCATATTTTGTTGTTGTTTTTAGCGGCCTCTTTATCACACGGTAAGCTCAGATCCCGCTGCAGGGCTTAGGGGCGAACAAAGC